>JAXEOR010000030.1:0-24107 GCA_034117945.1 Clostridia bacterium | reverse complement strand
TACCGGGCATACCCTTCCTCCTTGGTTTCCCGATAGGCTAGCCAAAGAATCCCCGGCCAAAACCCGTTGGTCCACCAGGCGGCTTTTTCGCAGTCATAAACATCGGTTTTGCAAACATGAGGATAAGAGGCACCGATTTGTTCCGCAGTCTGCTCCAGCTTGCCACAAACCTCTCCCCATGCCTGCTCATACCATTTTTCCATCCCTTGCACCTCTTCTCATGTAAGATTCTTTTATTATTATATTATATTTTTTCTTCCAATGCAATCCTTTTTTTATTTATTTTCCGAACAAAAGGAACAGCCGCTGCAAAACCGAACCTTTTCCCCAAACACATTCAGCAGGGTATTCACCAGCTCCTGGCTGGGAAATTCCTGCCGGCGATGAATCACAATGCGCTCCGGGGAAAGGGTGATCAGCCGGCTGAGCAGCAAATCCTCCGGGGTGAGCGCACCAAAGGGCTGGTCTGTTTCCCTGGATACAATGGGGGCTTCATCCCCGTCAAACATGCCGTATTCCCCCGATTCCAGCGGCATAACGTGAACCAGCTCAACCAGGCAGGGCTGAATTTCCGCCAGGCAGCTCAGCATGCCGATAAACTCCTTATATTCCCGATCCACCAGATAATCCTCCGCCGCCCGGTCAACCGTTTCCTCCAGTTGGCGGCGGTAATCCTCCATCCGGAACAGGACAAAGCCCTCCAGATTGATCTCCCTGCTTTGCTCCAAAAATTGCTCCAGACGGCCAGCCAAAACCTCCCCGTATCTGTCCTCCCCCAGCCGCACCTTGCAGTTTTGATAGCTTTGAGCAATCCGGTCAATTTCCTCCTGCTCTGCGGCCGTAAAATAAAAATACCGTTTTTTCACCAAGGCGGATAATAAATGAGGCCGATATCCGGCTAAGATCACATCGGCAAGCCTGCGGCAAAAATCCGGCCGCTCCGCCTCCTCTATCATAACGTCCGAAAACCGAAAGCCGCCCTTGTCATAGCGGATCAGCTGCCGGGACGAAAAATTCAAATCAAACTCCCCCTCCCTTCGGCGGGGGATCCCAACGGACACGATCAATCCATCACTTCCCTTCCAAAGACAACATCCCTCCAAAATCAAATAATTCATGTCCCCTGTGCTGTATCAGCCTTGCCCCATGGCGGGCAAATAATGCCAGGGCTTCCTTTCCCCAAGGGTACAGGGAAACATCCCCTGCGGCAATCAAAAGGCCGGGGCGAATTTCCCCAAAGCACCCGCCGATCAGCCCATGCTCGCAGCCGGGCAGCAAAATCCCCTCCGGCGACACCAGCAAACATTCCATTCCTGCCCTCTTTGCCGCCGCTGTGATCCCCCTGTCTGAGGTGATCACAGCCCGATCGCTTACCGCCGCCACCGAGCAGGCGGCATAGCCCTGGCGCACCGGACAAAAGGAAACCCGCCGCTTTTCCAGCTCCTCAAGAACCACCGGATCCACCCCGGCGCCCAGGCCAAAGGCTGTAGATCCCACCCTCGCTATATTATATGCGGCGGTGGCAGGGTAGTGCCCGTTCGAGTCTGTCCTTCCCCGAAGGACGCGGATCCCCACAGGCTCCAGCTCCCAACGGTACTCCTCCCACACGCCGGGAGCGGCCACAAGGGTGTGCTCATCCGGTGCAAAGGCCTGCAAATCCGCATGATACTGCTCAGCCAAAGGCATATTTTTTTGCTGTTTTGTAACAATAATATGGCACCCCTGCTCCTCCAGCAAGTCCAGAACAGGCTGGGGACAGCAGGGCGAAAGAATCACATAGCGGCTCAAGGCTCTCCTCCTTACAGCCTCGCTCCGCAAAAACCGCCGTTTTTTTAATCAAAACAACGGCCGGACTTCATTATTTTGACCCCGGAGCAAAGGCCTTATACTGTTATCATAACTGATTTTTTGAAAAAACACAAGAGAACCTTCACAATTTTTTATTTTTTTCATACTATAGCACTGTACCCCCCCAACCGGGGGCTTCCCCCTATCCCCAACCCCGGAGGTTGTTTCAATAAGGGCGGGCAAACAAACCCTGTTTGCCTGCCCTCTTTTTTCCGCCGTATATTTTTTTTGATTTTGCAAACAATTGTGTTACAAGGAGGGAGCACCATGACAAATATCAACTGTGCCAGCGACTGTATTCATCAGGTAAACGGAAAATGCAATCTGGAGCAAATTATGGTAAACACCTTAAGCCTACAGGATCCCTGCGCTTATTTTGAACAAAAGGAGCATCCGCCGAAAAAACAGGAGGGCTCCTGTTAAGCGGCGGGGCTTCCGCCGCAATTTTTTTGCGATACAGAAAAAATTTTTCTTTTTGATAGACAAAGATTTCTTTTTGTGATATGATAATAATATTATAGGGAAAGAACGCTGCTGTCAGGAGGAAGGATACATATGGCCTTTTGGATCAAAAAGAAACAGACCCCGGAAAAGGACTGGGTTATTCCAAAGCACATCGGTATTATTATGGACGGAAACGGCCGCTGGGCAAAAAAACGGGGACTGCCCCGTTCCGCCGGGCACAAGGCCGGTGCCGATACGCTGAAAAAAATTGCGGAATACTGCGATTCCATTGGGGTGCAGGCGCTCACCGCCTATGCCTTTTCCACCGAAAATTGGTCCCGCCCGAAAGAAGAGGTGGACGCGCTGATGGATCTGCTTTATGACTATCTGGCCAATGCAGACAAAAATCTGGCAGGCAAAAACTCGGTGATCCGGGTGGTGGGAAACATCGCCGGTCTGCCGGAGCGGATCCGGGATAAGATCGGTCATGCGGAGGAAATTACCAAAAACAACACCGGTCTGATTCTGAATTTAGCCGTCAATTACGGCGGCCGGGAGGAAATTACCCACGCCGCCAGAGAGCTGGCCCGTCAGGTACAGTCAGGGCAGCTGCAGCCGGAGGATATTACAGAGGACAGCATCAGCCGGTTGCTGTACACCAGCCATGTGCCCGATCCGGACGTGATCATCCGTCCCAGCGGAGAATTGCGGCTGAGCAATTTTATGCTGTGGCAGGCGGCTTACTCGGAATTTTGGTATTCCAACATCAACTGGCCGGACTTCTCTCCCAAGGACATTGACAAAATGATTGCAGATTTTCAACATCGGGATCGCCGCTACGGCGGAAGATAAAAATACGGAGGAAAAATCATGAAAACAAGGATTTTGTCCGCCATTGTGGCTTTGGCGGTGTTATTTGCGGTGATTTTATGCGGAAATATCTGGGTGCTGAAAATTGCTGCGGCAGTGATTTCTGTGATCGGACTGTTTGAATTATACCGAGCCTTTGATTATCTGTCCCACAGGCTGCTGGTGGGCATCGGCATGATCACAGGGGCGCTGATTCCTCTTTTGCCCTCTCTTTCTTTGATTGTAACTGTGTTATTGATTGATTTGGTGCTGGGGGCGGCGGTGATGCTGTCCCGTCCGGGGGCGGTCTCCTTTTCCGACCTGACCAATCTGCTGTTTTTTCAGATTTATGTTCCCTGCTCTCTGGCCTGCTTGGTATGGGTCAGGCAGGCGGAGTTCGGATTTTATGCAATCTGGCTGATTTTGGGAGGAGCATGGCTCACGGATACCTTCGCCTATTTCACAGGTCGGGCCTTTGGAAAACGAAAGCTTTGCCCCCATATCAGTCCTCATAAAACAGTTGCGGGGGCAATCGGAGGGCTGGTGGGAACCACGGCTGCGGCCTTGCTGTACGGTTTGTTTTTGGATCAAACCATTACCGTTCATTATCTGCCCCTGATGGGGCTGGGGCTTAGTCTGGGACTGCTGGCTCAGATCGGGGATCTGACCGCCTCCTGGATCAAACGGGAACGGGGGATTAAGGATTTCGGCAATCTCATGCCCGGCCACGGCGGCATCATGGATCGGTTTGACAGTATCCTGTTCACCGCCCCTGCCGTTTGCCTGTTTTTAGCCCACTTTACACTTTTCGTGAAATGAGGAATCTCCATTGGAACAAAAAAACATTATCATTTTAGGCTCTACCGGCTCCATCGGAACCCAAACCCTGGAGGTAGCCGCCGGGCTGGAGCAAATTAAGATTGCGGCCATCGGAGCCAACCGAAATATTGCTTTATTGGAACAGCAAATCCGCACCTTTCACCCCTCTCTTTGCGCTGTGTATGATGATGGAGCCTACAGAGATCTGAAGGTACGGGTGCAGGACACCGATACCAAGCTGGTACAGGGGATGGACGGACTGCTCCAGGCCGCCACCCTGCCGGAGGGGGATACGGTGGTCACCTCCATGGTGGGCAGCGTTGGCTTAAAGCCCACCCTTGCCGCCATCCGGGCGGGAAAAACCATCGCCCTGGCCAACAAGGAAACGCTGGTCACCGCCGGCGAGCTGGTAACCAAAGAAGCAAAACAGCAGGGCGTTTCCATTTTGCCGGTAGACAGCGAGCATTCTGCGATTTTTCAATGTCTGGAGGGGAACCGTCCCTTTTTGCAAAAAATTCTGCTCACCGCCTCAGGCGGGCCTTTTTTCGGAAAAACCAGGGAGCAGCTGGAGCACGTCACTGCTGCTGACGCCCTGCAGCACCCTAACTGGAGCATGGGCAGTAAAATCACCATCGACTCCGCCACCCTGATGAACAAGGGGCTGGAGGTGCTGGAGGCAAAATGGCTGTTCGGAGCAGAGCTGGAGCAAATTCAGGTGCTGATCCATCGGCAAAGTATTGTCCATTCCATGGTGCAGTTCTGCGATAACGCTATTTTGGCTCAGCTGGGAACGGCGGATATGCGTTTGCCCATCCAGCTGGCTCTTACCTATCCCCAAAGGGTGCCCTCTCCTGCAAAGGAGGTAGACTTCACCCGGTGGAATCAGCTTACCTTTGATCAGCCGGATCCGGAAACCTTCCGCTGCCTGGGGCTGGCATACCAAGCCGGCAAAAAGGGCGGCACCATGCCCTGCGTGATGAATGCGGCCAACGAAATTGCCGTGCAGGCTTTTTTGCAGGGGAACATTTCCTTTTTGGACATTCCGGAGCAGATTGAGGCCGCTATGGAGGCTCATTCCGTTGTTTCCGCTCCGGATCTGGATACCATTTTGGAGGCAGATCGGTGGGCGAGAGAATTTACCGCCGCCCGGATTTCATAAAGAGAACTTTTGCGTTTAAGACCAACTCTTTCCCTCCCGTCCGCAGGACAGGAAAGTAAGCAACACCAGGTGCGGACAGAAAGCGAGGCTTGCTATGATGTTAACCATTGTGGCCGCAATCATTGTATTCGGCCTTTTGATCGCCGTTCACGAAGCGGGGCATCTGGCCGCCGCAAAGGCGGTGGGCGTGACCGTTCATGAATTTGCCATCGGCATGGGGCCTAAGCTGTTTTCCTTTACCAAGGGAGGAACAAAATATTCCCTGCGTCTACTGCCCATAGGAGGCTATTGCAGCATGGAGGGAGAGGACGAGGCCTCAGAAAGCAGCGGTGCCCTTTGCAACAAAAGCCCCTGGGCAAGACTGCTTGTGATGGTTGCCGGGGCGCTGATGAACATTCTGCTGGGCTTTTTGCTGTACATTATTTTGTATGCCAACTCAGGAGATGTGGTATCCACCAACGTGGTGGCGGAGGTCATTCCCGACACCCCTGCCTGGGAGGCCGGCTTTGAACCGGGGGATCGGATTATCAAAATCAACGGCAATCGGGTGCATATCCCTTCCGAGCTGCAATTTGAAATGTACAAAAGCAATTATGAGGAAATGGAGGTTGTGCTGGAGCGCAACGGAGAAAAGCTGACCAAAACCATCACGCCCAAGCTGGAAACCGTAGAAAGCACAGATGAAAACGGCAATCCCGTTTCCTATGAGCAATACATGTTCGGCTATTATATGCAGCAGCAGGACAACACGGTATTTACCGTATTGCACCGGGCCTTCTTCCAGTGCTTTTTAACCGTGCGGCTGGTGCTGTACTCCTTTGTCAGCCTGTTTCAGGGAAGGGTGGGGCTGTCGGATATGTCCGGCCCCATCGGCATTGTCAACGAAATCGGCAAATCCGTTCAGGCGGGATTTTTGGATTTATTGTATCTGACTGCGCTGATTGCAGTCAACCTGGGCGTATTTAATCTGCTGCCCTTTCCGGCGCTGGACGGGGGGCGGGTGTTCTTCCTGCTGGTAGAGCTGATCCGCCGCAAGCCCATCCCGCCCGAAAAAGAAGGCTTCGTGCACATGATCGGCATGGGACTTTTGCTGCTCCTTATGCTGGTAGTCACGTATCAGGATATTTTAAAATTTTTCACATAACGGAGAGACTGTCATGAGCAAACAAATTAAAATCGGAACCATACTGGTTGGAGGGGGTGCCCCCGTCTCCATTCAGTCCATGACAAATACAAAAACAAAGGACATTCCCGCCACGGTCGCTCAGATCAAGCGGCTGGAGCAGGCCGGCTGCGAAATTGTGCGCCTGGCGGTGCCGGATATGGAATCGGCGGAATGTATCGACAAAATCAAGGAACAAACCGACCTTCCTCTGGTGGCGGATATTCATTTTGACTATCGCCTGGCTCTGACCTGTATGGAACGGGGCATTGACAAGGTGCGGATCAATCCGGGAAATATCGGCTCTATGGATCGGGTGAAGGCGGCGGCGGATCTGGCCGGCCGGAAACAAATTCCCATCCGAATCGGTGTGAACGGCGGCTCCCTGGAGCCTGCCCTGCTGAAAAAATACGGCCGTCCCTGCCCGGAGGCTATGGTGGAAAGTGCTATGGGGCATATCCGCCTGCTGGAGCAGTGCGGCTTTGATCAAATTGCCGTCTCTCTCAAATCCTCCACAGTGGCGGACACTGTTGCCGCCTATCGGCTGATGCATCAGCAGTCTGACTATCCTCTGCATGTGGGAGTGACAGAAGCAGGCACCGCCTACGGAGGGATCATCAAATCTGCCATGGGAATCGGCGCCCTTTTGCTGGACGGCATCGGAGATACCATCCGGGTTTCCCTCACTGCCGATCCGGTGGAGGAGGTGCGCTGTGCCAAGGAGCTGCTCAAAGCCGCCGGCCTGCGCAGGGAAGGAGTAACTGTGGTATCCTGCCCCACCTGCGCCCGGTGCAACATTGACCTGATTCCCATTGCAGAGCAGGTTACAAAGGCAGTAGAGGGCTGCAAAAAAAACCTGAAGATAGCCGTAATGGGCTGTGCCGTGAACGGCCCCGGAGAAGCTCGGGACGCCGACCTGGGGCTGGCAGGGGGAAAGGGCTGTGTTTTGCTGTTCCGAAAGGGTGAAATTATACGGAAGGTGCCCCAGGAGCAGGCAGTTGCCGCTCTGCTGGCAGAACTGGAACAAGGATAGGAGAACCGATCATGAAGGATTTGATTCAATGGCTGCCGGGAATTTCATTCCCCCCCGCTCTTTGCCGGGGCGAGCTGCTGCCTGAAAGCGTAATAGATTTATCAAACAGAACAATGGAGCTGGTGATTTTATGTCCCCAGCCGGTGGAGCTGGCCGCCCTCAAGGAGGCGGAGCTGCAAATCAAAAACCGGTTGAATCTGTCTGCCGTTAAGCTGATCGTCCGCCGGCAGGAACAGCCGGAGCAGACTTCTCCTGAGGAGGGGTGGGACGCATTGCTGGATCAGGCAGACGGGGCGCCTCCTGCTTCCCCCGACCCTGCTCCCGTGGATACCATTGCCCAATTTGAGCAGGAGCAGGCAGATCAGCTAAAGCAGTATGTTTCCCAGGCGAAGGCCGCCGCCTCAGAGGAAAAAAAGCCGGGAGACGCCATTTACGGCAAGGCCTTTAAGGGAAAGCCCACCCCTCTGATTGAATTGGGGCAGGAATACGGTGCCGTCATTGCAGAAGGGGATATTTTTAAGCTGGACAAGCGGGAAACCAGACGAGGGATGCTGATTTACACCGTCAGCATTACCGACCTGACCTTCTCCATCAACTGCAAGCTGATCTGTGATAAAAACTTTGAAAAAAGTCTGGACGAGGGGCTGCACACCGGAGAACGGATCATTGTAAAAGGCGATTTAAGCGAGGATAAATACGATCACGAAACGGTGATCATGATCCGGGCGATTATGCTGGGCAAAAAAGAAACCCGGCAGGACAATGCCGACCAAAAGCGGATCGAGCTGCATGTACATACCCAAATGAGCGCCATGGACGCCATCGCTCCCGCCGCAAGCCTGGTCAAAACAGCCATTCAATGGGGGCATCCTGCCATCGCCATTACCGATCACGGGGTGCTGCAAAGCTTTCCCCTTGCTTTTAAGGCAGCGGGAGACAGCGGGATTAAAATTATCTACGGGGTAGAGGCCTATCTGGTCAACGATACTCTGTCTGTTGTTTCCGGCAAACAGGACGCCTCCTTTGACGATACCTTTATCGTATTTGATTTGGAAACCACCGGCTTGTCCCCGGCAGGAGACGATATCATTGAAATCGGCGCAGTGAAGGTGCAGGGCGGAAAAATTACCGAAACCTTTTCTGAATTTGTCAACCCGGGAAGAGAAATTCCCGCCAATATTACGGAATTGACCGGCATTACAACCCCTATGGTGGAGGATGCGCCGCCTATCACCCAGGTTCTTCCTCGGTTTATGGAGTTTGCTGGAAAGGGCGTGATGGTGGCTCATAATGCATCCTTTGACATGTCCTTTATCCGGGAGGCCTGCCGCAAACAAAACATTCCTGTTGGGCACACGGTTTTGGATACCCTGGAGATGGCTCGAGCCATGTTCCCGGAGCTGAACCGGCATAAATTAAACATTGTGGCAAAGCATCTGGGCGTTAGCCTGGAGCATCACCACCGTGCCTGCGATGATGCGGCAGCAGCGGCGGGGATTATGCTCAAATGCTTTGAGCTGATTCAAAAGGATTACTCTGTTTCCCATATCAAGGAGCTGAACACCGCCCTGGCTGCAACGGCGGATATCCGGAAATCAAGAGCCTATCATGCCATTATCCTGGTGCAGAATCTGGTGGGACTGAAGAATTTATACAAGCTGGTGTCAGAGGCTCACTTAAACTACTTTTACAGAACCCCCCGGATCCCCAAAAGCGTCTATCTGAAGCACAAGGAAGGACTTCTCATCGGCTCGGCCTGCGAGGCGGGAGAGCTGTATCAGGCCATTCTGCAAAAAAAACCGGCACAGGAAATTGAAGCACTGGCCAATTTTTATGATTATTATGAAATTCAGCCTTTGGGGAACAATCAGTTTATGGTGAGAAACGGAATTGTGCCCAATGAACAGGCGTTAATTGACATCAACCTGGAGATTATCCGGCTGGGTGAGGTACATCACAAGCTGGTGGTAGCCACGGGAGACGTTCATTTTCTTAACCCGGAGGACGCCATTTACCGGGAGGTGCTGCTGACCGCCCAGGGCTTTGACGACGCAGGCTTTCAGGCTCCCCTGTATTTCAGAACAACGGAGGAAATGCTGGCGGAATTTTCTTATCTGCCTTTGGAGCAGGCAAAGGAGCTGGTGATCACCAATCCGCAAAAAATTGCGGATATGATTGAGGTGATCCGCCCCACCCCCAAGGAAACCTTCCCCCCCAAAATGGATCGGGCGCCGGAGGATCTGACAGAAATGTGCTATGCTAAAGCCAAGCGGATTTACGGAGATCCCCTGCCTGAAATTGTAGCCACCCGCATGGAGCGGGAGCTGAAGCCCATTATTGAAAACGGCTTTGCGGTGATGTATATGATCGCCCAAAAGCTGGTGGCCAAGTCCAACTCAGACGGGTATCTGGTTGGTTCCCGTGGTTCTGTGGGCTCCTCTCTCATTGCCTTTATGGCGGGTATTACCGAGGTAAACGCCTTAGTTCCTCATTACGTTTGCCCGGACTGTAAGTATTCGGAATTTTTAACAGACAGCAACTACAGCTCCGGCTGCGACATGCCGGACAAGGCCTGCCCCAAATGCGGTGCGCCCGTCATGAAAAAGGACGGGCACGACATTCCCTTTGAAACCTTTTTGGGCTTTAATGCGGATAAGGAACCGGATATTGACTTGAACTTTTCCGGAGATTATCAGCCCATTGCTCATAAATATACCGAGGTGCTGTTCGGAGAGGGGCACGTGTTCCGGGCAGGAACGATTGGTTCTGTGGCGGAAAAAACCGCTTACGGCTATGTATTAAAATATATGGAGAAAACCGGGCGAAATTTAAACGGAGCGGAAAAGGAACGGCTGGCTCTGGGCTGCACCGGCATCAAGCGCACCACCGGCCAGCATCCGGGAGGCATTATCATCGTTCCCAAGGACAATGAAATTTACAATTTCTGTCCCATTCAGCATCCGGCGGACGACCGTGATTCTGATATTATCACCACCCATTTTGAATATCACTCCATTGACAAAAATCTGTTAAAGCTTGATATTCTGGGGCACGACGATCCCACCGTCATCCGTATGCTGGAGGATTTGACCGGCATAGACGCCACTACCATCCAGCTGGACGACGGCCCTACCATGAGCCTGTTTACAGGCACCGCCGCCCTGGGGGTCACCCCCGAGCAGATCGGCTCCCCTGTGGGAACCTTCGGGGTGCCGGAATTCGGCACCAAATTTGTCCGTCAGATGCTGGTGGACACCAAGCCCACCACCTTTGCCGAGCTGGTTCGGATTTCAGGCTTATCCCACGGAACGGACGTTTGGCTGGGGAACGCCCAGGATTTGATTGTCAATGACGGACTGACCCTGATGGACGTGATCTGCACCCGGGACGATATTATGACCTTCCTGATCCGCAAGGGTCTGCCCAATCTGGCCGCCTTCAAGATCATGGAAAGCGTGAGAAAGGGAAAGGGTCTGAGTGAGGAACAGGAGGCGCTGATGCGTCAGCACGGGGTGGAGGACTGGTACATCGATTCCTGTAAAAAAATCAAATATATGTTCCCGAAGGCTCATGCGGTGGCTTATGTGACTATGGCCTTTCGGATTGCTTACTTTAAGGTGAATTACCCGGCAGAATACTATTCCACCTACTTTTCCGTTCGGGCAGATGATTTTGACGCGGAATTTATGTGCAAGGGGCCTGAAATTGCAAAGGCCAAAAAACAGGAGCTGGAGCTGATGCAAAACCCCACGGCAAAGGATAAAAATATGGTGACCATATTGGAAATGTGTATTGAGATGTACGCAAGAGGGATTACCTTTTTGCCCATCAGCCTGGAGGTGTCGGACGGTGTTCGGTTCAAGCCGGAAGGGGAAGGAAAAATCAGGCCGTCTCTCAACGCATTAAACGGGCTGGGTGACAATGCGGCCAAGGCCATCATTGCCGCCCGGGAGGAAGAGCCCTTCTTCTCTGTGGAGGATCTGCAAACCCGAGCGAAATTAACCAAAACCGTGGTGGAAGCCCTCCGCAATCAGGGCTGTCTGGACGGGATGGACGAATCCAGTCAAATGACCTTCTTTTAAGATAGGCGCCGCAGGATTGGTGGATTTCATATAGATGGGAGCGTTTGAAAAATGGGAGTATTTGAAAAGCAAATTACGGTCACAGGCTTTGAATGTGACTTCAGAGGATACATGAAATACAGTGCTATGCTTCGTCAGGCCCAGCAAATCAGCCGGGAGCACAGCGACGCCATCGGGCTGACACCGGAGATTCACGAAAAAACCCACACCGCCTTTTTAATCAACGATTTAAAGGCCACTGTGTTTCACCAGCTGCAGCCCTACGATACCGTTACCCTCCGCACACAGCCCTTTGCCCCTTACCGAGCCAGCTTTTACCGGAAAACCGAATTTTGGAAAGCGGGCATTTTGTGCGGCGTGATTGACACCAACTGGATTATGGTTGACACCCTGGAGCAAAAAATTCTGCGGGAGTATGACCATCGCCTTGCCGCCTTTTTCCCGCCGGAGGAATGCCCTCCTCCCAGGCACAAAATCAAAAAGCTGCCTGTGTCTCCCGCCGGCGTTTTTTTGGCTTCCTACTCCTTGATTGATCAGAATCAGCATCTCAACAATGCAGAATATGCCGATCTGGTTTGCAACTGCACGCCCATGGAGCAGCCCGTTTCCTCCCTGATGATCCGCTATCATCGGGAATGCCGCTACCGGGAGTCCATGACCCTGTTTTCCGGTGGAGAACAGCAGCTTTGGTATGTTCTCGGTCAAAAATCAGAAGGAAAAAAATGCTTTGAAGCAAATTTATGGTTTGCATAAAAAAATTTTTTTGTTTCATACTAACAGCGGAATGGATCAGGGCTATCACAGAAAGGCGGCGAGCTATTATGAAAAAATGTCACAAACCAACCCAAAAGGTGCAGGAGGTTATAGACGCTTATGTGTCGCCCAAAATGAAACGAACCGACCCGCAGGGAAGCTACACCGGTCAGCCGGTGAATAAAAACGAGGTTCCCGTGCAGGACGCAGATGATCTGTAACCCCGCCCGGCGCCCCCAAAAAGGAGGGCGCCGGTTTTTCATAGACAGAAAAAGCAATCTCCCCCTTTCCGCCCCTTGACAAACCGGGAAAAACATAGTATAATAACAATAACAAAAAAATATGATGCAGGGGAGCTTGTGCAGCAGGCTGAGAGGAAGTCATCAACTTCGACCCTTGTCAGGAACCTGATGGGTTTTCTGACTGCACCTGATTTGGGTAATGCCAACGTAGGAAGAACAAACGTCCGTAATACGGAAGCCTCACATCAGGAGGGTTCCGTTTTTTGTTTCAAAAATTTTACAAAACAGGAGAAAAGCTATGTACCACACGCAAATGGAAGCTGCCCGTATGGGGATCATCACTCCCCAAATGGAGACGGTGGCAAAAAAAGAAGGAAGAACGCCGGAGGAAATTCGGGAACTGGTGGGCGCCGGACAAGCCGTGATCTGCGCCAACAAAAACCATACCTCTCTGGATCCCAACGGCGTGGGCTCTATGCTGAAAACCAAAATCAACGTGAATCTGGGGGTGTCCCGGGACTGCAAGGATTATGACCTTGAGCTGAAAAAGGTGATGACGGCGGTTCACATGGGGGCGGAGGCCATTATGGATCTGTCCTCTCACGGGGATACCTCAGCCTTCCGCAGAAAGCTGACCTCAGAATGCCCGGCCATGATCGGTACCGTGCCGGTGTATGACGCAGTGATTCATTATCAGCGGGATCTGGGAGAGCTGACCGCCCGGGATTTTATCGAGGTGGTTCGGCTGCACGCCCAGGACGGAGTGGATTTCGTCACCCTTCACTGCGGCATCACCCGCCAGACCATCCGCCAGATCAAGGAGCACAAGCGGGAGATGAATATTGTATCCCGGGGTGGCTCCCTGGTGTTTGCCTGGATGTGCATGACCGGGCAGGAAAATCCTTTTTATGAGTATTATGACGAGCTGCTGGAAATTTGCAGAGAATATGACGTTACCATATCCTTGGGAGACGCCTGTCGGCCGGGCTGTCTGGCTGACGCAGGAGACGTGTGTCAGATAGAAGAGCTGGTTCGGCTGGGAGAGCTGACCAAACGAGCCTGGGAACGGGATGTGCAGGTGATGGTAGAAGGCCCCGGGCACATGCCTTTGGATCAAATTGAAGCCAATATGAAGCTGCAGCAAACCATTTGCCAGGGAGCACCCTTTTATGTGCTGGGGCCGCTGGTGACCGATATCGCCCCCGGCTACGATCACATCACCGCCGCCATTGGAGGAGCGGCAGCGGCGGCGGCGGGAGCGGCCTTTTTGTGCTATGTGACTCCGGCGGAGCATTTGGCTCTGCCCAATCAGGAGGATGTGAAGCAGGGCATTATGGCCAGTAAAATTGCCGCTCATGCAGCGGACATCGCCAAGCATATTCCCGGAGCCAGAGAACAGGACGACCGCATGGCCAGGGCCAGAAGAGCCTTGGACTGGGAGGCGCAGTGGGACTGCGCTTTGGATCCTGAAACGGCCAAACGAATCCGGGCAGAGCGGGCACCCGAGCAGGAGGACACCTGCTCCATGTGCGGGAAATTTTGTGCGGTAAGAAGTATGAACAAGGCCTTACAGGGCGAATGGATTGATATTTTATAGGATGGATATTTTATAAAGGAGATGCTTAAAAAATGCTGAAAGAATGCTTACAAAAGGTAAGAAAAACTCATCCTCTGGTGCACTGCATCACCAATTATGTAACGGTGAACGACTGCGCCAACATCCTGCTGGCCTGCGGCGGCTCGCCCATTATGGCAGACGACATTGGAGAGGTAGAAGAAATTACCGCTTTATGCAACGCCTTGGTGCTGAACATCGGCACCTTGAACGAAAGAACCATCGCCTCTATGCTGGCGGCGGGAAAACGAGCCAATCAATTAGGCCGGCCTGTGGTGCTGGATCCGGTAGGGGTGGGCGCCTCTTCCCTTCGAACCAACACGGCCAAAAAACTGCTGCAGGAAATTCAATTTTCTGTCATTCGGGGCAACAGCTCTGAAATCAAAACCCTGGCAGAGGGAGTGGGAGGCGCCCGGGGCGTGGATGCGGCCGAGGCTGACGCCGTAACAGGAGAAACCCTGGAGAATATGATTTCTCTGGCCAAGGCCTTTTCCGCCCGCACCGGGGCGGTGGTTGCCATCACAGGAGCCATTGACATTGTAGCAGATCAAGCCCGAGCCTACGTCATCCATAACGGGTCTCCCCTGATGGCCAACATTACAGGCTGCGGCTGCATGCTGACCGGAGTGATTGGGGCATACTGTGCGGCAAATCCCCAAACCCCCTTGGAGGGAACGGCGGCGGCAGTCTGCGCCATGGGTCTGTGCGGAGAACGGGCAGCAAGTCTGCTGTCTGCCGATCAGGGAAATGCCACCTGCCGGAATTTCCTGATCGATCAAATGAGCCTGCTGGACGGAGCAGGCTTGGAACAGGGGGCTAAGTATGAAATTCGATAAAAAAGCCCTCACCTTATATGCGGTGACGGATTCTGCCTGGCTGCAGGGTCGTTCCCTTTGCCAGGTGACGGAGCAAGCCATCCTGGGAGGGGTAACCATGGTGCAGCTGCGGGAAAAGGATCGGGAAAGGTCCGCCCGGGAGGCCCAGCAGCTGGTTCCTCTTTGTAAGGCATACAGCATTCCGCTGATCATCAATGATTATGCGGATATCGCCCTTTCCTGCGGAGCTGACGGGGTTCATGTGGGGCAGCGGGATATGGAGGCCGGGCAGGTGCGCAGGCTGATGGGGGCGGATAAAATCATAGGCGTTTCGGCTCAGACAGTGGAGCAGGCAAAGCTGGCCTGCCAAATGGGAGCGGATTATTTGGGAGTGGGAGCGGTCTTCCCCACCTCTACCAAGGCGGATGCAGACGCCGTTTCCTTACAGGAATTGGCTGACATTTGCAGCGCTGTCCCCATTCCGGTATGCGCCATCGGAGGAATCTGTCCGAACAATACCGCAAGGCTGCAAAACAGCGGAATTGCAGGAATTGCCGTGGTTTCTGCCATCTTTGGAGCGGAGGATATTACCAGCGCCTGCAAACAGCTTTTAAAAGCAGCCCGGGAGGTGAGCCGATGAAGGGAGCTATTTTTGATCTGGACGGAACCCTGTTGGATTCTATGGGATGGTGGGAATCCTTTGGATCCACATACCTAAAGGAGCTTGGGCTGACGCCAGCTCCCGGGCTGGATGAGGAAATCAAAACCTTAACCCTGGTACAGTCTGCAAATTTGCTGAGAGACCGGTTTGGGGTCACCGCCTCCGTGCCGGAAATTTTAGAGGATATTGACCGCCGGGCAGAGGTTTTTTACCGGGAGCAGGTGCTTTTAAAAAAAGGAGCCTTCTCCCTGCTGAAGGCTCTGCATACTCACGGGGTAAAGCTGTGCGTTGCCACAGCCTCCGACCGTGGGCCTGCCCTGGCAGCCCTGGAGCGGAACGGCGTTTTGCAGCTATTTGAAGCAATTTTGACCTGTACGGAAGAGGGTGTGGGAAAGGATCGGCCGGACATTTACGAAACAGCCGCCCGAAGGCTTGTATTGCCCAAGGAGGAGGTTTTTGTGTTTGAGGACGCTCTCCACGCCATTCAGACCGCCAAAAAGGCCGGTTTTGTTGTGGTGGGGGTTTATGATTCCTGTTTTCAGAAGGAGCAGGAGGAAATCCAAAGAACAGCGGATTTTTATATCAATATGGAGGAGGAGGGCTTGTTTGAACAGTATTTTGACCATTGCCGGGTCTGATTCCGGTGCCGGAGCTGGTATTCAGGCAGATCTGAAAACCGCTATGGCCTTGGGCGTATACGCCACCACCGTGATCACCGCCCTGACGGCGCAAAATACAGTGGAGGTGCGGGACATTCTGGAGGTTCCGTCCTCCTTTGTATCCGCCCAGCTGGCCTGCGTTTTTGAGGATCTTCCCCCTGACGCGGTGAAAATCGGTATGCTGGGAACGAAAGAAAATATTTTGGCAGCAGCGGAAGGACTGAAGCCCTTTGGCGCAAAAAACATCGTTGTTGATCCGGTGCTTTGCTCCACCAGCGGAAGACGGCTGCTGGATTCCGCCGGACTGGAGGCCTTGCAAAACAAGCTGTTCCCCCTGGCTCGGATCATCACTCCCAACGTGCCGGAGGCGGAACTCCTTTGGCACCATAAAATCACCTCCCGCCGTGAGATGGAGCAGGCGGCCGAGGCAATTTCAAACCGGGCTGGAGGCTCTGCGGTGGTGGTAAAGGGAGGGCACCTGACGGGTGCGGCCGACGTGCTGTTTGACCAAAATCAAATTCTCTGGTTTGAGGAAAAGCCCCTGAAGGCCTTTAACACCCACGGAACGGGATGCACCCTTTCCTCCGCCATGGCTTGCTTTTTAGCGAAGGGATTTACTCTGGAGGAAAGCGTTTTTCGGGCAAAGCAATTTCTGACGGGAGCCATTGGCGCCGGTCTGAATTTGGGAAAAGGCCCGGGGCCGCTGCATCATGGATATCTCTTTTCTGAATTACTGTAAAATTCCCTGAAAAAAGGCTTGAGAATCCTTTCCGGAGGGGCGCAGATACCGTTTCAGATGATACAAGCCCTCCGGGTCATTGGGGGAAATGTAATTCATCCCTTCGTTGCAGGTGAAGGCCGCCAAAAAGCCCAGCTCCTTCAGCACCTCCTCCGATTCCGGACTGATCTGCCCAAAGGGATAGGTAAAGGCTCTGGGCAGATATCCCGTTTCCTGCTCAAACCGCCGCTGCAGCCTGCCCACATCCTGGATCAGCATATTGCGGTACTCCTCTTCGCTCTCTCCCTGCCTTTTCCCACAGCCCCGGCGGCCGGCGGACATACTGTGCAAATCATAGGTATGATTTTGCAGCTCCATGGTTCCCTCCTCCATCATTTCCCGGCACCGCTGCCAGGTTACATGAGAGTAATTGGCGTTTTCCTCTCCCGATTCGCTGTAAACATCGGTGTATTTGCCGATCACAGACAGCACCCCCTGCATGCCATACTGCTTCAGCAAAGGACAGGCATACACAAAATTACTGTAATAGCCGTCGTCAAAGGTGATCATCACCGGCTTTTGGGGCAGAGGAGTTCCCTGATAAACATAAGCGATCACATCCTCTGCTGTCACCGTCTCGTAGCCTTGCTCCTTTAAATATGCCAAATCCTGTTCAAAAACAGAGGGACCGATCACGTATTTTCCCCACCGGCCGGAATCCTTTAAAATATGATGATACATCACAATGGGCAGCTCCACCTGATCCTGCTCGGAAAAGGCAGAGCGGGTGGGAAGATAAAGCACCGCCGCTCCCCATACCGTCAATGCCCCAATCAGCAAAACTGCAACGGCTCGTTTCAGTCGAATGGTATAAAACATCCCTCCTCCTCCTTACTTATCATTGATCATCAAAACGTCCTGCTTATTTTTGAGCTCCTTCCCCTCCAAGGAAGGCTCGTCAAAGGGAACCGCCCGAAAATAATCCAGAGATCCGGGATCCTGAACCACAGCAGACCGGTTTTGGGATAAAAATTTGGTAATTTGATAGCAGTCAATCCAAATTTCGCTGACTGCGTCCTTTTGGGACTCGTCAAAAATCAGCTGCATCCCCCAGTGCAGGTGAGGAACGTTAATGTTATTGACGTTTTCCTTGGTGCTGTAGCCTGTCATGCCCAGATAACCGATCACCTCTCCCGCCGCTACCACATCTCCTTCCTTCAGCTGGTAGTGATAGGGGTGATTTTTTCTCATATGAGCATAATAATAATACCTCTTTTGATCAAAGCTGCGAATGCCGATCCGCCAGCCGCCGTACTGGTTCCAGCCAATGGCCTCTACCGTACCGCTTTCCACCGCTACAATGGGCGTGCCGATGCTTCCCAGCAAATCATGTCCCAAATGCTTTCTGGCAAAGCCATAATTCCGCCCGGTTCCAAAATCGTCATAATGAGAAAAATCATAGCCCTTGGCAATGGGGCAAAAGGCCTTGACACCAAAATGCTCCTCCTGTTCCCCAGCCTCATTTTCCAGCGTGTATTCCCCCAAAAACTCCTGCAATACAGCGGCATAGGCTTCATAATAATAATCATAGTATTTGGCCAGCTCTCCGGTCTGCTCCCGAGGGGAAACCCCCTCCAGCGCTTTTTGGGCGATCTGATCCAAATCCGCTTTTTTGTATTTGCCAAAATCCCCGCCGTATTTTGTAGCCGCCCCTGCCAACAGGGAAATCCAGTCCAGCTCCCGGTTCTGAATCTGCCAGTCCGCCGCACATTGCATGGCCTCTGCTGTTACCTGAAAATCCACCCACTTGATCACCTGATGGGAAACCGCCTGCTGTTCCCTGTCCTGCTGCCAGAAAAGGCACAGCCCTGCTGCGCCAACCAGCAGGCATAATGCTATGACCGTCTTTTTCATCCCTTTCACCTCCCTGCAATATATGTAAAGCCCCAAAAAATTAGACCTGCCGGATCCCGAGCGGGAATCAAGGGCAGGCTTTGATACAAAGAAGGGCAGTGAACAACAATAATTCTTAAAAATTTTTCAAATAGCCCCTTTTTTTTTCGGTAAAAATAGGATATAATAGTATGTAAGGCTCGGGCTTGCTGCCCAAAGGAGGAATACCGATGAAAAAAATTATGGTGATTGACGCCAATAGCCTTCTCAATCGGGCTTTTTACGCCATCCGCACCCTGACCAACAGCCAGGGGCAGCCCACCAACGCAATTTACGGCTTTTTGAATATGCTGTTAAAATATAAGGAGCAGGAGCAGCCAGACGGCATCTGCGCCGCCTTTGACCTGCCCGCTCCTACCTTCCGGCACAGGTTTTCCGATCAGTATAAAGCCACCAGAAAGGGAATGCCGGAGGAGCTGGCGCAGCAGATAGAACCGGCCAAAGCCCTTTTGCAGGCAATGGGAATTCCGGTGCTTTCCTTGGAAGGGTATGAGGCGGACGATATTATCGGCACCGTTTCCGCCCGCTGTGAGCAGGAGCATACGGCCTGCGTGATCGTTTCGGGAGATCGGGACGATTTGCAGCTGGTAGGAGAATATACTAAGGTGAAGCTGATCCGCACCGCCATGGGAAAAACAACAGAGGAGGACATTACGCCGGATCAGATGACCAAGCTGTACGGCATGACCCCTGTCCAGTTTATCGATTTAAAGGCCATTATGGGAGATTCCTCCGATAACATTCCGGGGGTTTCCGGCATCGGAGAAAAGGGGGCAACCGCCCTGATCCACACCTTCGGCTCTTTGGAGGGGATCTATGAAAACATTGACAGTCAGGAAATCAAGCCCAAAACCCGGGAAAAGCTGATTGCGGGAAAACAGGCCGCCTTTGACAGCCGATATTTGGCTACCATCGACCGGAACACCCCCATTTCCTTCTCTCTGGAGGAATTCTGCAATCAAGAAATGCAAAAGGAAACACTGCAAAAACTGCTGACCCAGCTGGAATTAAACAGCATAGCCGCCCGGCTGAAGCTGGCCGACCAGCCCGCTGCCCCCCAACAGCCGGCACAGGAGGCAAAGGCCTTAAAGGAGGGGGTCTATGCCTATCTTCTTCGGGAGGAAGGGCTGGAATTTTCAGACGGAACCAATCTGTTCCTCTGCCCTCCCGCCCTGGAACAGGAGTTTTTTGAACGGGAGGACATTCAAAAATGCGGTTATGATATCAAGTCTGATTTACTGCTGCTGCACCGCCGAGGGATCCATCCCCAAGGCATGTGCTTTGATATTATGCTGGCAGCTTATGTGATCAATCAATCCGATCTGCCCCTCACGCCGGAAAAAGTGGTTTCCCGGTATGCCTCCGGCGCACTGCCGGACGCTGTGGGCTTTGCTCTGGCAAAAAATACATTGGAGCAGCTTTTGGAGGAGCACGGACAAAAACAGTTATATGAGGAAATGGAGCTGCCCCTGGCTCTGGTTTTGACGGAAATGGAGGAACGGGGCGTTTATGTGAATCGGGAAATGCTGGCCCATCTTTCAGAGGAATACGGAGAAAAGCTGGCGGCGCTGGAGCAGGAAATCTATCAAGCTGCCGGCACAGAGTTTAATATCAACTCTCCCAAGCAGCTGGCGCAGGTACTGTTTGAGCAGTTAAAGCTGCCGGTTTACAAAAAAAATAAGACCGGCCCCTCTACCAATGCGGAAACGCTGGAACGGCTGTATGACCGTCACCCGGTGATTCCCCTGCTGCTGCAATACCGGCAGCTGTCCAAATTAAAATCCACTTATCTGGACGGTCTTCTTCCCCTGGTGGCGCCGGACGGCCGTCTGCATACCAACTATAATCAAGCGGCTACCCAGACCGGCCGGTTAAGCAGCAGCGAACCCAATCTGCAAAATCTCCCCATTCGTCAGGAGCAGGGCAGAGAGCTTCGCAAGCTGTTTACCGCCCCTCCCGGCAAGCTGCTGCTGGACGCAGATTATTCTCAAATTGAGCTGCGCATTTTGGCGCATATGGCTCAGGACGAAGCCATGACAGAGGCCTTTTTGCGGGGGGAGGATATTCACACTCAAACCGCAGCGGCTGTATTCGGCCTGCCTGTCGACATGATTTCCCCCCAGCTGCGAAGCTATGCCAAGGCCGTTAATTTTGGCATTGTTTACGGCATCAGTGATTTTAGCTTATCCCGAAACATCGGTGTAACCAAAAAAGAGGCCGCCCAATTTATCGATCGTTACAAATCCACCTACAGCGGCATTACCGGATTTATGGATGACACCGTTGCCTTTGCCCGGGAGCATGGCTATGTAGAAACCGCCTTTGGCCGGCGGCGGTATATTCCCGAAATTTCCGCCGGGAATTTTGTTACCCGCTCCTTTGGAGAACGAGCCGCCATGAACGCTCCCATTCAAGGAACGGCGGCGGATATTATGAAGCTGGCCATGGTACGGGTGGCAAAACGGCTGAAGGAGGAGGGCTATCAGGCCTTTATCACCATGCAGATCCACGATGAGCTGGTGCTGGAGGTTCCCAAAGAGGAGATCCAACCGGTGAGCCGGATCCTTCAACAGGAAATGGAGCAGGCAGTTCAGCTTTCTCTGCCCTTAACGGTGGAGATGAAATGGGGCGCCAGCCTGTTTGAAACCAAATAGAAAAAATACACAAATGAAACACGAAATAGGAGGAATTTGCACTCCTAGGGTGAAAGGTTCTGATGAAACAATGAAAATTATTGGCTTGTGCGGCGGCAGCGGCAGCGGAAAATCCTCTTTGGCCGCCTGTATGGCGGCTTTGGGAGCAGAAATTATTGATGCGGATCAAATTGCCCGCACCTTAACCGCCCCCGCCTCTCCTCTGCTGCCTGAGCTGAGGAACACCTTTGGAGATAATATCTTTTTCCCGGACGGCAGTCTGAACCGAAAGGCTCTGGCCTCTGTGGTGTTTTCCGATCCGGTGCAGCTAAAGCAGTTAAATGCCCTCATGCACCCTGCGATCTGCAAACAAATTCAGGATCGGCTGAAGACCTGCCGGGCAAGGGTTGCCGTGATTGACGCGGCGGTGCTCCATCAGGCCGGCTTGGAAAAGCTGTGCCATGTGACGGTGTTTGTTACCGCTCTCAAAGAGGTACGGCTTCAGCGAATTATGAACCGGGACGGCATTTCCCGGCAGGCCGCCCAAGCCAGAATCGACGCTCAGCCCACCGAGGAGGAATACCGGCAGGCTGCCGATTTGACCATATGCAACGACGGTGCCTGTTCTCAGCAGGCATTAGCTGAATTAATTTTAAGGAGTTGATGGTAGATGAACAATACCAGAAAGGATGCAACAGAAGCTCTCTTTTATCAGAGAAAAAACGTGTACGATACCCCCTTTCGGGATCGGCAGCAGGAAATGTTTTCTTTTTGTGAGGAATACAAGCAATTTCTGGACTGCTCTAAAACAGAACGGCTCAGCGTGAAAAGTGCGCTGAACATTGCCGTTTGTGCAGGCTTTGTGCCCTTAGAACAAAAAAAGGAATTGCGCCCGGGGGATCGGGTGTACACCGTCAACCGGGGAAAGGGGATTTTGCTGGCTGTGATCGGCCGGAAATCCATGAACAAGGGAATTCACCTGGTGGCTGCCCATATTGACGCGCCCCGTCTGGATTTAAAGCCCAATCCCTTGTATGAGGATCTTTCCCTGGCTCTGCTCAAAACCCATTATTACGGCGGCATCAAAAAATATCAATGGCCCACCATTCCCCTGGCCTTATACGGCGTGGTGTATCTGGCGGACGGCAGCCGGGTTGACATTTCCATCGGCGACAAGCCGGAGGATCCCGTATTTTACATTACCGACCTGCTCCCTCATCTGGCGGCAGAGCAAATGGGGAAAAAGCTGGCTCAAGGGGTAACCGGAGAAAGCTTAAATCTGCTGGCCGGCAGTATTCCCTGGAAGGACCAGGAGGCAAAGGAACGGGTCAAGCGCAACGTGCTGAATATCCTGCATGAAGCCTACGGTATTTGTGAAACAGATTTCATCAGCGCAGAGCTGGAGGCGGTGCCTGCCTATGGCGCCAGAGATGTGGGACTGGACAGAAGCATGATCGGCGCATACGGCCATGACGACCGGGTATGCAGCTACACAGCCCTGCGGGCAGTCTGCGACTGCGGCACCCCCGACCATACGGCGGTTTGCATGCTGGTGGACAAGGAAGAAATCGGCAGCATGGGAAATACCGGAATGCAGTCAAGACATTTTGAGCATGTCCTGGCAGAGCTTTGTGAAAGAACCGGCGCCTCCTTGCGGTTATGCCTGACCAACAGCATTTGCCTGTCCGCAGATGTGGGGGCTGCCAACGACCCCACCTATCCCAGCGTGCAGGAAAAAAATAACGCCGCAGTATTAAACGGCGGCATTATGCTGTGCAAATATACCGGTTCCCGGGGAAAAAGCGGCTCTTCAGATGCATCCGCAGAGCTGGTCAGCCACATTAGACGGCTGTTTGATCAAAATGAAATTGTGTGGCAGATTGCAGAGCTGGGCAAGGTGGATGAAGGGGGCGGCGGAACGGTTGCCCAATATGTTGCCAACCTGGATATCGACACCCTTGACTGTGGCGTTCCTCTGCTTTCCATGCACGCCCCTTATGAAATTGCCGCCAAGGCAGACGTTTATATGGCTTACCTGGCCTATCTTGCTTTTTTGAAGGATAACGCTTAATTTCTGATCAGTAAAACAGCCGGCTGCATTTTTCCTGCGGCCGGCTGTTTTTGTTACAAAAAACTCCCTGCTATCATCAGATAACAGGGAGTTTGCTTTGTCAGATTCGCCGCCTGGCGGCAGCGGATTTTTTTGCTTTAGTCTACATGAATGGTAACCAGCTGTGCTTCCTCGTCCCAGTCTACCTGGCAGCCGAAGCTTTCGGAAATGGCACGAACGGGAACCAGAGTTCTGTCGTTTTGCACCTGAGCGGGAACATCCAAGGTGATCACTTCATCGTTTCTGTACAGCTTATCGCTGCCGATGGTCAGCTTGATGGTGATGCCGCTTCTTTCGGAGGTCACCGTCTGGGTTTCCTCGTCCCAGTCAACCTGAGCACCCAGAGCCTCAAAGATGGCACGCAGGGGGATCAGAGTTCTGTCGTTTTGCACCTGAGCGGGAACGTCCAGGGTGATCACCTCGTCGTTTTTATACAGCTTGTCGCTGCCGATGGTCAGCTTGATGGTGCCGCTCTGCGCAGCCCCTTCTTCTTCAAAATCAGTATCCTGCTCGGTCACTTCGTAACGGCCGATCTTGCTGTAATCCACCTTT
>JAXEOR010000029.1:0-15346 GCA_034117945.1 Clostridia bacterium | reverse complement strand
TACAAAACAAGCGTACAGCGGCTATGCAGCATTCGATGCTCTTGCAGCGGTCGTTGAGAAGGTGACAGGACAGGAGTATGACGACTTTTTAAGAAAAGAGATTTTTATTCCGTGTAATATGTTAGATACAACATTTTCACCATCTGAAGAGCAGTGGAACCGGCTTATGACCATGCATAATAAAGTTAATGGAAGAAATGACACTGGGATTACTTATCCTGGATGTGTTTTTGAACAATTCCCTTGCGCACACAATCTTGCAGGTGCAGGCTTGGTATCTACATTGAAGGATTATTCAAACTTTGCCAAAATGCTCTTAAATAAAGGCAAAATTGATAATCATAAAATTTTGTCTGAACAAACATTTATGAAACTTTCGACACCGTATGTGCCAAAAGATATAATGCCTGGATATGTAAGCTGGGGATTGGGAGTGCGCGTCATTACAGATAAAAAATATCCCACCCTAACCGTTGGAAGTTTTGGATGGAGCGGAGCATATGGTTCGCACTTCTGGATTGATCCCGAAAATAAAATTTACGCAGTATATATGAAAAATTCTAAATTTGATGGTGGAGCAGGGAATCAATCAGCGCAACGTTTTGAGAAGGCCATGTGGGATGCACTGGTATAATCTTATTCCGAAACAGATATAAACTTTGTTATTGCGATTTGCTCGGTCAAGTCCATACAATTTAAAAGAATAGTTTGCCGATTTTGATATTTACATATACTATCGGATGCGAGAAAATATAGTATTCTCGCGGGTTCTAAAGAATTTTGTTCAGAAAAATCAGTAAAAAAAACAAGGGCAAAAACAGTAGGTCCTATTATTCACTTTTCTCCTGTCTTGACTTGAGAAAAAGAAAAGTTCACTATGAACTAATCTTATTGAAAAATGCACCGCTTTTTCGGTCGTATTAAAATTGACCGTCAGTGCCAAATAAGAACCTCAATTTTGATACGAAATTGAGGTTCTGTTTTTTTGCCCAAAAAGTCTTTAACAATAGGATTTTTACAAAAAGAAAAGTTTCGATGTAACAAGTGTCGTGCTAAAATCAGAGCATTTTCAGCCACCGAACACGCTTCCAGTTCACTAAGAAACTTTTTTCTTGAAAATGATGCACCGCTTTTGCTTGTTTTTTAGTTCAAAAGCGGTGCATTATTTTATCATTAATTATTTTCAGTAGCTTTATAATTCGTTTTTGCAAACACCGTTTATAAAAACAGGCTCTATGTCAACAGAGGTAAGATTATTTATCTTTACATTTTTCAGCCCGTTTTCTCTTCTAACGCTGAGAGCGTGACATTTATTTCGACGGTTGATTATATTTGAAATAACGGAGTTGGAGAGATACCCTTTTACGCATATCGCATCCTGTCGGTTGCAGACAACATTTGATATTGTTATATTTGACATACTGTCAGTCATGTTTTTCCCATAGCTGTTGTCGAGATCCCCCAAAAGTATTCCTCCTGATGGCTCTATATTATCCGGTGATGTGTCTACAACTCCGTCAATAACTACATTCCAAATTTTTGTTTCAACCGGAAGCAGACGGATAAGACTGCAAAGAGAATATCCTACTACGTTTCGAATGATTATATCATGGATATTTTTGTCGCGCTTTGTCCAGTCGTTGTGCATCACATGGGTGTATTTCATTGATCCGCCGGGAATAAAGCCTCTATCTTTGATTGCAATAGCGGTGAGTGCAATCAAATCATCCCCTGTTCTTCCGGTAATATCGGAAATAATAATATGATGGCAACCGTTACGCAGGTCAATTCCGTCCTGATTTTTTATGTTTTGTAGCATCCCGTCAATTTCCTTTGACAGACACGAATCAAAGGAAATTTTTTCTACACGTCCGTTGGTGCACGCCTCTAATGAAATGCCCCAGCCGTGTGAGTTTACAATTTTTATATTTTCAATAGAAAAATTATCTGTATTTGCAAATAATACTCCGATTCCTCTCCAATCGCTATATTGCGATTCCTCGGATTTTCCTGCATCGGTACCGTAGGAATAGTGAAGCTTGTCCAAAAAATAATCAAGCTGTCCGGACTGCTTTCTTTCCTCGGGTATCCAGTAAGCGTATTTGCATAAATCTTCATCGGTATAAGGGCAGGGATTTGCTATGATTTTTGCACCATCACCTGTTGCGCGTGGATGGTCTGCACCTTCTAAAACACAGTTTCCCACACCTTTTATGTGAACATTATGTATTTGTTCGGGAAACGCTATGCCCATGCCGCAGTTTGCTGTTCTGAAAAAGTTATCACGGCATTTGTCCGAAAGCTTAATTTTACAGTTTACCAAAACGACAGTTGTATTTTTCGGAATAAGTATTGCGCGGTCAAGAAGCCACCAGTTCCTATCCGGTTCGATATCAGACACGCGTGATGGAATAACTATTATTCCGTCATTACCCTTATTTCTTATGGCATTTTCAATTATTTCGTTGTCATTCAAGCCTTTAAAATCATTTACATTAATCACCAATAACACATCCTTATTTTAATAATAGAACATGATTTTAGTATAGTATAATTTTATGGTATTGTCAACATATCTGATTACGAAACTTTTTCGCAATTTTGTTACAACACTTCATGCTTCAATACAAAGATTGTTTTACCTAAGTTTATATATACACATTGATATTTTGAACATTATTAAAGAAAACCGTATATATTCTACCATGCGATATTTACTTTTTTCAACCGGTTCTGTGCATGGAATTTGACCCAAAAATAAAAAGCTTCACACTGAATCTTTTCTTTAATCGGAAATGCACCGCTTATTGTATTGTATTAAAATTGACCATTAGTGCCACGTCGGAACAAGTTTCGCTTGTTCCGATTTTTTATTGCATAAAAAATCAATCACCCGTTTCACTGTTCCTCCTCTTTCGCAAAAGGTCACGTTCCCGTCGGCTACTCGCTTGCAAGCGCGCTCGTAACGCCTTTGGCTCACTACCAACCTTTTGGCGAGTATGCGCCTGCGGCGCAATTTATCTTTATTTTTCTGTTTTTTCAAAACAAGCAAGGCTTATTCCGATTCATTCCTATCACAAAAAATCAATCACCCGCTTCACTGCTCCTCCTCTTTCGCAAAAAAGCACGCTCGGCTCAACTGCTCACTTGTAAATGCCTTCGCAACGTTTCGCTGTCGCTACCACCTTTTCCCAAGCATGCACCTTTTGGCGCAAATTTTCTTAATTTTCCTGTTTTTTCGTTGGAACAAGTTTCTGCTCTCTCCCAGAATCGACAGACAAAAAAGTATAATATTCCTCTTTCCCAGCCGCAGGGCTTTGATGAAAAGTTCTACAGCTGTGGGTCTATGACATTCTGCTTTTCACATATCGGTTTTGCACGAAATCGGTGATAGTGGCAAATGCAGCACAGCTTCATCTAATCCGTTTGCTTTTGCGTACACCTTTAAATCACCGGCAGTGTTACCCACTTTAACCGCAACAGTTATTCTGCCTGCCCTCATCCGCCTTTGTGTAATATGTGGAGGGATATGATCTGTGATATCAGAGCCGGTTCCTACTACGGAGCCGAGCTTATTTGTATGAAAACTGACATACAGAGCGGCGTCCGGCACCTCTCTGCCGTTTGCATCTATGCAATAACAGCTTATCAACGCTATATCAACACCATTTGCCTCTGTGATTTTGTTCTCAAGCTTCAACGCAAGCTTCTCTGCCTTTCCTGTGGTGACTCGCATGTCGCTGCACACAAGCTCGCCATTTCGGAATGCATTAGCCCTAAGCTCGCCCGGCTCATATGCAACAGTCCATTCGCCGTGACCATACTTTTCAATGGTCTGTTTACCGAGGCTTCTACCGTTTAAAAACAGCTCCGATTCATCGCAGTTGGTATATGCAACTACCTTTATCATCTCGCCCTCTCGTCCTTTAAAATTCCAGTGGGGCAAAAGGTGAATCATAGGCTTATCAGTCCAGTGGCTTTGATTTTGATAAAAAGCATCCTTCTTCTGAAGATATAAATCAATCGCACCGGACTGTGAACACAGCCTTGGCCATACTGCCTCGCCGCGATGCTCAAACGCGATCCACTGATACCCTCCGAGAACCCAAGGCCTTTCGGATAAGAATTTCCAGGTTCTTTCTCTGCCGAGGAACCAGCTGTCTGTATCCTTGTCGTATGCAGAAAGAAAGCCCTTTTCCACACAATCGTCATCATACCAGCCGCGGGTCGTCCCCGTTGCACAGCACTCCGATGAAAAGATGCATTTTTCAGGATACTTTTCATGTATTTTTTCATATTTATCCAGATTATAATTTACGCCGATGGCATCCAGCTCATCATAAACAGTGGCTTCGTCCGGAGAGTTGGAAACGGCAGTTATAACAACCCTTTTATTATCCAGACTGCGGATTTTTGCCATCATGCTTCTGCAGATTCTGCGTCCCTCCTCGGTCACATGGTGGGGCTCTTCGTTGCCTATTGACCAGAACAGTACAGACGGACGGTTTCTGTCCCTTTTAACAAGCATTTCAAGCTGGCTCATCTCCTCCTCTGCAGACGAGAACCAGCGCGCCTCATCCATAACAACAAGACCCATCCTATCAATGGCATCCATGGTTGCCTCCGAGTGGGGATAATGACTTGTGCGATAGGCATTCGCGCCCATCTCTTTGATCAATTCTATCTTGTATTCCGCAATGTTATCCGGCACGGCCTTGCCGGTAATCCCGAAATCCTGATGTGCGCATACGCCCTTGAGCTTGATATGCCTGCCGTTTAAAAACAGTCCTTCTTTAGGGTCAAGGCGGAAGGTTCTAAATCCCGTATGTGTTATATTCCTGTCAACTTCCTCCCCGTTTATCATCAGCTTCGTATCCACGGTATACAGATAGGAATGATCAATATCCCACAAAATCGGATTATGTATAGTTATGGGATATTTTACAACAACCCGACCGCGCGCCGGTACCCTTGCCGTCCCTGCCATTTCGGCAATCACCTTTCTGTCCTCACCGTAGAAAGCCGTGACAGCAGTCACCTCCGCCTCCTCAAACCCGGTGTTAATCACTGTGGTTTCGGCATCAATATCCCATATTCCATCACCGCGTTCAACCGGCATGGCATATACTCCCCATAAGTCAATCGCCACCGGCTCAGTCTTGATCATCCAAACATGCCGGTATATACCGGCACCCTGGTACCACCACCCCTCAAATTCATCAGAGGTCACATAGACTGCAATCACATTTTCATTTTTCGTGCCCTCGCCGAATTTCACAAAATCTGAAATATCAACCTCAAAGCTGTTATATCCGGAGAAATTATGCTTTACCACACATCCGTTCAAATAAACCGTACAGCATGTGGCAACGGCCTCGAAAAACAATGTAATTCGTTTACCCATATCACTCTTGTCCAAATTGAATTTCTTTCTGTACCAGGCATTTCCGTAATCAAAGAAGCCGAGAGCATTGTTGTTTTTCTCATTTGGTGTCTGACTGATTATGTAATCATGCGGCAAGTCCACCCATTCCCATCCACCTATATTGAGTTCGCCTTCTGATACATAATTATCCGGTGTGCTGTTAAACAACCGTGCCGCAGGACCATGCTGCTTTCGCTCGGTTTTTGACTGACTGTAGACAGGTCCTTTGCTTTTTGGAAACGGATTGTCAATGTCTCCCAAATGAAACATCCACTTTTCGTCAAATAAAATTTTCTCTCGCATTTTCACACTACTCCTTATCTTTTTGCTCTGTCTGCTCCAACACCGTTATCCAAAAAAACCGCACGGAAAATTTGAAACATCCCGTGCGGTTCTCTTTTTTGATGTCGAAAAATCTCAATAAAACTGTTTTTTTGCTGTCAGCAGGATTGCATGTGATCCATTATTTTTTCTTGCCGCTTTTGCAAAGTGCCCAGAAGGGACCTGCCACAAACACAGAAGAATAAAAGCCTGCCAAAACGCCGATGATGATCGGAAGGGTAAATTCCTGCAAGGAGGGAACACCCATAAAGTAAAGCAAAACAACCGTCAGCAGCGTTGTGACTGTGGTATTGATGGAACGACCCATGGTGCTCCAAATGCTTTCATTCACCAAATCGTTCAGCACCGTCTTTTTGGTAGCCAGGCGGCGGCGCTCACGAATCCGGTCAAAGACCATAATAGACGCATTGATGGAATATCCCAAAATCGTCAGAATTGCTGCGATAAACGAAGAATTAATGGGAATTCTCAGCAAGGAATAAAAGGTCAGCATAATCAAAACATCGTGAACCAGCGCAATCACCGCAGAAACACCGGACATCAACTCAAACCGGATAGTGATATACACCAGCATCAGCACAACGGTAATCAGGCAAAGCAGGAAGGAACGCTGCGTCATTTCTTTTCCGATGGTAGCAGTTACATTACTAATAGAAATCTGATCATTCTCAATGCCGTATTTTTCTGCCAAAGCAGTTTTCAGTTTCTCCCGGTCGGCGCTTTCCAGCTCCTTACTGTCTCCCTGATACATGATCTTGATGATCACATCCTCGCCGTTGTCTCCGGATTTTTGCACAGATGAGGGCTTAATTCCGATTGCGTCATTGACCAGATCATAAATATCGTCATTGTTAAATTCCTGTCCCAGCGCCGCAGTCACGCTAATTCCGCCCCGGAACTCAATATCCAGTACAAAGCCCTGCAAAATCATAGATACAATGCCGATCAAAATCAGCACGATAGGAATGATAAAAAATATTTTTTTCTTTTCAACAATATTAAACATCTGCCTTCCTCCCTTTCGCACCAAATGCACGGGGGCTGGACACACCGATGCCCACCAGCTGCTTCAACAGCAGTCTGCTGATCACAATTGCCGTGAACATACTTACAATGATACCCAGACCCAGTGTGATTGCAAAGCCCTTGACCGAGCCCATGCCGAAGAAATACAGCACCACGGCCGCAATCATGGTAGTAATATTTGCGTCAATAATCGCAGTCAAGGCTCTGTGGAACCCGGCGTCAACCGATGCGCGCACCGTTTTACCGTTGTTCAGCTCCTCCTTGATTCGCTCATAAATGACCACGTTAGCGTCAACCGCCATACCAATGCCCAAAATAATACCTGCAATACCGGACAGACTCAGATTGACCTTAAACAGCGCCATCACAATCCCGATCAAGGCAATATATCCGCCCAAAGCGATATCGGCAGCCAAGCCCGCCACACGGTAGATGATCAGCATAAACAGCATCACCAGCAAAATACCGATTCCGCCAGCCAGTAAGCTGGTGCTCAGCACACGCTCTCCTAAAGTAGGCCCAACGCTTTTCAGCTCAACATCTCTCAAGCCGAAGGGCAGCTGACCTGCCTGAATCACACCGGCAAGATATTTGGCTTCTTCCGCGTCAAAATCACCGGTGATCACGCACTCGCTGCTGTTGATCTCCTGGCTGACTCTGGGGCTGGAAATCACTTCATTATCAAGCATAATTGAAATATAGTTCTTGTTATCTGCGGATTTTGCCGCAGCAGCCGCCGTTGCAGAAGCAAATTTAGAAACCGCCTCGTCCTTCCAAACCAGCTTCACATGGTGCTGGCTGACGCCGGTTTCATCTACAGCTTCATAGGCAGAGGACGCAGACTTCACGTCAGATCCTTCCATCACAACATTGCCGTCAGCATCCGTAAAGGTCAGAACAGCCGTTGCGCCCAGCTTTTGCACTGCCTCCTCCGGATCGGAAACAGAGGGAATTTCAACAACAATTCTGTTGTCTCCTTGCTTTGCCACCGTAGCCTCAGTGTAGCCCAAGGTGTCCAAACGAGCCTTCAGCATACTGATCGCAGTGGTCATATCATTTGCGGAAGGCGTTACAGCCGCTCCTTCCGTATTGGTTGCCTCAAATACAATTCTGGAACCGCCCACCAAATCCAGGCCCTGGCGAATTCCGTAATGATCGTTGCCTTCGCCTAAAACCCCCGGCACCGTTCCGGGAATTCCGATTGCGGCAAAAGCAGTCAATGCAATAATAACCAACGTAGTAAGCGCAAAAATTGCAATGCTTTTTTGCTTCAAAACAATTCCTCCTAACACATTTTAATTTAAGCTATTGATTTTTCTCTGTATCATGCCCTGGGCGCCACCGTGATCAGATTGATCTGGTCATTGGCCGATCGGATCAAAACAGGAGGATCCTGCAGCCCTGTGAATAGAAAGGGTGCCAGAGGAACAGTAGCCTCCCAGCCGGAATGCAGCTGATCTTCCCCGAAGCTCCGCCCCCAAGCGCAGTCATTCACGCTTAAAAGCACCGTCTGATCCATCCCGGGCAGACTTTTCATGCCGGTTCCATCGGCTTGTCCGGCATGGTGATAAAAAAAGTTTCCGGTATCAAGGGAACGGATCGAAAAATTCTTCCCCGTCCAGCCGGAAATCAAAATCAGGCACAACACCAGCCCGAAAATCCAAATCCGTTTTTGCTGTTTCATCATTGCTTGTCCTTTGCAGCTTTATTTTTAAAATTAAAACCTTGTACATTATACCACAAAAAAGACAAAAACGCAATCATTTTTTACAAATTTATCTTAAAATTCTAACAGAATTGCTCCTTTTCTGATCAAGAATAGCATTTTTTAAAGAAACGCCTTCCGGAACAAATGAAAAATCAGCGGCTTCTTTGCTGTCTTGCACGAAATCCCAGATTAATCCCGGTAATCCCTCCCAAGGCGCCTGCCAGAAAACCGGTCACAACAATGCCTAACAGCTGCAGGGTAAAAAACCGACCGTCACAAGCCAAAACCCCTACCAGCCGAAGCAACAGCGGGCAGATGATTCCCGTCACACCGCCGATCAGCCATCCATTGGAAGTAACCCGGCGAACCGCCCAAAGACCAGCAAAAAAAATCCCGATCAAATTCGCGGTAGAAACAAAGACCGCCATTGTTTTTTCTCCTGCGGGCGTATAGGTCATTACCCCGGCTAATACCAGCAGCAAAACCAGCGTAATGCCATACCCCACCAAAACAGCCGAACCAATATTTTTCCAGCGCGTCTTTAATTGAATCATCATAAAAAATCTCCATTCCGCCCTGCGCCAGTATAAGTAATCAATGACCCCTCTCTTATCCGCAGGGCAAGGAATGATAAGAGATTTTTTTGCCCATGTGCGTTTCCGAAGGCTTTAGCCGAGGAAAAACGCATCGGGCAATCAATTCCGCCGGAGGCTTCGCGTGATGTGTCACGCGAAATCTCCATTCCGCCCTGCGCCAGTATAAGTAATCAATGACCCCTCTCTTATCCGCAGGGCAAGGAATGATAAGAGATTTTTTTCGCCCATGTGCGTTTCCGAGGGCGTTAGCTGAGGAAAAACGCATCGGGCAATCAACAAGACTGGCAAAATTCCAAATAGAAAAATCCCCCATTGGAAACACAGCCTCTAATAAACTGTATTTCCAATGGGGGATTTTTATGACTTATTCTTCTGTTGTATCTTCCGTTTCTTCCAAAACGTCCGGTTCCTCCGGTTTTTCCTTTCCGGATTTTTCTACATAGCCTATTGCATCCCGCTGCATTCTCAACTTTACCCGATCGGGGCCGGTTTCCAGAATAAAATAGTCGTCCTTTAATCTCACAATCTTCCCGGAAATTCCGCTGTTCGTCACAACCGTATCGCCGCTTTTGACGCTGCTAAGCATCTTTTTCCGTTCCTTCGCCTGCTTTTGCTGAGGCCGGATCAACAGAAAATAAAAAATCGCAATCAACACAGCAAAATAAATGATTGTTCCTGCTCCTGATGACATTCATCTCACTCCTCTCTGTGCATTTTCTTTTATTATACCTTTTTTTGCTGTATTTAGCAAGCCTTTTTTTTCATTTATTTATGATATTTTTGATAAATCCGCTCCGCAAGCTCCCGAGTGATGCCGGAAACCTGGCAAAGCTGCTCTATCTCCGCCCCCTTGACCGCCCCTGCGGAGCCGAAATGCCGCAGCAAAGCCTTTCGTTTTGCCGGGCCGATTCCGGGGATTTCTTCTAAAGAGGACAGCAGCTGCTTTTTTTGATGCAAATTTTTATGATAGGAAATCGCATGGCGGTGAACCTCCTCCTGCACCTGGGCAAAAAACCGAAAGGGAGGCGACTGGATGCCAAAGGTGAACTCCTGCTGCCCGTTGGTAATGGCCCGGGTTCTGTGGCGGTCATCCTTTACCATGCCCAGCAAGGGGATGCTCCATCCCTGCTCCCTCATCATTTCTGCAACGGCGTTCACATGTCCCTTTCCTCCATCCAGCAAAATCAGATCCGGCAGAGGCAAAAATTTTGCTTTTTCCCGTTCTAACGTCCCCGCCTCCACCTGCTGCTGTTCTTCCATACCGTGCCTGATCCGCCGAAACAGCACCTCACACATAGATCCGTAATCGTCCGGCCCCTCAATCGATTTGATCTGAAACTTTCGATAAGCCCGTTTTAAGGGAACGCCGTCTGAAAACACCACCATTCCGCCTACCGAATCCGCTCCTCCGGTATTGGAAATGTCATAGGCCTCCACCCGCCTGGGAAGGATGGGCAAATGGAGTTCCTCCTTCAATTCCAGCAGCAAAGCCTTGGTTTTGTTCGCCGCACTGCGGATATTGTCCAAAGACTGCAGAGCGTTGCTCCGAACCATCTCCATTATGGCCCGCCCTTCTCCCCGCTGGGGAACGCTGATAGACACCTTGCTGCCCCGCAGGCCTGACAGCCAGTCTGCAATCTCCTCCCGATCCTCAATCTCCTCCTGCAGTAAAATCTCCTTGGGAATCATTTCGCTGTCATGATAAAACTGCTTGACAAAGCCGGAAAGAATCTCAGCTCCGGGAGCGGTTCCCGCCCCGTTCATGGCATAATGCTCTCTGCCTAGCACCTTCCCGTCTCGCACAAAAAACACCTGAACGCAGGCTTCCTCCCCATCCTGGGCATAGGCAATATAATCCTGCTCCTTTTTCACATTAATCAGCATTTTCTGCTTTTCGGTGATCTGCTCCATATTACGAAGCCGATCCCGGTAACGGGCGGCTTTTTCAAACTCCATGTTTTCGGAGGCTCGGTACATCTCCTGGGTAAATTCCTGCTTCAGATCCCCCGTTTTCCCCTCCAAAAAGTCCTCCGCCCGACGAACATTCTGCTGGTATTCCTCAGGGGTGATCCCGCCGGTACATACGCCGCAGCATTGCTTCATATGATAATACAGGCAAGGCCGTTCCTTCCCGCAGTCTCTGGGAAACACCCGGCTGCAGCTATACAAACCAAACAGCTTTCGCAGCAGCTCTAAGGTTTCTCTAGCGATATTAGCGTTGAGATAAGGGCCAAAATATTTGGCATTGTCCCGTTCCCGTTTGCGCACCATCATAATTTTGGGATAAAGCCCCTTGGTGATCTTCAAAAAAGGATAGTGCTTGTCATCCTTCAGCAAAATATTGTATTTTGGATTATATTTTTTTATCAAATTACATTCCAGCATCAGCGCTTCTGTCTCGCTGTCCGTCACAATATACTCAAACCGGTGAATATGCTCCACCATCGCCCGCACCTTGGGGGTTTGATTTTTGGAGGACTGGAAATACTGCCTCACCCGATTTTTTAGTATTTTGGCTTTTCCTACATAAATCACAGTCCCCTTGTCGTCCCGCATCAAATACACCCCCGGCCGATCCGGCAGCGTTTTCAGCATTTCTCTGGTAGTATCGTTCACAGGCTCACCTCCCTCCGTTTTGCAGCATAAACCTATAAAAATGGCTGTGGAACCTGCTCCACAGCCCAATTTTATCTTACCGTAATCAATCTTCAAAATTTGAGGAGATCAACTGCACCAGCCCGTTGATGGCCTCCTCCTCATCTTCTCCCTCAGCAGTCAGAGCCACCGTCGTGCCCTTGTCAATGCCCAAGGACAACACACCCAGCAAGCTTTTTGCATTGATTCTGCGTTCTCCCATCTCAATCCAAATACTTGCCTTAAACTCATTTGCCTTCTGAATAAAGAAGGTAGCAGGTCTGGCATGTAACCCAACCGGGTTTTGAATGGTTATCTCCTTTGTAATCAAATCAGTCACTCCCCTATTTTTTTGTACCTACGTACTGACAAAGCAACGATCTATAAAATACAATTTAATTATAACACAACCGGACTTACTTTTCAATCAATATTTTTCACTATTTTAGAAATACTTTTATCCTATTTTTTATTAAAAATACTAATTCAGATTTTTTTGCTGTTCCGCCTGCTCCAGCATCTGCCCTGCCGCCGCAGTTGTTAAATCCGTCACGCAAACCCCGCCGATCATGCGAGCCAGCTCCTCCAGTCTCTGCTCCCGATCCATTAAAATCACCCGGGTGACCGCCCGGCCGGCCTCCTCCTGCTTTTCGATCAGGTAATGTCCGTCCGCCATGGCGGCAATCTGAGGAAGATGGGTAATGCAAATCACCTGCTTATTTTTAGAAAGCGCATACAGCTTTTCCGCAATTTTTTGCGCTGCCCGACCGCTGACGCCGGTGTCAATTTCATCAAAAATCAGCGTTCCCACCGGATCAGCATCTGCCAGCACAGACTTCAGTGCAAGCATAATCCGGGACAACTCTCCTCCCGAAGCAATTTTTGACAGCTCCTTCAATTCCTCTCCCGGATTGGAGGCCAGCAAAAAGCCAGCCCGCTCTGCGCCCTCTGCCCCGGCTTCACAGGGAGTTAACTGAACACAAAAGCGCATTTTTTTCATATCCAGCGCCGCCAGCTGAGCCATAATTTCCTGCTCCAGCTGAAGGGAAGCCTGCCGTCTGGTTTCCGTCAGTTTCCGGGCGCAGTCCGTCAGCTCCTGCTGTTTTTCCTGTAACAGGCTGTTTAACTGCTCCAGCCGCTCCCCGCTGGTTTCATAGTCCTGCACCTTTTGGGAAATATCCTGATAGTAATCCAAAACAGCCTGCTCCGTCGCACCGTATTTTCTCTCCAGAGTGCGAATGGTTTCCAAACGGCTCTGCACCCTGTCCAGCGCGCCCTCATCCTGCTCAATGCCGGCGGTATGATCCCGCAGCTGATGGGCTGCGTCATCCATCAAAACCTCCGCCTCCTCCAAGGTTTGCAGCAGAGGCTCCAGCTGTTTATCGTAGGCAGCCGCCTTGGATAATGCTCCGGCAGCCCGGGACAGTGCGTCATGAGCCCCCTCCGCCCCATACAAATATTCATAAGCCATTTCGGCATTCTGGCTGACTGTTTCCGCATGCTCCAGCTTTTTCAAAAGCTCCCGTAGCTCCTCCTCTTCTCCCGGGCGAAGCTCTGCCTGTTCAATTTCCTCTATCTGATACCGATACAACTCCAAAAGCTGCTGACTGCCCTGCTCCGCCGCCTCGATTTCACCAATCTGCTCCTTGATGGCTCGCACCTGCTCCCAGGCCTTTCGGCAGTCCTTCTTTTGAGAATCGTTTCCGGCAAAGCCGTCAATCAAATCAATATGTCTGGCGTTTTGCAGCAGCATCTGGTTATCATGCTGCCCGTGAATATTCAACAGCATAGGAGCGATTCCTTTGACCGCACCGGCAGTAGACAGCTCTCCGTTTACCCGGCAAACGCTTCTGCCGTCCCGGTACAGCTCCCGGCTGATCAGCACCTGCCCGTCCTCGCAAGCAATTCCCCGTTCCTCCAAGGCCGCCTCCGCCTGGCCGGACACGGCAAACAAGGCCTGCACCTTTGCCTTGTCCGCTCCCGTGCGGATCAGATCCTTTGAGGCTCGTCCCCCCAGCACCATATTCATGGAGTCAATAATCATTGATTTTCCTGCACCTGTTTCGCCGCTCAGCACCAAAAAGCCCTCCGGCGGCTCCAGCACAACCTTCTCAATCACCGCAACCTGTTCTATCTGTAAACTGATCAGCATAAAATCTCCCTCCAGTTACCTCATGCCGTTGGCCAGCTCCGAGGCAATCACCTTGGCGTCCTCCTCCGTACGGGTCACAATCATGATCGTGTCATCCCCTGCAATCGACCCCAGCATGGAAGAAAAATTCATCCGATCCATCAAGGAGGCAACTCCCTGAGCCATTCCGCTCAGCGTTTTGATCACCACAATATTCATGGCATAATCAATATTCAATACCGATTCGCTTAAAATGGTTCCGGATCGGGGCTCTTCCCCGCTTCCTCCTGCGGCATAAACAGTTTCTCCGCTGTCGTTATGCACCTTAATCAGCTTCAAATCCTTAATGTCCCGGGACAAAGTGGCCTGGGTCACCTTCACACCGCTTTGCTCTAAAAAATCTGCCAGCTCCTTTTGGGTTCTCACATTATTTTCCCGGATAATTTCCAAAATCTTTCCATGTCTTGAGGTTTTCAAGATTTATCACTTCCTAACTTTTCATGCAAAATATCGTAAAAGCTACGGCTTTGCAGCCGAATCAGCTTGGTTTCCTTTTCCGCCCGGCAGATTTCCAGCCGGTCTCCTTCACCGGCCTCGTACAACTGCACCCCGTCTGCCGATACATGCAGCATGCTGTTCTCCACAGGGAGCAGTGAAACCGTTCGTTTAGAAGAAACAACAAGGGGTCTGGCACGCAGCATATGGGGACAAATGGGTGTAATTTCCACCGCCTCCACATCCGGCTCCAAAATGGTTCCCCCCGCAGAAAGAGCGTAGGCGGTAGAGCCGGTAGGGGTTGACACCACCAAACCGTCTGCCAGATAGGTCTCTGCGTAATCCCCGTCAATTTGCAGATTCAGCCGGATCATATGAGAGCCTCCTCCCCGGGAAATCACAATATCGTTCAAAGCATAAAAGGGCTTCGTCCTTTCCTCCCCCCGAACTCTGACGCAGGAAAGCATCATCCTCCGGTCAATCCGGTAATCATCCTCCAGCAATCGGGAAAACAGCTCTGTCTCCCCTTTTTTCAGCTCGGTAATAAAGCCCAAATGTCCGAAATTCATCCCCAAAAGGGGCAGCTCGGTCTGATGAGCCGTTTGCAGCAGCGTTCCGTCTCCTCCAAACACCAAAACGCACTCCGCCTGTCTCTCCGCTTGTCCGAAGGGGCAATACTGCACCCCTGGGATTTCCTGATACGCCCGGTATTCCTCCTCCATAAAAAGCTGGGCACCGCGCTCTGTTAAAAATGCCGCAGCAGCCTTGGTTCCGGCCAAGCCGCAGTCCTTTTCAGGATTGGGTCTTAACAAAAAACGTTTCAATTTATCACATCCCCATCCGGTGCGTCCAGCGTCTCATGCGCCCGTTTCACCGTTTGATCAATCTCAAGCTCCCGCTGTTCCCCGCCGCTTTTGGTCAGATACAGCAAATATTCAATATTTCCTTTGGGACCTTTGATAGGAGAATAATCCAGCCCTTCGGGACAA
>JAXEOR010000028.1:0-14698 GCA_034117945.1 Clostridia bacterium | reverse complement strand
GCAGATCTGGGCTCCGTATTTATTCTGACCTATCATATTTTACTGAAAAAGGATGCCAATGAAAAAGAACTGATCAATGAACTGCGGTGCAGAAACGGTAATCTGGACATTACTTATTCCGAAATACCGGCAGTTGTCCGGTAAAAAAACAGATTTTATGCTCCTGCCAATAGGAGATCTTTCAGAAACAATTCAGCCTGTCCTCAGGAAGGCGGAACGGAGATGAAAACAGATGCGCATTTTGGTTGCAGAGGACGAACGGGATTTAAACCGTATCATCAAAAAACGTTTGGAAAAAGAGGATTACAGCGTGGACAGCTGCTTTGACGGAGAAGAAGCCCTGGATTATTTGGCAGTAGGAGAATACGATCTGGTGTTGCTTGATATCATGATGCCAAAAGCAGATGGGCTGGAGGTGGTGCGGCGAATGCGGGAAAAAAGAATTTCCACTCCCGTTCTGTTCCTCACCGCCAAGGATTCGGTTGCCGATAAGGTGGCTGGGTTAGACGCAGGCGCAGAGGATTATCTTGTCAAGCCCTTTGCCTTTGAGGAGCTGCTGGCCAGGATCCGGGCTCTCACCCGCAAAAATGCGGGAGAAAGCACCAATCAGCTCACCTTAGCCGACCTGACGCTGGACATCAAATCCCATCAGGTGTCCCGGGCCGGCACCCCAATTTCCTTATCCGCCCGGGAATTTGCTATCTTAGAATATATGATGCTGAATCGGGGAACGGTGCTGTCACGGGAAAAAATTGAGTCCCATATCTGGAATTTTGATTATGCAGGGGGCTCCAACGTGATTGATGTTTATATTCGGTATCTGCGAAAGAAAATTGACGATCCCTTTTCCTCCCGGCTGATTCATACCGTCCGGGGCAGCGGATACGTCATGAGGGAGGAGTCATGAAGCGATTATCCATCAAGCTGCGGGTTACCATATGGTTTACCCTGATTATGCTGCTGGCAGCCAGCCTTATTTTCTATATCATGATTTCTCACCGTCAGTCTCAAATCAAAACAGAAGCAGAGCAAAATTTAATCCAGAGCGTGAACAGCTTCTCTCAGGCAATGAAAAGGCCTTTGGAAAGCGGCAGTCATCCGGAAGAACCGCCCCAGGAGCCTCGCCCTAAGGGAAACCGAACACCGGACGGTATGGAGCGGCTGCCCAACGGAACCCCAAAAATGTACGGCGGCGGGGTACACATTGCGGTATACAACGAAAATCAGGAATTGATTCAAGGGCAGATTCCCTTTGAGCTGGAAGCCCTTGATTTTGAAGACGGCGTCCTGCGGACGGTTACATCCGAGGGAGAGCTGTACCTGATCTATGACAAACAGGCCGCCCTGGCAGACGACCGGATCGTATGGATCAAGGGAGTGAGCAATCTTTCCGGCTCTTTAGCCGCCGGCAACCTTACCGCAACAACAGACTATCTCCTGATTCTTTTATTGATTGCCGCCGCAGCGGCAGGAGGATATCTGATTGTCAAACGAGCCCTTTCGCCGGTAGAGCGCATGAGCAACACCGCCAGGGAGATCGCCAAAAGCAATGATCTTTCCCGCCGGATCGGTTTAGGAGCAGGCCGGGATGAAATTTATACCCTGGCAACCGTGCTGGACGAAATGCTGGATCAGATTCAATTTTCTTTTGAGGCAGAGCAGCAATTCACTGCCGACGCTTCTCACGAATTGAGAACTCCGGCGGCTGTGATTTTATCCGAATGTGAATTTGCTCTGGATTATGCCAAAACACCGGAGGAATTTGAAGAGGCCATTACGGTCATCAAACGGCAGGGTGACAAAATGAACCGGCTGATCGGCGATTTACTCACCCTGTCCCGCATGGATCAAAGCCGACTGCACATGGAATTTGCCGAAATTGATTTTTCCGACCTGCTAGAGGTGATCTGTGAAGAACAGCGGGAAATTCAAAGCAAGACCCTGATCTGCGACATTGAACAAGGCCTGCTTGTCAAAGCAGACTCCTCCCTGCTGGCTCGTTTGTTAATCAACCTGATCACCAACGCCTTTTCCTACGGCAATACCACCGTTTGGATCTCTCTGCATCGGCAGGACAAAGAAGTAGTATTTCAGGTGCGGGATGACGGAGCGGGAATTCCAGAAGAGCAGCTTCCAAAAATTTGGGAGCGGTTTTACCAAGTAGATCGATCCCGCTCCCAACAAAACGGAAGTATGGGGCTTGGCTTGGCAATGGTCAAGCAAATCGCTCAGCTTTTGGAGGGACGTCTAGAGGTGCAAAGCATCCTCGGCCAGGGCAGTATTTTCACCTACAGAATGCAGCTGGCAGATTACAATGAGGAATCCCCCTTGCCCGACAGCAACTCCTCCAAACCCTCAATTTGATTTTATGTTTCATAGAAAAACAGCCCCTGTTGCAAAAACGCAGCAAGGGCTGTTTTTTCTTTGCTTATTCTTTAGAAAAGCTGTCTTTTCCAACGCCGCACAGGGGGCACAGGAAATCCTCAGGAACGTCTTCCCATTTGGTTCCGGGAGCAATTCCGTTATCCGGATCTCCCGCCGCTTCGTCATATACGTATCCGCATACATCGCAAACATACTTATCCATGCCGTTTTCCTCCTCTCCGATTTTTTCAAAATCCGCCACTCCGTGCTTGCACAAAGGGCAGACAAAGTCTTCAGGCAATTCCTCGCCCTCATAAATATAACCGCAGATTTTACACCGCCAACCGGTCTTTTTTGCGCTCTGATCCGGCTTTGGTTTCACATGGCTGTGATAATAAGAATAGGTCATAGAAGGGGTTTTGCCCAGCGTTACAGCGTCTGTTACCTCTGCCAAAAACAGGCTGTGAGTGCCTGCGTCAATCACTTCCTTCACTGCACATTCAATCAAAGCATTGCAATGCTCCGTCAAATGAGCAACGCCGTTTTTGCCGCGGCTGATCTGCATCCCGGCAAACTTATCCGCATCCTTTCCCGATTGAAACCCAAACTGCTGAAACACCGAAAAAGGTGCCGTTTCATCCAAAACAGAAACGGTAAACAATTTTGTTTTGATCATCATGGCATGGGTATAATTTTTTTTATTCACACCCACCACCAGCTGCAAAGGCTGATCGGTCACCTGCATCACGGTATTAATAATACAGCCGTTGTCCTTTTCGCCGTCTCTGGCGGTCAGAACATACAATCCATAGCTTACTTGAAACATGGCTGAAGTATCCATTTCTGAATCCTCCTTTTTGTTTATGTTATCCTGTCCTTTTTTCGGATTTTTATGCTTATTTTGTTCCAGTGGAGCCAAAGCCGCCGCTGCCCCGCACCGTATCGGACAGTTCCTTCTGCACTTCAAATTCCGCCCTCAAAAAGGGCGCAATCACCAGCTGGGCAATCCGCTCCCCTGCTGCGACCGTTCTGGCTTCTTTGGAATGGTTCAACAGCGCAACCATAATCTCTCCCCGGTAATCTGCATCAATCACGCCTACCTTGTTGGCCGGAGCCAGTCCCTGCTTGGTGGCCAAGCCGCTTCTGGCATAAATAAACCCGCCGTAGCCTGCCGGAATTTCCATGGCAAGCCCGGTATGTACCAAAACCGTCTGACCGGGGGCAATCACCGTATCCTCAATGGCATATAAATCCGCACCGGCGGAATCATCAGAGCCGTAAGAGGGCACCACAGCCCGCTCATCTAATTTTTGAATTGCAACCTTCATCTTGTTTCCTCCGTTTGTTTAGGATCCTGCCACAAAATCACCTTTTCCTGCAAAAGAGACTGGGGGACGTCAATCACCCGCTGGTTTGCAGAGCCCCGAAACCGCAAATTCAAGTCCTTTTCTGCCTCCACAAAGGGGCCGTCCACCAAAACATCCAGCAAGGGCAGTAACCCCTTTCTGCCGTCCCGCTCCAGCAGCTGCTCCCAAAGATAGCCGCTGTAAGCCCAAATCGTTTTACGGGGCAGCGTTTCCCGGATTTTTTGCAGCAGGGGCAGCAAAACCTTCTGGCTTTCCGGCACAAAGGGTTCCCCTCCCAGCAGGGAAAAGCCTTTGATATAAGAAGGTGCCAAAGCCTTCAAAATGGTATCCTCCACTTCAGCTGTATAGGGAGATCCGTAGGCAAAATCCCAGGTTTCCTCATTAAAGCAGCCCGGGCAATGGTGGGGGCAGCCGCTGACAAACAACGACACCCGCACACCGGGACCGTTGGCGATATCATGGAACTTAATCGCTGCGTAATTCATAGCTCTTCCCTTCTACAGATGCAGTACCCTGGACTTAATTTCCTTGGTTTTTCCTACATTCCAGAAATTTTCTCCCAAATAGCCGCAGGTACGTCTTGTCACATTCATTTTATTGTGATCCTTGTTGTGGCACACCGGACATTCCCATTCGTTATCATCATTGATGATAATTTCTCCGTCATAGCCGCACACATGACAATAATCGCTTTTGGTATTAAACTCCGCATACTGAATATTATCGTAAATAAACCGCACCACATCCTCCAGCGCCTCCAAATTGTTGCGCATATTGGGAATTTCCACATAGGAAATAGCGCCTCCGGAGGAAATGGTCTGGAACTGACTTTCAAACTGGAATTTGGAAAATGCGTCAATTTTCTCACGGACATCCACATGATAAGAATTGGTATAATACCCCTTATCCGTCACATCCTTGATGGTGCCGAAGCGCTGCTGGTCAATCCGGGCAAAGCGATAGCACAAAGATTCCGCCGGCGTTCCGTAAAGACCGAACCCAATCCCGGTTTCCGCCTTCCACTGCTCTGTAGCCTGATTCAGCCGATTCATCACCCGCAGGGCAAACTCCTCTCCCTCCGGCTGCGTATGGGATACGCCCTTCATCAGCTTTGTCACTTCATACAAACCGATATAGCCCAAGGAAATACTGGAATAGCCTCCCACCAAAAATCGATCAATGGTTTCGCCCTTTTCCAGTCTTGCAATGGCACCATACTGCCAATGGACCGGGCTCACATCAGACTTCACCCCCGTCAAAGCTCTGTGCCGGCACATAAGTGCCTCAAAGCAAAGCTCCAGCCGCTCGTCCAGCAGCTTCCAGAAGACCTCCTCGTCTCCCTTGGCAATAATGCCGATTTGGGGCAGGTTAATGCTGACAACCCCCTGATTAAACCGGCCTTCAAATTTATAATTTCCCTTTTCATCCTTCCAGGGCGCCAAAAAGCTGCGGCAGCCCATGGGGCTAAACACATTATTTTCATAATTTTCCCGCATTTTTTTAGCGGAAATATAATCCGGATACAGCCGCTTGGCAGAGCATTTTACCGCCAGTCTGGTGATATAATCATATCTTCCGCCCTTTAAGCAGTTGTGCTCATCCAGTACATACACAAGCTTGGGGAAGGCGGGAGTGATGTAAACGCCCTGCTCATTTTTGATCCCCTCCAGCCGCTGGCGCAGGATCTCCTCAATAATCATTGCGTTTTCCTTGATATATTCATCCTCCGGATCAAGACACAAAAACAAGGTGACAAAAGGAGACTGACCGTTGGTGGTCATCAAGGTGTTGATTTGATACTGAATGGTCTGCACACCGGAGCGCAGCTCATCCACCACCCGCTCCCGGGTAAGCTTTTCCAGCATTTCCTCAGACAGCTCCCCGTCGCTTGCGCTGCGGATACTGTCTTTATATTTCACATAGCTTTTGCGCAGATATTTCCCCAAATGACGAATATCCACCGACTGCCCGCCGTACTGGCTGCTGGCAACCGCCGCAATAATCTGGGTCATCACCGTGCAGGCCACCTGAAAGCTTTTGGGGCTTTCAATCATTTTTCCGTTCATCACTGTGCCGTTGTCCAGCATATTTCCGATATCAATCAGGCAGCAGTTAAAAATCGGCTGCAAAAAATAATCCGCATCATGGAAATGAAGAACCCCTTCTTCATGGGCCTTTGAGATTTTTTCAGGCAGCAAGATCCGCTTGGTTAAGTCCTTAGAAACCTCACCGGCAATCAAATCCCGCTGGGTGGCCGCCGCCACAGCGTTTTTATTGGAGTTTTCCTCCATTACATCCTGGTTAGAATTTTTAATCAGGGTCAAAATCGATTCGTCCGTTGTGTTGGCTTTGCGGACCAGCGCTCTGGAATACCGATAAATGATGTAAATTTTCGCCAGCATATAATGCCCGTACTCCATCAGCTTTTTCTCGATAATATCCTGGATGTCCTCCACCAGCATTCTCTGTTTATGCTTGCCCTCAATATAAGCTAAAATTTGGTCAATTTCCTGTTCTGTGGCCTGTTCTGACTCTTCTACCTCCGCGTTGGCCTTTTGAATGGCAATCACAATTTTTGATCGGTCATAATCCACTCCGCGGCCGTCTCTTTTTACTACCTGCATTTTCCCTTTCCGCTCCTTTCCAGCCATTGGGTTTTTGTACTGTTACTATCATAAACCATTTTCTCAAAAAAAACAGTTGCAAATGCAACTAAAATGTGATATTATCATAGATATAGTTATCATTTGTGTTACAAAACAATATATCTTGTGGAGGTTACTGATGAAAAAGCCCGCAATTTTTTATGGAATTTCCCAGCAGGAGCTGGATACCATGCTTCGCTGCTTTGATGCAACGCGGCATACATACGCCTGCGGAGACACCATCGTGATGTACGCCAATGAATACAACCGAATCGGCATTCTGCTTCGGGGAGAAGCAGAGCTGATCCGGTATGAGGAGGACGGCACCCGCACTATTTTGGAACGCTACGACCCGGATCACATTTTCGGAAAGCTGAGCGTTGTCCCGGAGGACGCAGCCTCCATTGTCTGCTCCCGGGACTGCGAGGTCATTTCCTTTTCCTATTTTCATTTGGTCAACCGCTGCCCCAACGCCTGCCCCCATCACAGCGTGCTGGTAGAAAACGTTTTGAAGCTGATGACCGGCCGGGCTCAGGCCCTCAGCACCCGGATTGAAATTTTAAGCCGCCGCACCCTGCGAGGCAAGCTGACCGCTTATTTTGAAACTCTTTCCCGGGAGAAAGGCAGCCGCACCTTTTCCCTCCCCTTTTCCATCAACGATCTGGCAGATTACCTTTGTGTAAACCGCAGCGCCATGATGCGGGAGATGAAAAAAATGAAGGAAGAAGGCCTGCTTCAATCAAAAGGCAGGCAAATCACTCTTCCTTCCGCGTTATTTTAAAAATAGCCTAAACGTTTGGCAGCGTATACATAAAATAACATGGTTGGCGTATACCAGCTGGAACAGCCGGAAGGTCTTCCGGTAATCGGGTGCAGCTCCTGTCCAAAAGACGTCTGGTCAGAATTTGTCCAGGCAGTCAGCCATGCACTCATCATTCGTTCTAAATCATTTCCGTATCCATAATCATCCATCCACCGAAGCGCTCTCAATGCAGTCAACCCTTGGGAATAAAAACTCCAGGAATTTCCGTTATGTTCCGGTCTGCTGCCCGGGTCGTTGACTGCCACCGCTGGAAAAGGATAAGGTGTTCCAAACTCCTCAGGATTTTTAAAATGACGCAGATAAATGCAATCCGCTTCCCGTTTGGTTAGCATATGTTCGCAAAACAGTGCCGTTACCGCAATGGTTCTATATGGAACTTTTCGGCCATACTTATCCCGATCATAAAAGAAATCGTCTTGTTTATCATAACAAATTTCAAACAACCGTTTTTTCACAGCTGCTCCCTTTTTTCTCCACTGCTCCGCTTCCTGCTGGTTCCCCAGCTCCTCCGCCATTTTAGCTAATGCCATTCTGCCGCCGTAAAATACGGCGGACATATCAATAGCGGTAATCGGCGCTACATTATTTTGGGGGCACTGGGTTACAGGAAGCCCTTGATTACTCTGACTGGCTCCTTCAAACCGAGCGCTATTATCATGACCGGTATCAAAAGCACAATAAGCCTGAATCAATCCGTCTTTCATCCGATGCCGCTCCATCCACCCGTCCCATTTCACACATTTGGGATAACACTCCTCCAGCAGCTCCCTGTTTCCCCGGCATACTTCCCAGCACAGCCGAATAAAAGAAACACATTCTTGAATCTGAGTATATCTTACCAAAGCAGATTCGTTTACCAGATACGGTTCAATGTAAGGACTAGACGAATCCAAAACAAAAGCTGGAAGCTGTCCATCTGGCTTCTGATTGTCTAAAAACAGTCGGATTTGTCCTAAAGCAACATCTGAAAATTTCTGATCCAAACCAGCCAAAGCCAAACCGTCAAACACATGCTCAAGCCAAACTCCCGGATATGTATCAGAAGCAATAATAACTCTTCCTCTCGCTTCAGGAAAGGTTACAACATGTTTTTTCTCTAACCGTTCCATAATTATGCAACAATTTTTTGCAACTTCATCCATAAAAATCTCCTTTCTGCCGCTCCCTGCCAGCATAAATCATCTGTGCAGCCCTTCAATCAACATAAAAAAGGATTGATAAGAAATGAGTATTTTTCAACAAAAAAACATGTTACATGAAAAACAAAAACTTTCAAAAACCCAGTATGATGTTTTATACTATCTGCCTCCGCAAAACATCAAGGCTTTTATTACAAAGCCTTGATGTTTTGATCATTTCGTTTTTTTATGCTCCCGCATCACTTGCCGGATATGCCGAAAAGTAGCTTCTTCCCCCTGTTCGGAAAGCATTCTAAGCCAGCTTTCTAAAAGGTCTGATGTTTCCGGATGAATCATCCGGTTTTTCTTGCCTCTTAAAAAATACTCCAAGGGATGAGAGGGCTGATAATTCTCCTTTTGATAAATTTTACTGGCCGCCACCCGGTCGCAAAACATTTCCGCCACATACCGCAAGGGCATTTTCACCGGACGCAGCTTTTTATCCGCCGGATCATAATCCGTCCAATATTCAAAATGGTGCCGGTTTCTTCCCTTGTGGTGAAGCCAGGCCTTGGAATATCCATAAAGCTCCCGCTCCCGCTCATTAGGGCTTCTGCCCCCGTCGGAATAAAATTTTGCCCCGGAGCTTAGCTCCGTATAGGAATATTTAGATAAATCGTGGCGCAAGCCCTGCCACAAAATCCCCGCTTTGGCACAATTGGCAATCACCCGATGGCGATGCCTGGTAATCGTGCTCAAATGCCCCCACAGGTTCGCCATCCTGCCACCCCTTTTCTATTTTGACTTTCCCGATAGGTTGCTGTTTTATTATATCATAGAACCTGCAAAAAAACAATCCCGTACCGCAAAGAGAATAAAATTTTACTCCAGCAAAAAAAGGGTGTTTTCAGTTTTTTCCATACAGAGTTCTCATAGCGTTGCAAACCGCCAGCACCGATACGCCCACGTCTGCAATCACTGCTTCCCACATATTGGCCAGTCCGAATGCGCTCAGCACCAGCACCGTCAGCTTAACGGCCAGAGCAAATACAATATTCTGCCATACCACACGCATGGTTTTTTTGGCAATCCGAACCCCCTGAGCCAGCCGGGAGGGCTTATCGTCCATCAGCACAATGTCTGCCGCTTCGATGGCTGCGTCTGATCCCAAGGCGCCCATAGCGATTCCCGCATCCGCCATTGCCAGCACCGGTGCGTCATTCATTCCGTCCCCCACGAACAGCACGCTGCCCTCTGTTTGCTCCTCTAAAATGCTTTGCGTCATCGCCACCTTATCCTGGGGCAAAAGCTCTCCGTGAACCTCTGAAATCCCCACCTGCTTTGCCGTCTCCAGGGCGGCGGACTGATGATCCCCGGTCAGCATAACCAGTCGGGAAACACCCAATTCCTTCAGGGCGCTCACAGCCCTCGCCCCATCCTCCTTCACCCGGTCGGAAATTAAAATCACGCCAAGAAAAACACCATCTGCCGCCACCAGCACCTGAGTTCCCGATCCTTGGCTGTAAGAGGGATATGTCACCCCGTTTTGCTCCATCAGTCTCCGGTTTCCGGCCAGGATCCGTTTTCCTTCTATTTCAGCCTGAATCCCGCAGCCCGGAATCTCCTTGGCCTCGCCCACGGCTCCCTGGGGAATCTCTTTGCCATAAGCCTGCCGCAGGGATTGAGCAATGGGGTGATCGGAAACGCTTTCCGCCATGGCCGCCAGTCTGACCAATTCCTCCTTGTCAATTCCCTGGGGAAACACCTCCGTCACAGAAAAGCTGCCTTGGGTCAGGGTTCCGGTTTTATCGAATATCACCGTTTTGGCTTTGGACAGCACCTCCATGTAATTTGAGCCCTTCACCAAAATCCCCTGTTTGGACGCCCTTCCGATTCCGCCGAAAAATGACATGGGAACAGAAATCACCAAAGCACAGGGACAGGACACCATCAAAAAGGTCAGCGCCCGGCGCAGCCAGTCTGTCCAAGCCCCCATTCCCGCTACGGGAGGGAGCACCGCCAGAACTACGGCCAGAAACACCACTGCCGGCGTGTAATACCGGGCAAATCTTGTAATAAACTGCTCTGTTTTTGCTTTTGAGGATGCGGCATTTTCCACAAGCTCCAAAATTTTTGAAACGGTAGAATCTGAAAATTCCTTGGTTGCCCGGATCTTGAGCAGCCCCTTCAGATTGATGCAGCCACTGATCACCTCGTCACCGGGCTGCACATCCCGGGGCATTGCCTCTCCCGTCAAGGCCGCCGTGTTCAGACTGGAGGTGCCGGACTCTACAATGCCGTCTGCCGGAATTTTTTCCCCCGGCTTTACCGCCAGCAAATCCCCCACCTCAATTTCCTCCGGAACCACCTCGTAAAGAACGCCGTCCCGTTCCACCCATGCCGTTTCCGGAGCAAGCTCCATCAATCCTGCAATGGAATCCCTGCTCTTTCCGACCGCATAGCTCTGGAACAATTCCCCCACCTGATAAAAAACCATCACAAAAACTGCCTCCGGGAATTCCCCCAGCCCAAGGGCGCCCACCGTGGCCACCGCCATTAAAAAATTCTCATCAAACAGCCGCCCCCCAAACAAATGGCGAATAGCCTTGTAAAGCACATCCCATCCGGCAACAAAATAGGGAATCAACAAAATCAGCGGCGTTGTTTTTGACTGCAGCAGCAAGCCTGTGGCATACAGCGCCAGGCTGATACAAATCCGTATCAACAGCTTTTTCTGTTTTTTATTCACAGGCTCACCTCCTGATCACACAATCCGGCTCGATCTTTTTACAGATCTGCACTGCTTGATCCATAATTGACTCGATCTGCTCCTCCTCCGCCTTTAAAATCAGCTTTTGGGTCAGAAAGCTGACCGAAACCGACTCCACGCCTTCCAGCTTTGCAATGGCCTGCTCCATCTTGGAGGCACAATGAGCACAATCCAAATTTTCCAGCCGATACACCTTTTTCATTTGCAATCATCCCTTCTCTTCCTCAATATGCTCCATTCCCTCACCGATGATATCCCTGACATGATCATCCGCTAAGGAATAAAATACTGTTTTTCCTTCTTTGCGGAACTTCACCAGTCTTGCCTGCTTTAAAATCCGAAGCTGATGAGAAACCGCCGAGATCGAAACTCCCAGCAGCGCCGCCAAATCGCAAACGCATAATTCCTCCTCCAGCAGCACATACAACAGGCTGACCCGGGTACTGTCTCCAAACACCTTGTAAAGCTCTGCCAGATCATACAGCCGTTCCTGGCTGGGTAATCGTTTTTGGATTCTGTCAACCACGTCCTGATGGGCATGAAGGTAGTCACATTGGGGCGTATTCATCCAATCACCTCATTTCATCATTTGAACGATTGTTCAATTATTATTATATTCCCCTTTTTTTCATTTGTCAAGTATTTCGATAAAAAATTTTTTGTTTTTTGTAATAGATCAAAAAACAGGCCGCTGACAAAGGTCAACGGTCTGTTTTTTTGCTGTAAAAAATGTTTATTCTCCAAAGGTAAAGGTATACTGCCCTGCCTTATCCTCCTCAATGGGATCGATGGTCACTTCGACTCCATCCTTTTGGGCGACGAAATAAGGAGCCAGCACATATTGATTGCCCGTTTTCATCCCATCTCCGTAAATGCGAACACCAAATTTGCCGTCCCAGGAAGAATTGGAAATGACTGAGCTGCTTTCCAGCTTCAAGGGAGCCGCCTCCGAAGCAGCATTGCCTACCTCGTATATTTTCGCAATACCATCGGTAAAGGTGTATCCATAACCGGGATTAACGGAAAAATATGCTGTTTGAGTGCCGTTATTGGCATCAGTATAAGTATAAGTCGGAGCCGATTCGCTTAAGGAAGGTGCCTGAGGCAGCTGCTCAAAGGTCACCTCTAAGGTTTGCGCAGCGGTCACTGATGTAAAATCTACAGATGTCACAGTATTTCCCAAGGATTGCCCGTTCACCTTAATATCTTGCACGGCATAGCCCTGATCCGGGGTAATGGTAAAGGTTTCTTTGTCTGGGCTGTTATAGGCCACCGGAACCACGGCACCGGAGCTGACTGTCTCCCCACCGTACTGCACCGTGCCGCCCTGTCCGCAGGTTACGCTCACGGGCTTGTTCTCCGCTTTCGCAATGATGAAATCATCAATGCCCAATCCGCTGCCCTTGCTGAGATTGGTATCAGAACGAATGGCACTGAAGGAGAGGTTATAGGGAATGGTATAGGTGCTGGCAGAGCCGCCGGAATTATTTTGATCCGTTGCGGCAGATACCGTTTCGGGTAGCTCAAAATCTCCCGTAGTGGCCAGGCATTCCGTACCGTCTGCATTATAGAATTCTAATCTTGCCGTTTTGTTGTCCAGATTATATACATTGCGCACCAGATACCAAACCTCCGGCTTTAATACGCAGCTGGCAAGATTACTAAACTGCTGATTGTAGTGCTTATTGTTTTCGTACCACTCTACCTTAAAGAAAATGCTCTCGGGAGTGTCATCCAAAGTATTGATATTACTGATTCCAAAATACAACTGCTTGCTTTTGTCACCGCCGTGACCAACCCGGAAACCCAGATGCATCATTCCTCCTGCTGCTTTCTGAGAAAACTTCAGCTTTGTCTGAATGATGTATTCCCCTGTTGTTCCCATAGCAGTATTGGTGGTATAAAATCCCGCATTCCAATTCTTATCTATGGTTTTGTCCAAATATCTGCCTGCATACCAATAAATGTTTCCGTTTTCCTCCTGTCGGAAAATCTGTCTGAAATTCGTGTCATTGTCGCCCGAAGTGGTAGGCAGCTCTGCAGGTGTTTTGTCCTCAAAATCGGTAAAGGCCTGAATCGGCGTGTAATAAACTGCGTCTGTCGCATCATCTGCCGCAGCCAAAGCCGTAATGCCACTGAAGCAAAGTAGCCCCGCCAAAAGAATGGATAAGAATGCTTTCTTTTGCATTATTGCATCTCCTTTTCTATATGATACTTACAGTATAACCCAAAAAAAGAAAAAAGTCAATAGATTTTTGATAAATAAATCATTTTTTCAACGTTAAGGTCACAGATCAGAACAGGCCATACAAAAAACATCCGCCGCCCTTTCCGGCAGCGGATGTTTTTGATCATGATTTATTTTCAATAAAACAATTCTTCCGTGCTGAAAGCACCGACAGTGGATTTTAAAAATCCTCCGGCCGACTTCCTTTCCCAAAATGATATAAAATTGCGTCTGCAATTCTGCGGCTGGCCTGTCCGTCCCCATAAGGGTTGACCGCATGGCTCATGGCCTCATATTCCGCCTGGTCGGTCAGCAGCCGGCGGGTCATCTGGTACACGGTTTCTTCTTCACAGCCTGCAATCCGAACCGTTCCCGCCTCTACCGCCTCCGGCCGCTCGGTCTCATTGCGCAGCACCAGCACCGGCTTGCCCAGAGCGGGGGCTTCCTCCTGAATGCCGCCGGAATCGGTCAGCAGCATATAACAACGAGCCATCAGATTATGCAGCTCCTCCACATCCAGGGGATCAATCAGCATCACGTTTTTTTGCTCTCCCAAAACAGAAAAAGCTGTTTCCCGCACCTTAGGATTTAAATGCACCGGATAAATCACCGTCACATCCGGAAATTCCTTTGCAACCCGCAGCACTGCCCGGCAGATCTGCTCCAGAGGCCGCCCCAGATTTTCCCGGCGGTGAGCTGTCATCACAATCACCCGGCGGTTTTGGAAATCAACCTGCCCTAAGGCCGGGGTTTGAAATACATACTCCTTGCGCACTGTTGTATTCAATGCGTCAATGACGGTATTTCCCGTAATGAAAATGGATTGCTCCGGCACATTTTCCTTCAGTAAATTATTCTTGTTGGAAACCGTAGGCGAAAAATGAAGATCTGCAATGGCCCCCGTCATCCGCCGGTTCATTTCCTCCGGGAAGGGGAAATATTTTTGATAGGTTCGCAGACCCGCCTCCACATGTCCCACGGAAATCTGATGATAATAAGCCGCCAGGCTGCCTGCAAAGGTGGTGGTGGTATCGCCGTGCACCAGCACCAGATCCGGCTTGGCCTCCTCCAAAACCTGCTCCAGCCCCTCCAGGGCCCGCACCGTAATGCCGGTCAGGGTTTGGCGGTCCCGCATAATATTCAAATCATAATCCGGTGTAACCTCAAACAGCTTCAGCACCTGATCCAGCATCTGCCGGTGCTGAGCGGTAACGCACACGATAGATTCAATTTCTTCCCGATTTTCCAGCTCCTTGACCAGGGGGCACATTTTGATTGCCTCCGGTCTTGTTCCGAACACGGTCATTACCTTAATCATGCTGTTCTTCCTCCTCATTTTGCGCTTGTTCCTTCTCTTTCAAAACCTCTTTGGCTTCCTCCTCCA
>JAXEOR010000027.1:0-10665 GCA_034117945.1 Clostridia bacterium | reverse complement strand
GTTTTCGGCATTCAGTATGAGATTGACGGAAGCGGAACGGTAACAGCGGGAGACGCCGCCAAGGAATCCGGCAGCTGGGATTATATCACCGAGGGAGACGCCCTGGAGGTGACCTTGACACCTGCTGCCAACTATGAGATCAGCGCAGTCAGTCTGGACGATCAGAAGTTAACCCCCAATGCCTCCGGCGCAGTGACTCTGTCTAATGTGACAAAGGACAGCGTTCTGAAGGTGACCTTTACGGAAAAAGCACCGGTGGATCCGGAAATTGCAGAGGATGTAACCTACAATTGGTTCAAAACCGTAGACGAAAAGCCTACCGTTTATGTATACAGTAAGCTGAACGATTTTACCACCAACGGTTCTTCCCTCCAGTACGGAATCAAAATCTGGGTGAAGGGACAAGAGGAGAACAAAATCACCCTGCCCGCCCGCCAGCCTTCCGGTCTTTTGGCTGAGGCAGCTCCCGGTCAGGCATATGCCATCAAGGCATACGGTGACGCCATCACCTCCGATGGGGAATATATGGTACAGCCCTATGTTGGTGAAACTGAGGGAACAGCGGAAGAGGTTACCTTCAACAACTAAACAAAGTTCCATTTCAGCCGGGGAAATCGCCTTTCCCCGGCTGTTTTTGTTTGCTGAAAAAATATCATTGTAATTTTTGCGGAAATGGTGTATAATGAATAAGAGAATACCGTGGGATAAAAGAGGTGAAGGGATGAAACCGATCGTATTAACCGGGTTTATGGGCTGCGGAAAAAGTACCCTGGGGCGGTTGCTGGCTCAAAGGCTGGGCTGTCAATTTGTAGATCTGGACGGGGCAATTGAACGGCAGGCGGGTATGACCATTCCGCAGATTTTTGACCGGCAGGGGGAGGAAGCATTTCGCCTTTTGGAAACGCAGAAGCTGAAGGAATTGCTGGAGGATTCTTCCCTTGTGATCGCCACAGGCGGCGGGGCGGTGCTCCGGGAGGAGAACCGGGCACTGATGCTGCAAAAGGGTGTGGTTGTTTTTTTAAAGGCTGCGCCGGACTTGATTTATCAGAGAATTTCGCTTAACGACCGCCGTCCCTTGGCAAAGGGGAAAAGTCAGGAAGAAATGGCGGCGCTGTATCAAAGCCGAATGCCCTTTTATCAGCAGTGTCATATCTGTTATGAGGAGCTTGATAAAACGCCGCTGCAATGCGCAAATGAATTGCTTTTGAAGCTGAGGGAGGAAGGATATGGAGATTAAATTTGGCCCGGCCGGAAATTCGGAAAGCTTTTATGAGGAGGGAAACAAGTCCTCTCTTCAAATGCCCGGATGGCTTGCTGCCCGGGGACTGGACGCATATGAATACGCCTGCGGCAGAGGAGTGAAAATTTCCGACGATGCTGCCACTGCCTTGGGAGAGCAGGCCAGGGAACACGGGATTTTACTGAGCCTCCACTCTCCCTATTTCAGCAATCTTGCCACACCGGAGCCGGAAAAGCAGGACAAAAGCATAGGGTATATTATGCAGTCCGTGCATGCCGCCTCAGCGATGGGCGCCGGCCGGGTGGTAGTGCACATGGGCAGCGCCGGAAAGCTGACCCGGGCAGAGGGGATTTCCCTTTCCAAAAGGCTGCTGGCTCGGGTCTTGGCGCAAATGGAGGAGCAGGGCTATGGTCAGGTAACGCTGTGCATCGAAACCATGGGAAAGGTGAACCAGCTGGGAACGGTGGAGGAAACACTGGAGGTGTGCGCTATGGATGAACGGCTGCTGCCGGTGTTTGATTTCGGCCACATCAATTCCCGTGAGCAGGGAAGCCTGAAAACCAAGCAAGATTTTGAACGGGTGCTGGACGCGGCGGAAAACAGGCTGGGCATTGACAGAGCCAAAATCATGCACATTCATTTCAGTAAAATTGAGTATACCCACATGGGGGAAAAGCGGCATCTTACTTTTGCGGACAAGGAGTACGGGCCGGAATTTGAGCCCTTGGGGGAGGCTCTGTATCAAAGGGGCTATACGCCTGTGATCATCTGCGAGTCGGCAGGGACAATGGCGGAGGACGCCCTGTACATGAAGCGGGCATATCAAGAGATAAAGGAGCGGTTAGGATGAAACGGATATTGTTGCTGCACGGACCGAATTTGAATATGACAGGGGTTCGGGAGCGGGAGATTTATGGGGCGGAAACCCTGGAGGACATTAATGAGGAATTGTTACAGTATGCCAAGGAGCTGGGGGTTGAGCTTGAAATTTTTCAGTCCAACCATGAGGGAGCGCTGATCGACCGGATCCATCAGGCCTACGGCACCAAGGACGCTATCGTGATCAATCCCGGAGCCTACACCCATTACAGCTATGCCATCCGGGACGCCATTGCGGCGGTTTGCCTGCCTGCGGTGGAGGTGCATCTGTCCAACATTCATCAAAGAGAGGAATTTCGCCACACCTCCGTGATTGCTCCCGTGTGCAAGGGACAGATCTGCGGCTTTGGCAAATGGGGCTATTTTGCGGCGCTGGAGCTGGTGAATCGGATATAAACGGAATATGTGTTGAAAAATAAAAATATCTCCTCGTTTTACGGGGGGATATTTATTTTTTAAAAAAATGATCTATTGGTCTTGACATTTTAAATTAGAAGTGTTATAATATTTTTAGAATAATTCTAATAATGAGTTGGGAAACATGACAAAGTACGAAAAACGCATTTATGAAATCATTCATCAATCGGCATCGCACATGAGCGTTGAGCAAATTTATCAGGCACTGAAAGCGGATTTTCCCGGCGTGGCTTTGGCAACGGTTTATAACAATGTGAATAAGCTGTGCAGAGACGGACTGATCAGGAAAATTTCGGTGGAGGGTATGCCTGACCGATATGACAGGATTGTGAAGCACGATCACATTGTCTGCCAAAGCTGCGGAAAGCTGACAGACATTCAGTTTGAGGATTTGACAGAGGCTTTAAAAAAGCAATTCGGTACGGATTTTTTGTTTTACGATTTGAAGGTGTTCTATGTGTGTTCTGATTGCCGGAAAAAACGTGGGACAGATAAGACTATTCCCTTGGGGGGAGAAAAAAAGAACGAAGATTGAAATGAAGAGGAGAGCTCCGTAGGGGTTCTTCCCTGCAGGCAAGGGCGTATGCGGGCGCAGAAACCCGTAAATAATAGATGAAGGAGATATCAAAAATGAGAAGTATTACAACGCTGGATTTACAGTATGCCCATCGGTTCTATGGGTTCCGGGGAGAGGCACAGTATCTGCACGGACATACGGGAGTGCTGACGATCGAAGTGGAGGATTCGGTGAATGCAGGAGTGAATATGGTTTTCCCGTGTAATGAAATTCAAAAGACCGCATGGGAGGTTCTGAAAAATTTTGACCATGCCTTGATCCTTCGGGAGGACGATCCGCTGCTGCCGGCGATTCTGGATGTTTACGAAAAGCAGGGCATTAAAAATGGTACCCCCAACAACGTGATGAAGGGGCCTGCCTTCAAAACTGATCTGGCAACGGCATATCCGGAGTGCCGCTTGGTGGTGACCAAAGAAACCATGACCGTTGAAGGAATGATTAAGATCGTTTACGACTTATTAAAGGATAAGCTGAATATCGTGAAATTGACCTTTACCAGCGGTGTGAATGCGGCTACTGAGGAATACGAACCGAATGGAACGATCGAGCGCTGTCCTCTGTGCGGGATTGCGCTGAATGAAAAGGGTGTTTGCCCGAAATGCGGCTATCAGAAGAGCTGATTTGAACTCTCTTGTTTTAACCATAAAACATCATATTCCTATCAGGGGTCTGTGGATCAGGCCCCTAAAAAACGAGGAGTCTGTCAAGGCCCTCGTTTTTTATAGCAATATCACATTACTGACCTGCCATTTCAAGAAGCCTTTCGCTTTTTTCTGAAAAACTATTGCGAAGGATGCATAAATGTTATATAATGAAACAGAAAATAAGCAGCGAAAGGCGATGGGGTTGATGAAACTGAATTTAGCCCAAAAGAATTTAGATGCAATGCTGGTATCCAAGCCGGAAAATATTCGCTATCTGACCGGATATACGGGAGACACCGGGATGCTGTTGATCACCGGGGAAAAGCAGTATTTGTTTACAGATTTCCGGTATGAGGAGCAGGCCAAGCTTCAGGCGGCGGACTGCCAGGTGGTGACCGTCAAGGGAGATTATGTGGAGCCGATTTGTCAGCTGTGCAGCGGTACGGTGGGGTTTGAAGGCCGGGCAATGACCTGGAGTCAGGGAGACGCATTTCAAAGGAATCAAACAGACTGCCGGTGGGTCGATATTTCCGGCTGGCTGGAGGAGCTCCGGGCGGTGAAAACAGAGGAGGAGCTGGCTTTGATTCAGCGGGCAAGCGAAATTGCTCAGGAGGCCTTCTGGCAGACTCTGGAGCAGGTTCGTCCGGGACTTTCGGAACGGGAAATCGCAGCGGAGCTGGATTATCGCATGAGACGGCTGGGAGCGGAGCGTACCTCCTTTTCCACCATTGCGGTGGGAGGCGCCAACAGCTCTCTGGTGCACGGTGAGCCGGGAGATTACCGCCTGCAAAACGGGGATTTTCTGCTGCTGGATTTTGGTTGTGTGTATCAAGGCTATTGCTCGGACATGACCCGGACGGTGGGGATCGGGTCCGTGTCACAGCGGCAAAAGGAGATTTACCGGATTGTGAAGGAAGCCCAGCAGGCGGCACTGGAGGCGATCAAACCCGGCGTTCCCCTTTGCCAGGTAGATCGGACGGCCAGGGAAATGATTGAAAAAGCGGGCTACGGCGATCGGTTCGGTCATTCCCTGGGACATGGCGTAGGGCTGGAAATTCATGAAATGCCCACCCTGTCCCCTAAGGCGGAGGGGGTGCTCAAGCCCGGTATGGCGGTTACGGTGGAGCCAGGCATTTATCTGGACGGAGAGTTTGGGGTAAGAATTGAAGATTTGGTGGTGATCCGGCAGGAAGGGTACCTGAATTTGTGCAGCCAAACCCCCAAGGAGCTGCTGTGTATTGGATAAAACCCTCAAAAAACGGGATTTTTGGCCTGAATTGAGGGAAATATGAAAATTTTACTTGATCTTTTCGCCGTTTTATATTATAATAGGATTATATCAAGTAATTTGGAGGTTTTTTAGATGATTTCAGCAGGTGAATTTAGAAACGGAATTACCTTTGAACAGGATGGCAACGTATATCAGGTGGTAGAATTTCAGCATGTAAAGCCCGGTAAGGGAGCGGCCTTTGTGAGAACAAAGCTGAAAAATGTGATTACAGGGGGCGTGGTGGAAAAAACCTTCCGTCCTACCGAAAAGCTGCCTAAGGCGCACATCGACAGAAAAACAATGCAGTATCTGTACAGCGATGAGGATCTGTATTATTTTATGGATTTGGAAAGCTATGAGCAGATTCCTCTGAGCCGTGAGCAGGTAGGGGACGCATTGAAATTTGTAAAGGAAAATATGGAAGTGCTGCTGCTGTTCTATAAGGGTTCTGTGTTTGGTATTGAGCCGCCGAACTTTGTAGAGCTGGAAATTACCGATACCGAGCCCGGCTTTAAGGGCGATACGGCTACGGGCGCTACCAAGCCTGCTACGTTGGAAACCGGAGCGGTGGTAAACGTTCCCCTGTTTGTGGGACCGGGCGAAACCATTCGGATTGATACCCGCACCGGCGAATATATGGAACGCGTATAAGAGAATATCAGGAGGTTTGTTATGGATCAGTTAAAAGAAAAAATTGCCTATCTGGCAGGGCTGGCTGAAGGCTTGGATCTGGATACCGATACCAAGGAGGGCAAGCTGTTAAAGGCCATTGTAGGCGCCCTGGAGGACATTGCAGAGGAGGTTTCCTCCCTGGATGACGAAATCGGCGAAATGGAAGAATTGATTGACGAAATCGACCATGATCTGGGTGACGTGGAAGAGGATTTGTACGGGGACGAGGACGATTATGATGACGATTACGAGGATGACTATGATGAGGATTATTTTGAAATCACTTGCCCCAACTGCGATGAGAAAATTTATGTAGATGATGAAATGCTGGAAACCCAGGACAGTATCATCTGCCCCAATTGCGAAGAGGAAATTGAATTTGATTTCTCCTGCTGCGATGGCTGCGACGGAGAAAACTGCGAGGATTGCGAATAATCAATTAGGAAAACCGAAGGGGCATTGTTCTTCGGTTTTCTTTTTTACGGGAGAAGAAAGGGCATGATCAAAAAGCTTTTTGTTTGCTTGGGAGTTTGTCTTGTATTTACCTTGGGCTCAGCCCTGCATGACCAAACCGGTGATTCTCTGCTTTGGGAGGAAGAGGCGATGGCAGCCAGCCGGTTATTGGAGCATCAGATTCCGCCCATGGGACCCCTGGAGGAGAAAATCGAGGGGCTGATTGCGGGAAAGAGCGGCCAATGGTCGGTGTATCTTAAAAATCTGGAGACAGAGGAAGAGCTGGTATACAATTCTGTGCAGATGCAGCCGGCCAGCGTGATCAAGCTGTTTCGGATGGTTGCCTTGTATCAGGCGGCTCAGCGGTCTGAGCTGGAGCTGACAGAGGAGCTGCTGGAGCTGGCGGAAAAGATGATCACCGTCAGCGATAACGCTGCGTCTAACGAGATTGTGGCGGCTCTGGGTCAGGGCAGCTTTGAGGCAGGAGCCGAGCGGGTCACTCAAACGGCTCAGGAGCTGGGCTGCACCCAAACTCAGGACGGAATGATGCTGTTTGATTACGATCCCGGTTTTTTGGTTCCAGGGCAGAATTTGACAACGGTGCAGGACTGCGGTATTATCCTGGAGCAAATTTACCGGAAAGAATGTGTTTCTCCCCAGTATGATCAGGAAATGCTGTATTTGCTTTTGGGGCAGACCAGAAGATGGAAAATTCCCGCTTTGCTGCCGGGCGGGGCAAGGGTGGCGAACAAAACGGGGGAAACGGATGACATTCAGGCGGATGTTGGCATTGTGTTTTCTCCCAAGTGCGATTATGTGATCTGCGTGATTGTCAATCAAACTTTGGATGGGCTGGAAAGCCAGCAGACCATTGCGGAGCTGTCTCAGCTGGTTTATTCCTATTTAAACGATTAAAAAAAGAGTCGGAACGGCACATACACCGTTCCGACTCTTTTAAGCCTTTTTTCTGAGAAAGCATTCTGACAGGGCGGCACCCCAAAAGCAGATCACCAAAAGCTGCAGGGCGGTAGGAGCGATGGAAAGAGCGGATGAAACAAGAAAAAAGGAATTGGCTTTGCACCACAGATAAAGAACCAATCCTTCGGCCAACAGCCAGGTTGCTGCGCGAAATCCTGTCAACAGAATAAATTTTGAGTAGGGATGAATTTGATTCAGCTTCACGGGGGATTCTCCTTTGTGCTATAATAAAGAAAGGTACGGGTTTATTATAGCATTTTCCCTCTTACCAAAGCAAGCGGTAATTTTTTCTGCGCAAATTTTCTACAGGTTGCAGCAAAAAAACTTATTTTACTGTACCATTATTATCCCACAAGCTTCAAAAAAGGAATCTGTTCCATAAATTGTGGAAAATACATTATAAATATTCCATTTTTGGAAGGAATAAAATCATTATTTGTCGGAAAATAATAGGATTTTTTCGATGTTTTTTTCGATACTTTTCCTGATTCTTTTTGTATAATAAAGATACAATAAAAAATTTAAAAACGGAGGGAAAAGAAAATGCAAAAAGAATTACGTGAGAAAGTGAAGCTTGCACTGCCGGAGGGGGATTGCTATTTAGAATATTACACGGTAAAGCATTCCATATTAAACCTGCCCTCTCAGCTGAATTTGTCAACCTACGGCGTTGAGGTGGTGAAGCGCAGCTGTGACAATCAGGAAATCATCGAATCTAAATTGATTTCTGATGTGTGCTGTTCTATGGTCAGAATGAACGATATGGTGTCCATCCTGGCCAGCAACACGGTGACGCCTGTCTCCCTGCGGGATGTTTTGGAGATTCTGCTGGAGGACGAAAGAGATCTTTTGGCACCTGCCTATTAAAAAAGGACAAGCAAATAAAAAAAGGGAAAATGAAACAGACCTGTTCGGTTTCCGGTGATTTTGCCGGAGACCGAACAGGTCTCATAACATTGTGCGGTGCCAAGGGGGCTTGAGGAGTGCAAGCCCTTGATTAATTCAGGATGGCAATCGCTAGGTTCAGACAGCCCGCAAAGGTCACCCAAAGGAGATAGAAAATCTGCAAATAGGCGGCTTTTGGCTTTACCCGATAAAACAGAACAATCATGGCCAGAATCAGAATCCACAAAAGGAGCAGCCAGAAAAAGGCGCCTAAAAAGGCCTGCATTCGGAAAAACAGAATGGGCCAGAAAAAGTTGACGGCCAGCTGGATACCATAAAGTCGCAGGGCGGTGAGCCGATAGGGACTGTCTGCGGTTGATACCAGATAGGCGGAAACACCCATGAGCAGATAGAGTATTGTCCATACCACCGGAAACAACCATCCCGGCGGCGCAAAAAAGGGTTGGTTCAGTTGTTCAAACTGTTTCATGGAATGGGCGGTCAACAGGGCGGCCAGGCCTCCTGTCAGCAGGGGAAGGGCTAAATTCCACAGTAGTGACTTCCATTGAATCTTCATTGTTTCACCTCCAATGCCAGCATATGAGAAAAAAGGGCGGCTTATGACTGAATTTCCAGCCATTCGGGGGTACCGGGAGCCGGTTCTTTTTTGGGAAGGATGATGCTTAAACGACCGTTTTCGAAGCTTGCCTTGATCCGGTCTGATTGAATTGCGGAAATGTCAAAGCTGCGGGAGTAGGAGCGGGAATGGCGCTCCTGATACAGGTACTGCTCCTGTTGGTTGGTCTGGGTTCGTTCCACCTGCCGGCGAGCCTGGATGGTCATATAATTTTGATTGATCCGGACGGAGATATCCTCTTTTCTCATACCGGGAAGGTGGGCCTCCAGCAGATAGTATTCCTTGTGGTCGCTGATTTCGGTTCGGAAGCCCGAAAAGCCGGATGAATTGAAAAAGCTTTCTATTTCCCGCAAGGGAGTAAAAACATTGGATTGATTCCAGGGGGTTAGTTCAAACATGGCAATTCCTCCGATTGATTGACTTATGATTATCCTATACAAAAAAATGAAGTTTATGCAGTCCGGCACTGATTTTGCCTAAGAAAAAAAGATTGTCGGGGCAGCATATTGCAAACAGAAGCAGAAGACGGGAAAGTCTTCTGCTTCTTGGTGGTTATGTTTTATCTGCAGCAGCCGCCGCCAATACCGCCAAAGCCGTCGTTGCACAGCAGGCAGATAATGACAATCGCGATAATGACCCAGATCCAGATATCCTGACCAGTTCCAATACCGCCGCATCCACAGTTATTCGTACTGATTTCAGACATGTTTTACCCTCCATCTATCTTAGTTATCACAGCAATTGTTCTCATTTCCGCACCAGAACAGCAGCAGGAACAAAATGATGAACCACAATACTGTATCATTGTTACAGCCGTTGCCTCCGAAACGTCCCAGGAATCCCATATTTTTCACCTCTTTTCCGTTTTGAATTTTTTATGTTGCTAGTTGTTGCAGCCGCATCCGCACCCGCAGCAGAAGATCAAAAGGAAAACAAGAATGAAAAATAAAATTTCACTGTTTTCGCCAAAGATACCGCAGTTTCCTGACATGGGTGTTTCACCTCCCCTCACGGAGTCTTCAGTGTCATATTATGAAACGCTGGGAAAAATGTGCGGGCAGGGACTTGTTTTTTTTGGGAAAATGAGATATAATTGTTGTAGCATTGTGTTGGGCGATTTGCCTTTTGAGGAAATTTGAATGCATCAATCTTGGATGATTTTTGAAAACTACGGTTGATTTGATATGGATGATTGGAGGGGATTTGATTGAAGGTTTTGGTTATGTCTGTTTCCACGGGGCAGGGGCACCATCAGGCGGCAAAGGCGACTGTGGCGGCCTTGGAGGCTCGGGGAGCGGAATGTGCTGTGTTGGATGTGTATGAATATATCAGCCCGGTGTACAGTGATTCTTTGTCGAAGGGGTATCTGCTGTCTACCAAGGTGTCTCCCAGGGAATACGGCAGAATGTACCGTCAGGCGGAAAAAAACGGAACCTTTACCAACCCCTTTTCCTTGGGAAAGCTGGTGAACGTGATTCTGTCACGGAAGCTGACGGATTATCTGGCTGCGTTTCAGCCGGACGTGATTGTATGCACCCATGTTCTGTCGGCTCATCTGGTAACGGTGCTGCGGCGCAAGGGCTATGTGACCCGGGTCAAGGCGGTGGGGATTGTAACGGATTTCACTCTGCACCCCTTTTGGGAGGATACGGAGATTGATTATTATGTTACCCCCTCCCATTTGATGAATCTTCAGCTGGAAAAGCGAGGCGTACCGCTGGAAAAGGTGCTGCCTATCGGGATTCCTATTGGAGAACAGTTTTCTAAAAAAATTCCCAAGGAGGAGGCCAGAGCAAAGCTGGGCATTAAAAATAAGGACACCGTCCTGGTGATGAGCGGCAGCATGGGTTACGGGAATTTGTCTAAAATGATTGAGGAGATCGACTGTATTCCTTTGGATGTTCAGGTGCTGTGCGTGTGCGGAAACAATCTGCGGGCAAAGCGGAAAATTGACCGTCTGATTTCCCGCAAACGAATTTACAATTTTGGATATGTGAACAATGTTCATTTGAT
>JAXEOR010000026.1:0-22061 GCA_034117945.1 Clostridia bacterium | reverse complement strand
AAGGAGCTGAAGGAAAACCGCACCAGTCCGCCGGATCGGGCATCAAGGGTTTTGTGTGCCAGCGGCGCACAGTGCAGACCGCCCCGGGCGACAATAGAGGCTGGACTGCATTCCTCAAAAATGCAATAAAATCAACCCTTTTGGAGCAAGGTTTCCACAGCCTCTGCCGCCCCGTCAACATCCTGAGGGGTGGTAAAGGAGCTGAAGGAAAACCGCACCAGTCCGCCGGATAGAGTGCCCAGGGTTTTGTGTGCCAGCGACACACAGTGCAGACCGCCCCGGGCGGCAATAGAGGCTGGACTGCAATCCTTAAAAATGTATTAAAAATTAGCCCTTTTTGAGCAAGGTTTCCACAGCCTCTGCAGCCTTGCTCACATCCTGTGGGGTGGTAAAGGCACTGAAGGAAAACCGCACCAATCCGCCGGATAGAGTGCCCAGGGTTTTGTGTGCCAGCGGCGCACAGTGCAGACCGCCCCGGGCGGCAATAGAGGCTTTTTTGTCTAACAGGGTGCAAAAGGTGGCACTGTCCATGCCTTCCACGGAAAAGGAGATTATACCTCCCCCTTCCGTATCCTGGGCGGGATACAGCCGCAGGCCTTGCTGGCCTTTCATTCGTTCCCGGAACAGCTTGGTCAAATCCCGTTCGTGCCTTAAAATATTTTCTGTTCCCTGGGACAGCACAAACTCAATCCCCCGGCACAGCCCCCATAGCTGGGGGCAGGATAAGGTGCCGCTTTCAAACCGATCGGGTAGTAAATCGGGTTGATCATATTCTGCGGATAGGCTGCCTGTTCCTCCCTCCAGTAGGGGCTGCAGCGTGATTTCACTTCCGATGCAAAGGCCACCTGTTCCCTGAGGACCGTATAACCCCTTGTGCCCTGCAAAGGCAATCATAGACCAGGGTTCTAACTCCAGGGGCAGGGCTCCGCCGCTTTGGGCGGCATCGATCAAGCATAGAACTCCCCGTCGTTTTGCAAGCTCCAAAATTTCCTCCACAGGACTGATGCTGCCGCACACGTTTGACATGTGATTGATCACAATCAGCTTTGTTTTGGGGGTCATGACCCGAGCCACCGCCTGGGCGGTCACCACGCCCCGGGCATCAGCCTGGGCAATAGAATAGGTAATGATTCCCCGGCGGGTCAGACTGTGAATCGGCCGGAGAACGCTGTTGTGCTCCATGGATCCGATCACCGCATGATCTCCCGGCTTAAGGCAGCCCTTAATGGCCAAATTCAAGGCCTCTGTTGCGTTTTTGGTAAACACCACCTGCTCGGGAGAGGGTACGCCGAACAGCTCTGCCGCCCGTTCCCGGCACAAAAATACCCGTTCTGCTGTTTGATCTGCAAGGCTGTAGCCCCCCCTGCCCGGATTTCCGCCGTACATCCGCATGCCCTCCGCCACTGCATGGTACACTGTTTCCGGCTTTTGAAAGGTGGTGGCGCTGTTATCCAAATAAATCACGGTTATCAACTCCTTTGCTTCATTCTATTCCTGACAGGTTGTCTGTATTCAATGTCATATCCCGGACAACACCCTCATACAATAAAACAAAATCAAAAAACGGAGGAGAACAAGATGAAACGGTCGGTAGGCTTGCTGTTGTTGTGCATTGGACTGATGATTGTGGCGGCAATCGGGCCGGTGGAATGGTTTTTATGGAACCGAACCCCAGCCCATTGGGCGGATGATACGGTAAAACAATTGGAGAAAATGGGGGTTCCTATGCCCTGGGAGCGGGATCAGTGGGATGAGACTGTAGGCCGGGGGGAATTTTGCGTGCTGTGCGTCAGCATTTTTTCTCCGGCGGCGGGGGAAGAGGAGCAGCTGTTTTCGGATGTGCCCCCGGATCACCCGGCCTATTCCTCCATCAATGCCGCCTGCCGCAGCGGCTGGGTTGCCAAGGCGGAGGTGTTTCGTCCCGACGATCCCCTCACCCGAGAGGAGCTGCTGCGGATCTGCGCCAACCTGATTCCCTTAGAACAGGATCAGCCTCTGCAAAATGCCGCGTCGGACGTTTCTCAGGAGCTGCAGCCCTTGGTTTCGGCGGCGGTGCAGTCTGAGCTGTTTTATTTATACGAGGGAGAGGAATTCCGCCCCAATGAGCCGGTGACAAAGGCGGGGGCTGCGGCGGTGCTGTGCCGGATCTTAACCTCCCAGAAAAACGGGGACGCTGTTCGGCGAGCCATGCTGCTGGAGTATCTCCATGGATTTGAGCGGGGGGAGGATCTCTCCCCCTTTTGTACCGGCCAGGAGGCAGAGCAGCAGAGCTTTCGCCGGGATACCGTCCTCCCTTTTTTTCAGGAGAAAGGGATTCAAAAGTCCATCAAAGACCTGACGCTCACTCTGTCCCCCCAGGGAGCCCAGGCCAGCTATACCATAAGCTACGGGGAACGGAAGGTGAAGGCTCAAACCCGGTTTACCACCCAGCAGGAGGAGCAGGGCTGGCTGGTATCGGACGCTCAGACCCGTCTGATGACCCAACAGCCTGTCCGGCTGGTGTGGGAATATGCCTCCCGACCGGATATGGAATATACCAACAAAAATGCCGCCAATATCGTTTCGCCCACTTGGTTTAAGCTGATCGACGAACAGGAGACAGAGGTCATGCCCAAGGACAGCCTTATCACAGAAGGTCTGTATCTGACCGATTATTACAGCGCTCCCTTTGCCAAGGAAGCCAAAAAAAGAGAGCAGCAGATCTGGGGGCTGTGCTCCAACGGCTTTTCTCCCGACCGAACCAGGCAGGTGCTGTCAGACGATGCTCTGCGGGCGGCTCTCATTCAAACCATCTTTTCCAAAGCGACAGAATATGGTCTGGAGGGAATTAATCTGGATTTTGAAAATATGTATCAGGAGGATCGGGATCTGTTCACCCAATTTGTTCGGGAATGTTATTTATATGCCAGAGAATGCGGTGTGATTTTGTCTGTTGATGTCACAAAAATTGAGGAAACCAGCCATTTTTATTCCATGTGCTATCATCGGGGGGATTTGAGCCGGTATGCCGATTACATGATGCTGATGGCCTATGACCAGCACCCAAGAAGCAGTCAGGTGCCCGGCCCCATTGCCGCACTGGACTGGACGGAGGAAGGCTTAACCGGTGTGCTGGAGGAGGTGCCTGCTGACAGGCTGATTTTAGGGGTTCCCTTTTACACCCGCATTTGGGAAACAAAGGAGGGCCAGGTGACCGATGCTCCCGCCGCCTCCATGGAGGAGGTGCAGGCCTTGGTTGAGGAAAAAAATTTAACCCCCCTTTGGAGCGATACCGAGCAGCTGCATTATGTGGAATATGCCCAGGAGGACGCCCTGTATAAAATCTGGATAGAGGATCAGGATTCCATGGCCGCCCGTATTGAGCTGATCCGGCAATATTCCCTGGCGGGGATTGCGGGCTGGAGCGGGGGATATGAAACGCCGCAAATCTGGGAGCTGATTGGGGACAGATTAAAATAAGCCCCTATGAGAAGTAAAATTAACCCCCTTTACAAAAATGGGAAATTGGGATATAATGAAAGAAACAATACTTGATGGAGGAATTTTGCATGAGTAACGCATATGAGATTGCCAAGGAGCGGTATGCCGCCTTGGGAGTAGATACCGAGCAGGTGCTCAATGCCCTGCAGCAGATTCCCATCTCTCTTCATTGCTGGCAGGGAGACGATGTGAGCGGATTTGAGCGGTCGGGGGATCTGACCGGCGGGATTCAGGTCACCGGAAATTATCCCGGCAAGGCCAGCACCCCTCAGCAGCTGAGACAGGATCTGGAAAAGGCTCTCAGCCTGTTGCCCGGAACCTATAAGGTGAATCTGCACGCCAGCTATAGTGAGACAAATGGGGACGGAGTTGATCGGGATCGGCTGGAGCCCAAGCATTTTCAGAATTGGGTGGACTGGGCAAAAACCCAGAAAATCGGGCTGGATTTTAACCCCACCTTTTTTTCCCATCCCAAAAGTGAGGATGGCTTTACCTTAAGCCATCAGGATGAATCTATCAGGAAATTCTGGGTGGAGCACGGCAAGGCCTGCAGAACCATCGGGGAGTATTTCGGAAAGGAATTGGGCACCACCTGCGTCACAAATTTCTGGATTCCGGACGGGTATAAGGACATTCCCGCAGACCGTTTGGCACCGAGAGCACGGCTGAAAGAATCTTTGGATGAAATTTTCGCCCGTCCCATTGACCCTTCTCTGGAGGTAGATGCAGTGGAAAGCAAGGTGTTCGGGATCGGGTCGGAAAGCTATGTGGTAGGCTCTCATGAATTTTATTTGGGCTATGCGGTGGCAAATCACAAGCTGCTCACGCTGGACGCAGGCCATTTCCATCCCACCGAGGGCATTGCGGATAAAATTTCTTCTGTGCTTCAGTTTACCGATAAGCTGCTGCTGCACGTCAGCCGGCCGGTGCGCTGGGACAGCGATCATGTGGTGATTTTTAACGACGATCTGATGGCCATTGCCCAGGAGCTGATTCGCAACCGGATGATTGACCGCACCTATGTTGCGCTGGATTTCTTTGACGGCAGCATCAACAGAATTGCCGCCTGGGTCATCGGTGCCCGCAATACCCAAAAGGCGCTGATGTACGCTATGCTGGAGCCCTACAGCACTCTGCAGCAGGCGGAATGGGACGGGGATTTTACCACCCGCCTTGCCCTGCTTGAGGAGCTGAAGTTTATGCCCTATGAGGCGGTTTGGGAGGAATACTGCAAGCGGAACGACATGCCCGGCGGCCTGGAATGGCTGACAGAGGTGAAGCGCTATGAGGCAGAGGTGCTAAGCAAACGGTAAGCAAAAGCCCTATGAGAAAGCAAGGATAAAACAAAACAGAAACGGTGCGGAAGTGATCAAAGCTTCCGCACCGTTTTTGCCGGTTTCAAGTGTTCCGGCATCCTGTTTTTGAGCTTGAAATGCATGATTTGTCAGGCATTATTTATATTTGCACAGATAACTCAAGGGCTCCATAGAGTCCAGGCCGTCCCACATCATAACGGTTGCATAGGCCGCAGTATTAAATGCATTTTTAAACAAGGACAGCTGCCGGCTTGAAGTAATCCCAAACATTTGTACGAAGGTCAGGCTGTTTTCGCCCGCCTCAAGGGAATATCCGTCATTGATAAATGTTTTTTTCAGCCGTCCGTTTGTATCATAGAAGGCGGCGATAAAGCACACTTCTTTTGCCTCAGGTGCTGTGACGGTAAAGTCCACATTACTTTTTTTATACACTCTGAATCTGGGCGCCGTTGCGGTAAAGGGCGTTCGTACGTTCAGCGTAACGCCTGTATTGTCATATACCTCACATTCTTTTCCGTTGATTTTGAGCTTGTTGCCGCCGAAAATATAATTTTCCTCTGTTTTAACGGGAATGCGCAGATAATAGGTGGTTCCCTCTTGGGCCACAGTGTCTTCAGAAAACCGTTCTGAAATGTCGTATTCATTTGTGGGGCACCAGCCAATCAGGCTCACTCTATAGCTTTCAGAGGCTGGTTGAAACTCGCTCTTTTTGGGAAGGGTGATCCCGTCTTCGGGAGGTTCAAAGAAAATTTCTGCGTTGTTGATCACTCTTACATACACAATCATTCTGCTTGAGCTCACCCGAACCATATCGGTCATTTGCTGATTGTTGACCCAAAAATCAACACCCTCCGCAGCAAAAAATCCATTCAATGTTATTTTTGCAATGTAGTTTTTGCTCATATCAAATTTATCGGTTTCATTCATTGCGTTTGCGGCCGTATAGGTATCGCCTTCGCACCAGGAAACAGATTCTACCGAGAAGCTGTCCTTATCGGTGGTGTATTTCACATCCGCAGGGGTTTTGCACTCATACAGCTTCGACATAGTAACTTCTGCGGCGATAATCCTTTCGCTTTCCCACACGGCATATGCGGTGCTTGTATCAGATACATTGACTTGCTCTCCAACACCGTACAGCTTTCCATCTACTCTCCATGCCACAAAGCTGTCGCCGGATTTGGTATAGGTACATTCCGGCAGAATAAATTGCCCGTCAACAGACTTAAGTCTTGACATACTTCCCTCTCCGCCGTTTGGGTCGAAATTAAGTGCAGACATCGGTTCCGGCAATTCAACCGTAAATTCATTCGAGCCTACGGTAAAGTAGGGTTTACATTCTCTTCCACCAATGGTTACCTTTGGCCACGGATATTTAATTTCAAAATCCGATGCCGGTAAGGACTTAAGCGTTATTTCCAAGCGATATTCGTATCCTTTTGTCACCTGAAAATAACTACTGTTCACCCATTTTGTTTCACCCTTTTTTCTGATTTGCCACTGATAGCTGTCTATCATCGCGCCCTCCGAGTAACTGACTACAAACGGAGTGTATGCGCCGTAATAATAATTAGGCGCAGAAAGCTTTATTTCCGGTAAAGGTGCCTTACTTGTGCCCATTATATGGTCGCAATACTTACATGTGTAGTCCACATAGGTGTGTCTTTCATAGCCGAGGAATTTTCCGCAGCCGGTACAGCGCACGCTATGGTGCGTTGCTCCGTAATATATGGTATCGCTGCCGCTGGAGGTTTCGCCGTATTCATATGCCTCCTGATAGTCATAGCCCGAATGTGATACGGTAATGGTTGCTTTATCGCTGTACACCTCTCCGGCACGGTTATATACCTTGCAGTAATATTGCACACTGTCCTGATACAAAAGATTGCTCTCTGTGGTAAGCTGTGCACCGCCGCCAAGGCATACCGGGTCTTTGCCTTCGACCTCATAGTACCAGAGGTACTTAAGCCCTTCACCGCTTGCCTCAATGCTGAGGGTTACGCTTTTATTACATGTTTTGGTGACATTTTGGGGCTGCTTGGTAATCACCGGCAGTGTATACGTTGTTTTATATCCGCAGTCGGTACACACGCCGCCTTCAAAGTAGTGTTTATATTTAAAGTTTTCAACATTAAAAATATAGGGGCAGTCCGGGGTACTGCATCGATACCCGTGATAATCCTCGTCAATCGCACCGTAGGAATTCATATCCGCTTCATGCATATGGGAGCCGCCGTCAAGGGCATAGCCCCTCATAATTTGGATACCTACAACATCATCCTCGTCTGCAAAAACACTATAATCAACATTTTCCGTAAGCACCTTGCCGTTTAAGGTGACCTTTACATCTTCTGCAAACTCATATCCGTCCTTAGGCGTAAGCGCCAAAATATAACCGTATACTCCGGTGGAGGCAAAGCTTGTTATCATACTTTCGCTTTCCAAATCACCCCAATAATGAATATCCTTGCCGCCGTACTGCTTTACCGTATAATTTGCTCCTGAGGGAATCGACAGATATTTGCAGCTGCCGTTTGCCACAGGGGTGATATCCCCCGTCAGGACAACCTCTGTAATCTCCGTTGCGCCAAGGGCTGTAAAGGGGACAGCCAGCAGCAGAATGCAAAGGATCAGAATGGACGATAGTAATGTTTTTGTTTTCATTAGAATCCCTCCTTATGTGTGGTTAAAATTTATATGGGTCATTTGATTCTATTATAAAGGGAAAAAAGAAAAAAAGATAGTATCCAATGGATACTTTTTCGGCCATTTTCTGTGTTATCCTTGGGATAATGCGCCTTTAAAGCAGCATTTTTCCCTTTGATTGATAAACAGGGGACGGACAAGCTCACCGGAAACGCAGCGGGCTTGTCCGGCCTCTGAGCCCCGGCTTGAACCGGGACTTTTTGATTCAAATAAATTTTGTTTGGTCGGCGGTCAAAGGCTCCGGCCGGTACTGCTCCAGATAATCCAGCACGTCCTCTGCCTTGTCAAAAAACTGATACAGCTTGCGGCAGGGCGGGGCTACAAAATTTTGCTGAATGGCCGATTCGATCATGGCTGTCATGGTGTCAAAAAAGCCGTTCACATTAAAGCCTGCAATGGCCTTTTGATGCCGCCCAAGCTGCTTGAGGGTGAGAATTTCAAAAAATTCCTCAAAGGTTCCGATCCCGCCGGGCACCATGATGAAGGCGTCTGCCCGATCCTCCATGATCTGCTTGCGCTCCCGCATGGTTTCGGTATAGATCAACTCGGTGCAGTCCTGATACAAAATCCCGTCTACGTTAAAAAAGGAGGGAGCCACACCCACAATATTTCCGCCCCCCCGGGAAACACCTCTTGCCGCCGCGCCCATCAGTCCCCGGGCGCCGCCGCCGAATACCAGGTGATGCCCCCGCTGAGCCATCTGAAGCCCCAGCGCCTCTACTGCCTGGATATAAGAGGAGTCCAGCGTGTTGCTGGAAGCGCCGTATACACAAATATTCATCATCATACCTCCATTCTCTTTTTGTATATGAAAATATTTCTTTTTTCATGCTGATATTCTTTCTTTTATTATACCACATTTGCCGTAATGATTCAACTGAAATTTTTTTGGAGGAGGGAGAAGCCGTTCGGCAGGGAGTCTTCTTGACAAATCGGCTGTTTTGTGCTATGATTTTAATACAACAAAGAAAAGGATGAAGGAAATGGCGGATCAATTTGGGAGAACGAAAATGCTGCTGGGGCAGCAGGGCATGGATCGGCTGAAGGCCGCCCGGGTGGCTGTGTTCGGCATTGGCGGCGTGGGAGGCTATGCGGCGGAGGCCTTGGCCAGAAGCGGCGTGGGTGCTTTGGATCTGATCGATCATGACAGGGTTAGCCTGACCAATCTGAACCGTCAGCTTTATGCCCTCCATTCTACCGTGGGAAAGCTGAAAACAGAGGCGGCAAGGGAACGGATTGAGGATATCAACCCGGCATGCACCGTCACCTGCCACCCTCTTTTTTATACCCCGGAAACGGCAGATCAATTTGATTTTACCCAATATGATTATGTGATAGACGCGATCGATACCGTTACCGGCAAAATTCAGCTGGTGACAGAGGCTCAAAAAGCGGGCACACCCATCATCTGCGCTATGGGAGCGGGGAACAAGCTGGATGCAAGCTTATTTCGGGTGGAGCGGCTGTCCAACACAACCGTGTGCCCCTTGGCTCGGGTCATGCGCCGGGAATTGCGGGCGAGAGGGCTGAAGGATATTGAGGTGGTGTATTCCCCCGAGCCTGCCAAAAGGCCGCTGGAAACAGAGGAGCAAACGGATCGGAGAGGGCTGCCCGGGAGCGTTGCGTGGGTTCCCTCGGTTGCCGGCCTGCTGCTGGCGGGGCATGTTGTTTTAAAGCTGTGCGAGGGGGCGGAGGAATGATGGATACCATAGAACAGCTGGCAGAACAGCTGCTGCAAACCAGAACGCTGGAGGACGATTCTCTTTTGACCCTGCTTTCCAGCCCTCAGGCAGAGCAGCCCCTCCGGGAACGAGCCGATCAGGTTCGCCGGCTTCATTACGGCCGGGAGGTTTACATCCGGGGACTGATTGAAATTTCAAATTACTGTAAAAATAATTGCTATTACTGCGGCATCCGGCGGGACAACAGAGAGGCGTTGCGCTATCGGCTGACGGAGGAGGAAATTGTAAGCTGCTGCCGCCAGGGGTACGGGCTGGGCTTTCGCACCTTTGTGCTGCAGGGGGGAGAGGACGGGCAGCATACAGATCAGTGGCTGTGCCGCCTGATCTGCCGCATCAAGGAAAGCTATCCTGACTGCGCAGTGACCCTTTCCTTAGGAGAGCGGTCAAAGGCCAGCTACCGGCAGCTGTTTTCGGCGGGAGCGGATCGGTATTTGCTGCGGCATGAAACGGCGGTTTCCTCTCATTATACCCGCCTTCATCCGGAAACCATGGAGTTTTCCAACCGGCTGCGGTGCTTATATGATTTGAAGGAAATCGGCTATCAGGTGGGAAGCGGCTTTATGGTAGGGTCTCCGGGGCAAAAGGGGGAGTATCTGGTGGAGGATCTGCGGCTTTTGCAGCAGCTTCAGCCTGATATGATCGGGATTGGCCCATTTTTGCACCATGCCCAAACCCCTTTTCGGGATGCACCCAACGGGGATTTGTACCTGACCCTCAGGATGATTTCCATATTGCGGCTGATGTTTCCCTATGCGCTGATTCCTGCCACAACGGCTTTGGGCACTCTGCACCCTCAGGGGCGGGAGCTGGGGCTGCAGGCGGGAGCCAATGTGGTGATGCCCAACCTTTCCCCTGTCAGGGTGAGAAAGCTGTATTCCCTGTATGACAACAAAATCAGCACAGACGAGGAGGCGGCGGAGGGAAAGAGCCGCTTGGAGCAACGGGTTTTGCAGGCGGGCTATCAAATTGTAACTGCCAGAGGGGATGTGAAAAAACAGTTCCCGGCGGCCTGTGAGAAGGATGGTAAGAAAGAATGACAGGCTTTTGGCATAGATTGTGAAGAGAGAAAGAGAAAGGAGAGTGACGGAAATGTCATTACCATTTGCTTTGCATTTGATTTTCCGAATTGTTGTGGCGGCCATCTGCGGCATTGCCATCGGAACGGAACGAAGAAACCGGGCAAAGGAGGCGGGCATCCGCACCCACTGCGTGGTGGCCTGCGGTGCGGCGCTGATGATGATCGTGTCCAAATACGGCTTTTTTGATATGCTTGAATTTGTGGACGCGGCCGATTTTAAGCTGGACCCTTCCCGGGTGGCGGCCCAGATTGTCAGCGGCGTGGGCTTTTTGGGCGCGGGCATTATTTTCATTCAGAAAAAAACGGTGACCGGCCTGACCACTGCGGCGGGCATCTGGGCTACCTCAGGAATCGGCATGGCCATCGGGGCGGGGATGTATCTGGTGGGGGTTGCCGCTACCTTGATTTTACTGTCCGCCCAGATTCTGTTGCACAAAAACCCCAAGTGGTACAGCCTTCCCAAGGTGAAAACCCTTTCGGTGTATGATGTGACTCAAGAGGATTTTCAGCAGTTTGCCCTTCCGCTTTTGAAAAGCAAAAACGTTACGGTGCAGGATACCTATATCTCGAAAAATCAAGACAGCAGAATTTACAAGTTTTCCGTGGAGGTGCCTCCCCAGGTGAACGAGGAGGAGCTGATTGAGCTGTTTCCTCAGAATTGCAGTCTGACCTGGGATGAATAAAAAAAGAAAAAGGTGAGGATATGGACGCCCTGATTCAAGAAATGATACAATATCACTGCCCCAGATGGAAGGAGCTGCCCCAGCTGGAGCTGTATATCGACCAGGTGGTGCTGTATTTGCAGGATCATTTGTCCCTGTTTGATGCCGAATCCATCGTGACCCCGGCCATGATCAACAATTACGTCAAGCAAAAAATCGTGATGCCGCCGGTTCGCAAAAAATATGCCCGGGAGCATATGGCTCATTTGTTTATTATTTTTACCATGAAACGGGTAACGAGCATTGCTCAGCTGGGGGAAATTATCGAGTATATGAAGGGGCGGTATTCCCTGGAGCAGGCCTACGACCTGTTTTGCGAGGAGCTGGAATATGCGTTAAAAAGTGCCTTTGCGCCGGAGGAGTTCCCTCCCCGGTTTTATCAAAGGGAGGAAAAGGCAGAGGTTTCGATCCTGCGGTCTATGACCACCACCTTTGCGCACATGATGCTCACAAACCGGCTGTTGGCCGGGCAAAAGGAAACAGAAAGGGCTTAGAGAGCTTGCAGCAAGACAGCGTATCAGGACTGTTTTGCTGCAGGCTTTTTTGATTTTTGTCAGGAAAGCCGGTCAAGAAGGGGGAAAAATCCGGGAAAGGAAACAGAAACGCAGTCCGGATCGTAAAGCTGACTCTCTCCCTCTGCTCCGCAGGCAAGGACGGCGCAGGCCATGGCGATTCGGTGATCTCCGTGACTGTCAAAGGAGGCGCCGTGGAGGGGTGCACCCCCCCGGATGATCATGCCGTCTGGTGTGGGGGTGATGTCCGCCCCCGCCTTTTTGAGCTCGCTGCATACCGTATCCACCCGGTTGGTTTCCTTCACCTTCAGCTCCTGAGCACCGGAAATCACCGTTTCTCCCTGAGCAAAGGCGGCCGCAACCGCCAAAATGGGGATTTCGTCAATCAGTCTGGGGATGATCTCCCCGCCAAAGGCTACTCCCTTTAACGAGGCGGAGCGGACGGTCAGATCCGCCGCCGGCTCCCCTCCTATCATTCTTTCGTTTTCCACTGTAATATCCGCTCCCATTTCCTCCAGCACATCCAGCACCCCGGTTCTGGTGGGATTCATGCCCACGTTTTGAACGGTGATGCAGGAATTGGGCAGAATGCTGCCTGCCACCAGGAAAAAAGCGGCGGAGGAAATGTCTCCTACCACCTCGATATCATAGGGATACAGCTCTTGAGGGGGAGTTAAGGAAACGGTGTTTCCCTCTGTTTTCACCTGACAGCCAAAGGCGGAAAGCATTCGCTCGGTGTGATCCCTGGACTTATTTTTTTCTGTAACCGAGGTGACTCCTTGGGCATACAGCCCCGCCAGCAAAATAGCGGATTTCACCTGAGCGGAATCCTGAGGCATGGCATAGGAAATGCCCTTGAGGCTTGCAGGAGACACGGTCATGGGGCAAAAGCCCTCCTGAGAGGCAATCCGGGCGCCCATGGCAGACAGGGGGGTGATGATCCGGTTCATGGGTCGGCGGCAAATGGAAGGATCTCCGCTGATCTGGGTGCGGAAGGGCTGACCGCACAAGATCCCGGTCAGCAGTCGGGTGGTGGTGCCGGAATTGCCGGTGTAAAGGGGCTTGACTGACTCTGTCAGTCCCCCCAGCCCCTTCCCCTGCACGATGACCTCCCGGTCGTTTTGCTGAATGGACACCCCCAGCTGACGCATACAGGAAATGGTGGACAGGCAGTCGTCCGACGGCAGAAAATTTTGAATCCGGCAGCGCCCCTTTGCAATGGAGGCGAATAAAACCGCTCGGTGAGAAATAGATTTATCAGGAGGAACGGTGAGAGTTCCCTGTAACTGTTTTTTGTGCGGCAAATTCATAAGCCCATCCCCTTTGATCAGTTCGATTTTCCTCTATTATATCATTTTTTGCCCCAAAATCCAATGAAAAAGCAGGTTTTTGTTACTTTTTCATATATTTTAAACAAAATTTTGTGCAGTTTTTCGGGCTGGTTTAGAAAAAATATCAATCAGACTATAGAAATGAACCAAAAAAAATGATATAATATCAGTATCGCTTGTGAATTTTATTTGATGAGCAAGCCAATTGATTACAATAGAAGTAAGGAGGATTTGACATGAAGCAATACCCGATGGAGAACATCCGCAATCTCTGCCTTGTTTCAGGCGGACATGCGGGCAAAACAACGTTAGGGGAGGTTTGCCTGCATATGGCAGGCGCATCCGACCGCTGGGGAAAGGTTGCAGAAGGCAATACCGTTTCTGACTTTGACCCGGAAGAAGTGAAAAGGACCATTTCAATCAGTACTGCGTTGCTGCCCTTTGAGTGGAACGGGTGCAAAATCAATTTGATGGACACCCCGGGATACTTTGATTTTGCAGGGGAAGCAATGGAAGGCATCCGGGTTGCTGACGCTGCGCTGATTCCTGTCAGCGGCAAGTCGGGCGTTTCGGTGGGTACCGAAAAGGCCTGGAATTATGCCCAGGAGCGTGGAATTCCTTCTATTATTTTTATCAATAAAATGGACGATGAAAATGCCCATTATACCCAGGTGGTGCAGCAGCTGAGAGACAGCTTCGGAACGGCTGTAATGCCCTTTGTGGCTCCTATTAAGGAGGACGGAAAGCTGATCGGCTTTGTGGATTTGGTACATCAAAAAGCAAAAAGCGGAACGGGAATTGAATTAAAGGATTGCGATATGCCCCCCTGGCTGGAGGACGGGATTGAGAAATTTATGGATATGATCAAGGAAACCATTGCGGTGACGGAGGATTCCTTGATGGAAAAATATTTTGCCGGGGAGGAATTTACCCAGGAGGAAATTTCAAAAGCGGTGAAAAACGGTGTGCGGTCGGGAGCGATTGTGCCAGTCTTTTGCGGCAGCGCTTTGCAGGGCGGAGGCGTGTCCCTGCTGCTGGACGCCATTGTGAAATATATGCCTGCCCCCGCTGAAACGGTGACAGGAACAGTCCCCGGCACAGATGAGCCGGTGGAGCTGAAGGCAGAGGAAGCCTTGTCTGCCCTGATCTTTAAAACAGTGGCGGATCCTTATGTGGGAAAATTGTCCTATTTTCGTGTGTTTTCCGGCACCATGAAGCCGGACACACAGGTGTTAAACGGATCCACCGGCGAAACGGAAAAAATCGGCCGGCTGTATGTGGTGCGCGGGAAAAAGCAGATTGAGGTGCCTCAGGTGGGCCCGGGAGATATCGGCGCGGTGACAAAGCTTGCCAAGGCAAAAACCGGGGACACCCTGTGCTCTGCCGCCAAGCCCATTGTGCTTGAGGGCGTGAACTTCCCCGCCCCTGTCATTTCTCTGGCGGTGCAGACCAAGGAAAAGGGGGACGAGGAAAAGATCGGAGCAGGGTTACATAAGCTGCTGGAGGAGGATCCTACCCTGGGGCTGCAAAATAATACAGAAACCAAGCAGATGCTGCTGTCCGGCCTGGGAGAACAGCATCTGGAGATCACGGTGAGCAAATTAAAGGCCAAATTCGGCGTGAGCGTGGATTTGGTTGAGCCTAAAATTGCCTACCGTGAAACCATCCGGAAAAAGGTGAAGGTGGAAGGAAAGCATAAAAAGCAATCCGGCGGCCACGGTCAGTTCGGCCATGTCTGGATTGAATTTGAACCGGGCGAAAAGCAGGAGCTGGAATTCTGCGAGCAGATTTTCGGCGGCGCTGTGCCCAAAAACTACTTCCCGGCAGTGGAGAAGGGGCTGCAGGAATGCATTGCCCACGGCGTTTTGGCGGGCTATCCGGTGGTGAATCTGAAGGCCACCCTGGTGGACGGCTCCTACCATCCGGTGGATTCTTCCGAAATGGCCTTTAAGGTGGCTGCCTCTCTGGCATACAAAAAGGGCTTGGAGGAGGCCAATCCGGTGCTGTTAGAGCCGGTGGGGCATCTGGAGGTGCATGTGCCGGATGCTTATATGGGAGACGTGATCGGCGGGATCAACAAGCGCCGGGGCCGTGTGCTGGGCATGAATCCCGGTGAGGTGACGGCGGAGGTTCCCATGGGAGAAATGAGCAAGTATGCCACCGATCTCAGATCCGTTACCCAGGGTCGGGGCAGCTTTACCTTTACCTTTGAGCGCTATGAGGAGGCACCCCCCAACATTGCGCAGAAAATTATAGAAGAGTCAAAGAAGAGTAAGGAAGAATAATATTTGAGGGTAAAACTTGAAAAGAAAGCTGCGGTCTCAAGGGAGAGGCCGCAGCTTTCTTTTCAATCATAAAAAGAGGAACTCGCCCCCCTCATTCCTGCTCCAGCAGGTCGGAGAACAGGGCGTACAGTCCGCCGGTGAGAGCGTTTCTGGTTTCAGTGGTTCCTAAAATCTCCCATCCGCCCCCCTGTTTTTTTACGGTGATCAGAATGGTTTCTGTTTTGGTTTGCTTGTTCCGGCCGGATACCCGCTGCTCTAAAGACGCCAAAACATCTGCCGCCAGCTGCTCCTCCTTCAGTCCGTCTGACAGCAGAGCCGACAGTGTGTGCCGGGCGGTATCCCGAAAAATATCTGTCTCCAATCCGCTGTAATCGGTCATGGTAAGCTGGGTTTCCACCGTTACGGTGTTGTCGTTTTCCTGCTTGGAGGAAAGAATTTTACCCTCCAGCTGATCAAAAATAGCCTGTGCCATCCGGTCGGCCTCCTCCTCAGAGCAGTACTCTAAAAAGGGCGCCTGGTTCAGACCCATGATTCGGAGGATGTAGGCCGAATCCCCCTCCTGAAACCGAATCACCGCCTGCTTTACCGCTGTTTCTGCCAAAGCTGTGCTGTCACTGTTTCCGGTTCGGTTGCCGCAGGCTGTCATACCGCAAAGAAGCATCAGAATTACAACCGCACAATAGAATCGTCTCATGACAAACTCCTTTTCTGTTTTTTTCTTTTGTATCCCAATTGCTATTGTACCAAAATCTTGTTCTTTTGTCAATTGGTAAATGGATTTGGAAAGGTCTGCCGACTTTCTTTTTTCGGACAAAATTGAAAAAAGGGAATATTTTTCATTTCCCCGCCATATAATAGGAATAACCGGACAATACAGACCGGCTGTATTGCTTCAGGAGCTGTAGCTTTTGTTGCAGTGGCGGCTTACTCGCCCACGGTAAGCGCATCAACACTATTTTTGTGGGCAGAAAGGCAGAGTTACATGAAAAAAATAAGCATTGCATTGTCGGCCTTGCTGCTGATGGGACTGTTGGCAGCGTGCGGTACGGGCGAAAATCAGGCGTCGCCCACTCCCAATGAGACGGCATCTCCCAAGGTGACCGTATCACCCTCCGCTTCTCCCGGCATTACCGAAAGCGTGGACGAGGCCGGGGAGAAAACAAAGGAAGGCTTGGAGGAGGCCGGCGATCGGGTGAAGGACGCCGGTGAGGATGTGAAAAAGGATTTGACCGGAGAGGACAAGAACAAGGAATAATCCCTTCATTCCGGCTTTTTGCGGCGGTCTGCCGCAAAAAAACAGCCACAAAAATAGGAAAAGCGCTCGCATCGGCATGACCGGGACGAGCGCTTTGTCATATCCAAAAACAAATGGATCCGGGGCGGCAGTTACGTTTCGTCCTCCGGCTGAGGGGGTTGGCTGCCGTTGAGCTTTCCGTCGTCTAAAATATCATTGATCGCAATTTTCATGGTTGCAGTCACAGGAACGCCCAAAAACATGCCTGCCGCACCGAACAGACCTCCGAACACCGTTACCGAAAGGAGCACCAGCAAGGGGCTGACGCCCACAGAATTGCTGATAATTTTGGGCTGCAGCACATTAGAATCCAGCTGAGCCATCACAAACAGGGCCAGAATCACCCAAATGGACCGGAGGGGGCCGATGGTGAGCAAAGAGACGGTGAAAATAATCACCGTTGACACAATGGGGCCGAAAAAGGGGATCAGATTTCCCACTGCGGTGATCACGCCCATCAGGGGGGCATAGGGCACCTGAAAGCAGGTCAGCATCAAAAAAGAAGCGATTCCCATAATCAGCGCATCTAAAAACAGGCCGGAAAAATAAGAGTAAAACAGGTTGATGATTTTTCTGATATACTCAACTGCCTTTGCCACATGGCCTGTGGGATCGTCCACCCGAAACAGCCGCTTGAAAAAGGAAACAATATCATCCTTTTCCAGGATAATATAAATCGAGAAAATAATGCTCATAAAGGCGGACAGGAAATAATTTGCCACCCGGCTGACCAGGCCGATATATTGATTCAATGTGGATAAATTCAGCTTTTTGATCAGATTATCGTTGATAAACTGGGTCAGATTCAAATTTTCAAACAGCTCGTGCTTTTCCAGAAAGGCTGTCAGCTCGGTGTAATACCGGGGGATGTGCACCACAAAATCCTCAATATTTTCATAAATAATAGGAATCACAAATTTCACCGTCAGAGACAGCAGAAAAAGAATCACGCAATAGACCGACAATGTGCTGATCGCCATGGAAAACCGCCGCACCAGCCTCACCCTGCACCGCTGCAGCAGCCCATTGACCTTGCGCACCGGCCGATACAGAAAAAAAGCAATCAGAATTCCCGCAAAAAAGGGGCCTAAGGTTGCCAAAACCTTGCAGAAGGCAAACCAAATGTCTTCAAAGTTATTAATCAGCTTGTAGGCCAGGATCAAGATCACGCCGATCACCAAAACCTGCCCCTGGCTTGTAAATTTCCATTTCTTCATCCCTGCAAGTCTCCCCTCTTCATGTTTCCTTTCTTATTATACCCGAGATGGCAAAGCATGTCAAGGGAGAGAAAACAATAAAAACATTTCTATTCAAATTGACAAACCCCGTTTGTTTGGAGTATAATAGTTTTATCAGCAGGAAAACAGCAAAGGGCGGTGACAAATTTGATGGGCAGAAAAAACGATCTGGGCAGCTGGGCACCAAAGAGAAAAAAGGGAGACTATGAGCCCAACGAACTGCGGGATTCCAACCGCACTCTTTGGACGGTGCTGGGAGGCGGCCTGGTTTTAACCTTGATTTTGGTCATTTCCTTTTTTACCGCAGCCCATTTTTTCCCCTCCTTCTTTTTCTTTGGATCGGAAAACACGGCGGCGGTGATGAAAAAGCAGGAAATCACCATGGAGGAATTTCAATATTATCTGACGCTGGCGGCAGAAAATGCAAGGCAGGCCGGACAGGACGTTTCCGTTTGGGAGGACGATAAGCAGGAAAAGGCGCTGAAGCAGCGAGCCTTAAGCCTGCTGCAGGCAGACCGGATGTATCCTCTGATGGTGGAGGAGCTGGGGCTGGACATTCCGGAGGATCTCAAAAAGGACCAGGAGGAGCAGCTGGCGGATCTGGAGCAGCGCAAGGATACGCCCCTGTTTCAGTTTCAGCTGCAAAGCCGATGCCTGACGCCGGAGCTGTGGCGCTCTCTCATTGTGTCCGAATGCTGCCGGAAAACGCTGGAGCAGTATTATGCGGAAATTGCGGATCCGGTTTCTTTGGAGCAGCGGGCAAGAACGATCTATCAGCAGTCCTGCATCAAGATCAAATGGATCCGGTTTTCCCTGAAGGATTCCTCCGGAGCCTCTCTTTCGGAGGAAACAAGAGAGGGGCTGCGCACCAAGGCCTATGGGATTTATCAGCGGCTTCAGTCGGGGGAGGATTTTTCCCGGATGCAGGCCGATCTTGCCCGGGAGGAGCACATCAATGTGTATGATCAGCTGGTGACCAGAGGGCAGTTATCCGAGAAGCTGGAGCAGGCGGCCTTTGCGCTGGAGACGGGGGAGATCAGCAGCTTGATTGAAACAGACCAGGCCATCTTTTTGATGCAAAGGGTGAATGCGGAGGGGGACTATCAAAGCCAGGAAACGGCCATGCTGTTTTTGGCTCGGCAGCAGCTGTTTGAGGAATGGGTGGATTCCTACCGAAAGAAATTTTCTGTGAAGCCGTATAAAAATCACATAAAAAAACTGGACGCCGCAGCCTTTTTGGAGGAGTTTTATCAGCAAAAGGAGGAAGCGGATCAGCAAATTGAATGGATGGAGAAGAGCAAATGATCAAACCGGGAATTTATCAGCATTATAAAGGAAACCGTTATCGGGTGATCGGCATGGCCCGGCACAGCGAAACATTGGAGGATATGGTGGTGTATCAGGCTCTGTACGGAGAGGGCGGCCTTTGGGTGCGGCCTGCCTCCATGTGGGAGGAGCAGGTGGGAGACGTGCTGCGCTTTACCTATCTGGGGGAAGCGGAGGAGGAAGCATGACCTATTCCAACTGTGTTCCGGCCATCTTTTTGTCCCGACCAAACCGCTTTATCGCCCATGTATTGCTCCAGGGGCGGCAGGAGGTGTGCCATGTGAAAAATACCGGCCGGTGCAGGGAGCTTTTGGTGCCCGGCGCCCGAGTGTTTTTGCATGCCCCGGGCACGGCGGGCAGAAAAACAACCTATGATCTGATTGCCGTTCAAAAAGGGGATAGGCTGATTAATATGGATTCCCAGGCACCGAACAAAATTGCCGGGGAGTGGTTCAATACCCATTTTTCCTTTTCCCTGATCCGGCCGGAGCGCACCTTTTTGTCCTCTCGGTTTGATTTTTATCTGGAAAAGGGAAACAAAAAAATTTTTGCAGAGGTAAAGGGCGTTACGCTGGAGCGGGAGGGTGCCGTTTTGTTTCCGGACGCACCCACCGAACGGGGGGTAAAGCATTTGCAGGAGCTGATCCGGTGTAAGGCAATGGGGTATGAGGCTTGGGTGATCTTTATCATTCAAATGAAAAATGTCCGCCTTTTTACCCCCAACCGGGAAACCCATCCCGCCTTTGCCCGGGCTCTGGAGGAGGCGAAGGAGGCGGGGGTTTGGATGACCGCACTGGACTGCCTGGTTGCTCCCGACCGGATTACCCCGGGAAACAGCGTCCCTATTTTGTTATAGAAAGGAACTGGTTTGCATGGAACCGATGGATTACGTTGTCCGTCAGATTCAAGGTGAGTATGCCCTGCTGGAAAATGTGGAGGACGGCTGTGAAATTTTTATCGCCATGGCCTTGCTGCCCCCCGGGGCTGACATTGGCTCAAGGCTTCACTATGAAAATTTTGAATATGAGCTGATCCCATAACCTTTCAGGCATTTTTTATCCCTCTGTCTCATACAGTAAACCATAGGAGGGATGGACATGACCGAACCGGCTGTTGTTGTGGTAGGATTTTTGCTGTTGCTGTTGGCAGTGCGCCTGTTTTTAAAGCCGCTGAAGCTGCTTTTGCGGCTGGGCATGAACAGCATAGCGGGGATTTCCGTTTTGCTCTGCTTTCATTTTTTGCAGACCTGGACGGGGGTCAGTGTGGGGATTAATTTGTTCAGCGTTTTGCTGACCGGTCTGTTAGGCCTGCCCGGGGCGGTGCTTTTGCTGCTTTTGGGAAAATTTTTGTAATCAAAAATTCATTTTACAAACACCTCTTTGTATGATATACTATAACATGAAGAGGTGTTTTTTTATTGGAACGAGAGGAACTTCTGCAAAAAATTATCCCCATCAGAAGAAGGCTGCATCAGGTTCCGGAGCTTGAGTTTTGCGAATTTCAAACAGCCCGGATTTTGTGCGATGTGCTGGAGGAATTAAAGATTCCCTATGAAAGTGGGGTTGCAAAAACAGGGATTGTAGCAGAGCTGGGGCAAACCGGCCCTGTGATTTTGCTGCGCTCAGATATGGACGGGCTGCCGGTAACAGAGGAAACCGGCCTTCCCTTTGCCTCGCAAAATCCCGGCGTGATGCATGCCTGCGGACATGACATTCATATGTCCTGCCTGCTGGGCTGTATGCTGCTGCTTTTGGAGCGGCCGCCGGAATACGGCCGGGTCAGATTTGTGTTTCAGCCGGCCGAGGAGGGAGCAGGGGGTGCAGAGCCTATGATTCGGGAAGGTGCCGCAAAGGGGATCAGCGCAGCGGCGGCTCTGCACGTCAAGCCCGGGCTGGCGGCGGGGGAGATTGCCTGCATGCCCGGCCCCTATTATGCTTCTCCGGATGAATTTTCTATTGAGATCATCGGCCGGGGAGGCCATGGAGGGTATCCCCATTTGGCGGCAAATCCGCTGCCTGCTGCGGCAGAGCTGGTGACTGCCTTGACCGCCGCCGGACAAGGGGCTAGGGCAGGCGGAGAAAAATGTGTTTTGAGCGTTTGCGCCGTCAACGGCGGGAATTCCTTTAATGTGATTCCCGACAGGGCGGTGATTTTAGGAACGGTGCGCACCTTTACGCCCCGGTTGCGGGAGCAGATGGAGCATGAAATCGGAAGGCTGGCCGCCGATATCTGCAAAAAGCACGGCATGGAGCATTGCTATACCTTCCGCAGGCTGTATCCGCCTGTGTATAACGATCCGGAGCTGACAAAGCTGCTGTTTGAAACAGCCGAACAAACGCTGGGGCAGGAGCATGTGCAGCGGGAAACAAGCCCCTTTATGGGAGGGGAGGACTTTTCCTATTTTGCACAGCAGGCCGGAGGCGTTCTGTTTCACTTGGGCTGCGGCGGCTGTGCTCCACTGCATTCCTCCCACTTTACGGCGGATGAGGCATGTATCTGGACGGGGAGCCGCATGCTGGAGCAGCTGGCAAGAAATTTTTTAAACAGGGAGGGAGCAGCCGTTGGCACAACAAAAAAAGAAGCCTAAAACAGTGAAGGTGAAAAAAGGGGTTTCTGTGAAAAAGAAGCCTGCTGTAAAAACGAAGGAAACCGCCCCTGCCAAGCAGGGGCAGTTTGTGTACCGGGCGGAGCTGAAGCTGATTGTTTGGGCGGTTTTGGCCATTTTGTCCGCCGCCGCCGTTTATACCGACGGGGCAGGCCTGATCGGCCACTGGTTCCGCAGCCTGTGCGGCGGGTTGCTGGGGCGGGGGGCTTATCTGTTCCCTCCCTTTTTCGTAGGGATGGCGCTGCTGGCATTTTTAAACCGACAGCAGCAAAAAAATTGGAAATATTACACCGCCGCAGGCATGCTGCTTTTGTTCAGTGTGCTGTTTGAAATGATTGATCATGCCGCCTGGGAAATGGGCTTTGTGCCTGTGGAATTCTGGCGGCTGGGAATGGATCTGGAGGGGGGCGGCATCATCGGCGGCAT
>JAXEOR010000025.1:0-9186 GCA_034117945.1 Clostridia bacterium | reverse complement strand
ACAGGGGAAACCCTGGGGCTGATCGGCCATAACGGCTCGGGAAAAAGCACCCTGCTCAAGCTGATTACAAAAATTATTTATCCCACCTCCGGAACCATTACCACCCAGGGGCGGGTTTCCAGTCTGCTGGAGCTTGGAGCGGGCTTTCATCCGGATTTTACCGGAAGGGAAAATATTTATATCAATGCCTCCATTTTCGGCCTCGGCAAAAAGGAAATTGATAAAAAGCTGGACAGTATTATTGCTTTTTCCGAGCTGGAGGGGTTCATTGACAGTCCCATCAGAACCTATTCCTCCGGGATGTACATTCGTCTTGCTTTTGCAGTGGCGGTGCATGTGGAGCCGCAAATTTTGCTGATGGATGAAATTATGGCGGTGGGAGACGCTAATTTCCAAAAAAAATGTATTGCAAAAATCAAAGAATTCAAGCAGCAGGGCGTTACCATTGTGTTTGTATCTCACAAAATGGAGGACGTGTACGAAATCTGCGATCGGGTGGTTTGGCTGGATCACGGGCGGATTGTTGCCAGCGGAGATACCAGAGAAATCGGCCAGAAATATTTGGCGGCCATGGAGGCAAAGGGGGAGAAGTAGCGTGAAATCGTTTGGTAACGTGAATGATCAGGTGATGCAGGAAATCATGAAAAAAGCGGCGGAGCGGGAGCCTGCCGAATACGAATTTTTGCCGGAGGGGGAGATCCGCCGCCGGGTGGGGGATGTTCAGCACTGCATTAACGTTGACAGACGTTGGGAGATCGTGTCTGATCTGCCCATCACCTCTCACCGAAAAAAAAGCGGAAAGCTGATTGTCTTTTTCAAGCAAAAAACAAAAAAGCTGTTTCAATGGTATGTGGATTCTCTGTTTGACCAGCAGGTGGAATTTAATCATACCATGTGGGCGGCCTACTATCAGCAGAAAAAGGAACTGGATGATCTAAAGCGTGAATTGGACGCTTTGAAAAAGGAGAAGGATCAATGAGGCGGGCAGACCAGCTTCTTGCAGATGTCCAGTTCGGCGACGCAGTGACGGATCATGCATTGGCTTTGCAGGGCTGTTTGCGGAACATGGGATATCAAAGTGACATTTATGCAGAAAATATTCACCCTCTTTTGGCTGACAAGGCAAAAAGCATTTCCGAATTTTATCCCGGTCAGCTTGTGATCCATCATTTTGCCATCGGATCCGGCCTCAATGAAGCAATCAAACAATTCTCCGGCTGCAAGAAGGTGCTGATTTATCATAACATTACCCCACCCGCCTTTTTTGAAGGCTACAATCTGCACAGTCAGGTTCTGTGCAGTCAGGCTCAGGAACAGCTTGGGAGCCTTTGCCGTACCTATGATATGTCTATCGGCGTGTCGGATTATAATTGCGCCGAGCTGCGGGAGCTGGGCTTTTCCAATTTGCATACCCTGCCTATTTTGTATGATTTCGATCGGATTGACGCTCAGGTAGATCAAACATTCCTGGCCGGCATGGATGGAACGGTGAATCTGCTTTTTTTGGGCAGAATAGCCCCCAATAAACGGCAGGAGGACGTGATCAAGGCCTTTTATCTGTTTCAAAGGATTTGCCCCAACAGCCGGTTGTATCTGGCTGGGGGCTACCAAGGCATGGAAAAATATTTAAACGAGCTGGTCAGCCTGACCTATCTGCTTGGATTACAAAACAAAGTGTCCTTTTTGGGGAAGGTCAGCTATGCCGTTATGGCCGCCCTTTACAAAGGCTCCCATTTGTTTTTATCCATGAGCGAGCATGAAGGCTTTTGCGTTCCCTTGATTGAGGCAATGCATTTTGATCTGCCTGTTCTGGCCTACGGTTCCAGCGCTGTTCCGGAAACTCTTGGTTCGGGCGGGGTGCTGTTTTATGAAAAAAATTATCCGCTGATTGCGGAGATGGCGGTAAAGCTGACCAAAGATCAGCAGCTGCGCACACAGGTGATTGCCGCTCAGCAAAAACGGATGAAACAGCTGGATGGCCGGAGCATCAAACAGAAATTTGAATCTTTGATAAAGGAATTGGGAGTATGAAACGTCCAAAAATTGCATTTGTGGTGCAGCGCTACGGCACTGAAATTAACGGGGGAGCGGAACTTCACTGCCGCCAGCTGGCCGAAAGGCTGACAGACCGTTATCAGGTAACGGTGCTGACTACCTGCGCAAAAAGCTATGCCACATGGGAAAATGAATATCCTCCGGGGGAATCGGAGCTGGCGGGGGTTACGGTGCGCCGTTTTCCCTGCGTTTGCAAGCGGGATGAATTTCCCTTTCCCTGGTATCCGAATACAGCAAAGAGTGCCTATGGCTTTGCCAATGACATGAATTGGATGATGCAGCAAGGGCCTGTGAGCCTTGAGCTAATTCAATTTCTTCACTATAACCGGGAACAATATGACGTTTTTCTCTTTTTTACTTATTTGTATTTTACCACCTATGCAGGGCTTTCTACCGTGCCGGAAAAAAGCATCTTAATTCCTACCGCTCATGACGAGCCGCCTATTTATCGGGATATTTTTCGCAGCGTGTTTCACCTTCCCCAAGGGATTTTTTATAATACGCCGGAGGAACGCTCCTTTGTTCAGGAGCTGTTTCATCATCACCCGCAGTTTGAAGACATCGGCGGGGTAGGGGTGGAGCTGCCTGAGAACATTTCTCCTGACCGGTTTCGGAAAAAATATGGAATAGACGGCTCCTTCATGCTCTATGCCGGAAGAATGACGGAAAAAAAGGGCTGTCATATTCTGTTTGATTATTTTTCCCGGCTGAAGGAACGGTTACATGGCAATTTCAAGCTGGTACTCATGGGAACCGGAGAGCTGGAGCCGCCAAAACGGGAGGATATTATTTCTTTGGGCTTTGTGTCTGATCAGGATAAATTTGACGGTATCAAGGCAAGCAGTATGATGGTGATTCCTTCTCTGTACGAAAGCCTCTCCATGGTGCTGCTGGAGGCGATGAGTCTGGGAGTGCCGGTGCTGTGCAACGGGAAATGCCTTGTTTTGAAGGAGCACTGCCGCAGAAGCAACGGAGGTGTTTATTTTCAAAGCTTTGAGGAATTTGCACAAGGTACGGATTATTTGCTGGAGCACGGAGAAGAATTGGGAACCAACGGAAAACGCTATGTACAGGAGCGGTACTGTTGGGATGTGATGATAGAAAAAATCAGTCATATGATTGAGCAGGTGCGGGAGTTGAATGATGAGTAAGGTCATGGTTGGAATGAGCGGCGGCGTTGACAGCAGTGTGGCGGCCGCAATGCTGCAAGAGCAGGGGCATGAGGTGGCAGGCGTTACCCTGCGGCTTTGGAAGGAATCAGGGGACAATGAAGGGGAAATCCGGGACGCAAAAAGAGTTTGTCAGGCTCTTTCCATCCCTCATTTCGTGCTTGATGTTCGCCAGACTTTCCGACAAACCGTTGTGGAGGATTTCATCAATCAGTACCGCCGGGGAAGAACCCCCAATCCCTGTATTGTTTGCAATAAAAAAATCAAATTTGGCTGTATGCTGGAGTTTGCGCTGCAGCAGGGCTATGAATTGATTTCTACCGGTCATTATGCAGAAATTTCCGTAGAACAGGGAAGGTATTGCCTGCTCCAGTCGGAAAATCTGCAAAAGGATCAAAGCTATGTGCTGTATCATTTGACCCAGCACCAGCTTGCTCACTGTATCTTTCCTCTTTCTTCGTATTGCAAGGCAGAAATCAGGAAAATGGCGGAGGAACAACATCTTCCCGTAGCGCAAAAGCCGGACAGTCAGGACATTTGCTTTTTACCACCCAAGGATTATGCCGCATTTCTCCAGCGGCAAAGCGGTGAAATGCCGCCCGGGGATTTTATCAATTCCAAGGGCGAGGTGATCGGCAGGCATCAGGGAATTTTTCATTATACCATCGGCCAGAGAAAGGGACTGGGAGGGACCTTTGGTCGGCCCATGTTTGTGTTGAAAATCAATCCGTCTGATAATACCATTACCCTTGGGGAGGCAGGGGAGGAGTTTTCTCAGTCTCTCCGGGCGGGGGATGTGAATTTCATTGACGAAACCTGCCGGGGCCAGTCCTTTCGTGCGGAGGTCATGGTTCGATATAAAAGCAAACGTTATCCTGCGCTGATCACCCCGGACAGTGACGGTACTGTAACCGTTTCCTTTGATCAACCACCCCGGGCTGTCACTCCGGGGCAGGCAGCGGTATTTTACCGGGGACGGTATGTCATCGGCGGTGGAACAATTTTATCGGACGGAGCATGATTTTTTGGCTCCGCTGCATGAAATAACCTCAATCGCAAATACTAATGAAACAAGAAAATTTTTAAAAAGAGGGTTATGTTCATGCGAATTGCCGTTTTATTGTTGCTTACCTGTTTACTGACCGGCTGCGGCAGCCCGCAGGAGACTGATATCCAGCGATCTCCTGCTCCCAGAATCGTTTCGGAGTCACCCAAGGAAACTCCTTCTGAGGAGCCGTCAACAGAGCCAACTTCTCCTCAGGAAGAAAAACAGCCGCCTCAGCCGGTTGTTTTGTCTGTTTTTTCTACGCCGATTCTAAATCAGGAGGAAAATCATTTGGTAAATCTCCAGCTGGCTTGTCAAGCCATTAACGGCATGGTTTTAGACCCGGGAGCAACCTTTTCCTTCAACGAAACGGTTGGGCAGGCCAGTGTAAAGCGGGGGTATCGAATGGCTCCTGTGATTGTCAACGGAAAAACGGAGCAGGGAGAGGGGGGCGGTGTTTGCCAGGTAAGCTCAACCTTGTTTAACGCAGCTCATGCGGCGGGGATGACTGTTTTGGAACGGCATGACCACGGTGCGCCGGTGGGCTATGTGGAGCAGGGGCAGGACGCGGCCATTTCCTACGGCGCTTACGACCTTCGGTTCCGAAACGATACCCAAAATGCAGTAACTATTTACATCTGGGTCGCAAGCGACAGGGTAACGGCGCAGATAAACGGATCCTAACTGTAATTGCCCGTGAGGCAGTTTCCATGGCTGACGCAACGGGCAGGAAATGGGGATTGTTATGAATGAAACATACATGAGGTTGGCAATCAAGCAAGCCAAGCTTGCCGCAGAGCAGGGAGAGGTTCCGGTGGGAGCGGTGGTGGTCAAAAACGGCCGGGTGCTGGCACAGGCGCATAATTTGTGCGAGCAGCTGGCAGATCCAACGGCTCATGCAGAGCTTTTGGCCATTCGCCAGGCAGGTCAGGCGTTAGGAGACTGGAGGTTGGAGGGTTGTTTTTTATATGTAACGGCAGAGCCCTGCGCCATGTGCGCCGGGGCGGCCATCAATGCCAGAATCAGCCGGATTTATTTCGGTACCTTTGAGCCGAACACAGGGGCATGCGGTAGCACAGTGAATTTGTTTTTGCAAACAGACGCCCGCAAAACAACGGATGTGTATCCCGGAGTGTTGCAGGCGGAGTGTCAAGAATTATTAAAAGATTTTTTTCAAAAAAGAAGGATTACATCTGACTGATCAGATTGATAATTTGTCCGTAAACAGAGGCATAATTTTCTTTCCATCGATGACAGATCTGTTTGGCGGCTTCTTTGCCTACTACGGTGAATTTCAGCTCAAAGGGAACGTCTGCAGTAGATTCCTTCAGGCTGAGCTGCACCTGATATTCCTGCTCGTTAATGGGAATATAATCTGCCGCTACCAGCTGATCCATCAGCTCCTGCTTGTGGAAGGCCGCCATTCGGTCTCTTATTTTTTCCAAGATGCTGTAGGGCAGGCGATTTTCAAAAAATTCAATGGCTTGAAGCCCCGCCTCCGTCAGCTGATAGGTATGATCCGCCACCTCTTCGATCTGCCGCTCCTCCAAAAGAGCGCCGATGTAGTGGTGGGTTTCAAAAAAATCAAGCAGCGAATCGGCCAGAACAAAGTCGGTGATTTCCGCAGCGGAAAGAGGTTGCCGGGCTTGCTTCATCAAATATAAAATCAGCAGCTTGATATCCACCGGATCCAGCCGCATTCTTCTGTAATCGGGCATATTTCGATCTCCTTTAGATATATTTATTACTATTATACCACACACTGGTGAAAAAGAAAAGAGAAAAAAATGCTGTATTATAAATATTCTGACTATTTAAAAGAAAAATATGGACAAAAGGTATACAAGCTGCCTGTGAGTATTCCCTGTACCTGTCCCAACCGGGACGGCTGTCTGGGAACGGGCGGGTGTATTTTCTGCGGGGATATTGCCACCGGCTTTGAACTGCTGCCCGATTCTGTTCCGGTAGGGGAGCAGCTTCGGCTGAACAGGGAAAGAATCGGCAAAAAATACGGTGCGAAAAAATTTATTGCCTATTTTCAGAATTTTTCCAATACATATCTTCCGTTACAAACGCTGGAAAGCTATTTTGACCAGGCCATACAGGAGGGGGTGGTGCAGGTGGCTTTTTCCACCAGGCCGGACTGCATCAGCAAAGAATGCCTGGAGCTGCTTTCCCGCCTTTCCCGGGAAAGTGGAGTGGATATCGCTGTTGAGCTGGGGGTTCAGACAGTGAATTATAAAACCTTAAAGGCAATCAACCGGGGGCACACCCTGGCTGAGGTGATTGACGCCGTAGGAATGCTTCGGGAATATGGTTTTGAAATCGGATGCCATGTTATTTTAAATCTGCCCTGGGACGATATGGAGGATACCATTGAAACAGCAAAAATTCTGTCTGCCCTTCGGGTGGATACGGTAAAGCTCCACTCCTTGTACATTTTGAAAAATTCAGAGCTGGGGAGAAGGTATCTGGCAGGGGAAATCCCCCTGATTTCCATGGAGGAATACCAGGAAAGGGTGATCACCTTTTTGCAGTACTTAAGCCCGCAAATCGCCGTGCAAAGGCTGTTGGCCAGAGCACCGGAGGGAGACGCTCTTTTTTGTAACTGGAATACCAGCTGGTGGAAGATCAAAGACGCGATTGACGCTGCCATGGAGCAGCAGAATCGCCGCCAGGGGGATTTATTCGACTATTTAGGAGGGCGGGCGGTCAGATTTCAGCAAAAGGATTGGAATCAGCCATAGGAAAGGTATGTAATTTGCAGGAATTCAGGGAATTTTTCTGAAAATGATTGACAAATCGACCAAAATAACATATGATAATAAGATAGAGTATTGAGTGAAAGGGATTGAATATGGAGCAAAAAAAAGAATTGTCAGCCGACCGCATCGAAGGGCGCAATCCTGTGATGGAGGCATTAAAGGCCGGAAGATGCATTGATAAGCTGTTTGTCCAAAAGGATTTATCCGAGGGCTCACTGGGAAGAATCCGTGCGATGGCACGGGAGGGAGGCATTGTGGTGTCTGAGGTGGCCAAGCAAAAGCTGGATCACATGTCACAAACCGGCGCCCATCAGGGGGTAATCGCCTGCACCGCTGTTCATGAATACGCTCAGCTGGAGGATGTTCTTCGGCTGGCGGAGGAAAAAGGGGAGCCTCCTTTTTTGGTAATTGCAGACGAAATCAGCGACCCTCATAATTTAGGCTCTATTTTGCGGAGTGCCAATGCTGCAGGCGCCCATGGGGTGATTATTCCAAAGCATAGATCAGTGGGTCTGAGCGCAGTGGTGGCGAAGGCATCTGCGGGAGCCATTGAATATGTGCCGGTTGTTCGGGTGACAAACCTGATCAGAACGGCAGAAGAGTTAAAAAAACAGGGCATTTGGATTGCAGGAGCGGCCATGGAGGGAGATCAGCCCTATTATCAGGCTGACTTTACCGGTTCCCTGGCTCTTGTGGTAGGTAGCGAGGGATTTGGCATTTCCCGGCTGCTGAAGGAAGCCTGTGATTTCTTGGTTTCCATCCCCATGAAGGGGGAAATCAATTCCTTAAATGCCTCCGTTGCGGCAGGAATTTTACTGATGGAGGCAGCACGGCAAAGAGGGTAAAAAACAAAGAAACAAGAAAGGAAGAAAAGGATGAGAGCAGTTATTACGGTAGTAGGGAAGGATAAAAGAGGAATTATCGCGAAAATATCCGGCCTATTGTATGAAACCAATATTAATATTTTAGATATTTCTCAAACCATTATGCAGGACATGTTTACCATGGTTACTCTGGTGGATATTTCTGCTTCCTCCATTTCCTTTGATCAGCTGGTAGACCGGCTGAACGAAATCGGAGATCAGGTGGGTGTAAAAATTCACGTTCAGCATGAAGATATTTTCAATTCCATGCACAAAATTTAGGAGGATTAACCATGCTGAATTCATTTGAAATTATGGAAACCATCAAGATGATTGAGGAGGAGCATCTTGATATTCGCACCATTACCATGGGAATTTCCCTATTGGATTGCTGCTGTTCCGATGCAGGGAAGGCATGCGATAAAATTTATGACAAAATCACCTCCAAGGCAAAGGATTTAGTAAAAACAGGGGAGCAGATTGAAAAGGAATACGGGATCCCCATTATCAATAAACGAATTTCAGTTACACCCATCAGCCTGGTAGCCGGGTGCAGCAATGCGGAAATCTATTTGCAGTATGCCCGCACTCTGGAACGGGCAGCACAGGAAACGGGTGTCAATTTCATCGGCGGCTTTTCCGCTTTGGTACATAAGGGCTATACCGAGGGAGACAGGCGGCTGATCAGCTCCATTCCCCAGGCTCTGGCGGATACGGAGCACGTTTGCTCCTCAGTGAATGTGGGAACCACCAAAGCAGGAATTAATATGGACGCTGTCCGGCAGATGGGGGAGATCATCAAGCAAACCGCAGAACTGACCAAGGAGCAGGACAGTCTGGGCTGCGCCAAGCTGGTTGTATTTGCCAATGTGCCGGAGGACAACCCCTTCATGGCAGGCGCATTTCACGGAATCGGTGAGCCAGAAACGGTGATCAATGTTGGCGTCAGCGGGCCTGGGGTTGTGAAATGCGCATTGGAAAAGGTGAAGGGAGCCGATTTCGGGACGGTGGCGGAAATCATCAAAAAAACCGCCTTTAAAATTACCAGAATGGGTCAGCTGGTGGCTCAGGAGGCTTCCAAACGGCTGGGAATGCCCTTTGGGATTGTGGATCTTTCTTTGGCACCTACCCCTGCCATCGGAGACAGCGTGGCGCATATTTTAGAAGAAATGGGTCTGGAAACCTGTGGAACACACGGAACTACCGCAGCACTCGCTCTTTTGAATGACGCAGTGAAAAAAGGCGGCGTGATGGCATCCTCCTATGTAGGAGGGTTAAGCGGTGCTTTT
>JAXEOR010000024.1:0-2931 GCA_034117945.1 Clostridia bacterium | reverse complement strand
GCAGGGGACAAATGGCATGAAACGGGGTTTATATTCACGCAATGGAACGGAAAACCCATGTATCCAGGCACAATTTCGGCATGGTTCGGAGAGTTTGTCAAAAGGAATGAATTGCCGCATATTTCTATTCACTCTTTACGGCATACAAACGCAACACTTCTAATAGCCAACGGTACAGACCTTAGAACGGTTTCTAAACGTCTGGGGCATTCCAATATGTCAACCACAGGAAACATTTACACGCACGCAATCAAAACAGCGGATGAAATGGCAGCTGATACCTTATCGGATATTCTTTCACCAAAAGCAAGGAAAAGCGGCTGTTAATTTTTTGTTTTATGTGATTTTTAATTCAATAATGACCAAATAATGACCAAAACTGTATTTTTGCAAGTTTCCAGAAAAAAGAAAAAACCCTCTAACCCGCATGGTTAAAGGATTTTTGGTGGTACACCATCAGGGGCTCGAACCCTGGACACCCTGATTAAGAGTCAGGTGCTCTACCAGCTGAGCTAATGGTGCAAATGGAGCTGTCTAGCAGATTTGAACTGCCGACCTCTTCCTTACCAAGGAAGTGCTCTACCAACTGAGCTAAGACAGCATACTGGCGACCCGGAAGGGGTTCGAACCCTCGACCTCTAGCGTGACAGGCTAGCGTTCTAACCAGCTGAACTACCGGGCCACAGCAAGCGTGACAACAGATATTATTATACACGATTTATTTTATTTTGTCAATACATTTTTCAAAAAAAACAAAAATTTCCCCGAAAAAATCCAACCTGCCAAGCAAAACATCCTCAATCCGAAGATCTGGAGAAAAAAATATCCGAATTGACAGCGATCAGCAGAGCCAAGGCAGCAACCCGATTCCTCCCTTGCAGCTAAAACCGCAGCACAGGAACCGGGTTGTATCACAGCCGCTTTTTAACAGCTTCACTTGATCACTTCGGTCAGCGTTTCAAACAGCTTATCCATTTCCACCGGCTTGGACACAAATCCGTCCATCCCACTGTCCAGTGCCTTTCTACGATCCTCCTCAAACGCATTGGCTGTCATAGCGATCACCGGAATCCCCGATTTTTCCGGATCGTTCCATCTGTATATCTTCTGTGTAGCCAAGTACCCGCTCAAATTGGGCATTTGCACATTCATTAATGCAGCGTCATAATATCCCGGTTTAGCCTTACACAGCATCGCAACGTATTCCACACCATCCTCTGCTCTGTCAACATTAGGATATCATCCGATAATCGCTGTCAATGATATAAACTCCTGTTTTTGTGTCACACATAGCAAATCCTCTCCGTTGAACTCTAGACAGTCCCCTGTCCGGCGAAATTTGCGCTGCATCTGCCCCTGACTGTTCTTGAGATCAGCCGGCCGGTGATGGTTACCGCCTTTCGGGAGCATCTCCTTTGCAAAGCAGATGCCATCGGCTATGGAGGCATCCATCGGGAAAAGGTTCGTATGAAGCTGCGTTCATTGATTCAGGAGCTGGATGCCCTTTGATTCTCTCGAAAACAGTCGCAGCATTTTAAAATATCCTGCGGGAAAATCCCGCAGGATACCGTCGAAGCACTCCCCTCAACCGTTTACTCCCGGCTGCCGTTTTGTCGCTTGATCTGCTCTCCCCGAATCAGGGGATACCGGATCAGGCAGGTTTCGTCCAGGAGTTCTGCGTGCATGTCCACCGCTGTAATCTGATGATTGTCATAGGTGGTGTAATAATAAATGCCCCGATCCGCATTGCAGCAGGAGGTGTAAATCGTAATTTCATACTTCCCCTCCCCTACCTGGCAGCAGCCTCTCTGCTGATCCACAGCACCCAGGATATGAAAAAACTGGCTGACACTTTCTTCCTCCGAATCCCCCGAACGGGAATTCATTTTCACGAAAGCAGCCCTGACAAACCGAGACTGAGAGGACAAATCTCCCGGAAGTCCCAAGGCTCCCATCCCCCTGCTGTAGGTCTGCAAAGGCAGCTGCTCCGAAAAGCAATTTTGAGGAGATTTGGGAGACAGATTCATATAATTGTTCAGCTGAAACAGCTGCTCCGAAAAGGGGGGATTGTTGGTCAACACCCCCACCGGGTTGTCATAAATTTTCAATCCGTCTCTGACAGACTCCACCGTAATCGCCCCATCCCGATCCGCAACAATCCAGTGAAGCTGCGCCACAGGCAGTTTTTCACTAAAGGGCGTGTCCGTCAGATTCATTTTTTCCAAAAGACCCCTTGCCTCCACCACAGAGGCGCACTGCCCCAGAACCCAGGAAATCAGCTCAAACTGCGCCACATTTTCCCGATCCGGCTCCACACTGCGATACACTGCGTTCCCAACAAAATTCAAGCCGGCCATGCCAAGCCCTTTTTCGTTTACTGCCTCATAATACAAGGGATAATCTCCGGCAACATGTGCCATTCCGATCATCGCATAATGCTTGTCCACCGTTCCCATATAGCGAAAATGAAAGGGATAGTTTCGGGGGGTGATGGTAACCTCCTCACCGTAGGAAAACTCGTAATCCAGCGTTCGGCCAAAATAAAAATCCTTTGTGAAATAGGTTGCTGCTGTGCACATATAACTTCCTCCTTCTGTTGCTACACGATCATAATTTTTCCTCTGCAGGAAAGGAATATTCCAAAAACCAATTAAAAATTGTTCTTTTCAAAGACCCCTCCGGCCGCTGACCTCCCCGGAAGCATTCTCCTTTTCTCCCTTCATCATAGCACAATTTTGTTCCTTTGTCTATATTTTGCAGCTGATTCATCAAATAATCCTCCGCATTTCCTTTGTTTACGGGTAGACAAACCGGAATGGACTGTACTATAATGGTTTCATTGCTTTGGAAGGGATCGGAAATGATAACCACCAGTAACCTGGCAGCATGCAAAGGAGCTGCAGCAAACCGATTTATTGAATCGGGTTGCCT
>JAXEOR010000023.1:0-5104 GCA_034117945.1 Clostridia bacterium | reverse complement strand
AGCAGGCATTACCATTATTGTTGCTATTAACAAAATGGATAAGGAAGGGGCAAATCCCGATCGCATTAAGCAGGAGCTGACAGAGTATGATTTGTTGGCGGAGGATTGGGGAGGAGACACCATTTGCGTTCCCATTTCCGCCAAAAAGAAAGAAGGAATTGATACTCTTTTGGAAATGGTGCTGCTGGTTGCGGATATGAAGGAATTAAAGGCAAATCCCAACCGCCGGGCAAAGGGAACGGTGATTGAGTCCCGTCTGGATAAAGGAAAGGGGTCTGTGGCAACAATTCTGGTTCAAAACGGAACTCTTCATTCCGGCGACGTGATTGTTGCGGGGACGGCAGTTGGCCGGATCAGGGCCATGGTGGATTTCAGAGGCAACAGAATTACAGAGGCAGGTCCCTCTGTTCCGGTAGAGATTTCCGGCTTGTCTGAAACTCCTCAGGGCGGTGATTTGTTCTATGCGGTAGACGATGAGAAAAAGGCCAAGGCCGTTGTGGAAGCAAGAAAGCAGAAAATCAAGGATGAGAAAATTGCGGCACAGCAAAAGGTTTCTCTGGATAATCTGTTTGACTGTATCAAAGAGGGCGAAATGAAGGAGCTGAACATCATTGTGAAGGCGGATGTGGCAGGCTCCTTGGAGGCGGTAAAGCAGTCTCTGGAAAAGCTGTCTAACGACGAGGTTCGGGTAAAAACCATTCACGGCGGCGTAGGCGGAATTACTGAATCCGACGTTATTTTAGCCCAGGCCTCCAATGCCATTATCGTGGGCTTTAACGTAAGACCGGACGCATCCGCACGGGCAACCGCTGAAATGAGCGGGGTTGACATGAGAATGTACCGGGTGATTTACGAAGCCATTGAGGAAATGGAGGCTGCCATGAAGGGTATGCTGGATCCTAAATTCCGGGAAGTGGTGCTGGGTCATGCGGAAGTGCGGGCTACCTTTAAGGTCAGCGGGATCGGCACTGTTGCGGGCAGCTATGTTTCTGACGGAAAAATCAGCAGAAACTGCGAGGTTCGTGTGGTGCGAAACGGCATTATTGTTCATGAGGGCAAGCTCAATTCTCTGAAACGGTTTAAGGATGACGTGAAAGAGGTTGCCAGCGGCTATGAATGCGGTATGGGAATTGAGAACTTTAATGATATTAAGGAAGGCGATACCATCGAATGCTTTGTGATGGAGCAGATCGAGCAGTAGGCCGGGAAAGGAAAAAGAAATGTCTTATGCGAGAATTGACCGGATTTCCCAGGAAGTGAAACGGGAATTGAGCGGGTTGCTGCCCACCCTGAAGGATCCCAGAATTCCGCCTATGATAAGCATTACCGCTGTTCGGGTGAGCAGGGATTTATCCTATGCGGATGTTTATGTGAGTGTTTTGGGAACCCAGCAGCAGCTGGAGGACGCAGTCCGGGGGTTGGAAAGCGCCAAAAGCTTTTTGCGCCGGGAAATTGCCAGAAAGGTGAAGCTTAGAATCACGCCTGAATTGGTGTTTCATTCAGACGATTCCATTGCGGAGGGCGCAAGAATATGCAATTTGATTAACCGTGTGCAAAGGGATGATCAGGAATGAAACGTTTGTTGGCATGGATCAAGGAGGCAGATACCGTTGCGTTGCTGCCTCATGTGCGTGCGGACGGGGACGCAATCGGTTCCTGTTATGCACTGGCGGAAATTTTAGAGAATATGGGAAAGGCTGCTTCTGTCATTTTGGAGGAGGAGCCTCTTTCCCGTTTTGATTATTTAAAGGGCAGCTACCGGGTGTATCAGGGAGAACAGCTGGAGTTTGATCTGGTCATTGCGGTGGATTGCAGTGATTTGACCCGCTTGGGAGAAAGAAAGGCGCTGTATCACGGAAAAACGGTTTGCATTGATCATCATGTGACCAGCCAGCCCATGGGAGAATTGTGCTATGTGGATCCCAAGGCTGCGGCAACGGGGGAGCTGATTTATCAGTTTGCCAAGGAGGCAAACATTATGAACCTGTCTGTCGCCGCCGGAATTTATACCGCCCTTTCTACCGACAGCGGCAGCTTTCGCTACAGCAATACCACCTCCCGAACCATGCGGATTGGTGCTGAATTGATGGAATTCGGGCTGGATACGGCCAAAATCAACCGACTGCTTTACGAGCAGGTTACATTGGGAAGTCTGCGTTTTCAAGCGGAATGTATTGAGAAAATGCAGCTGTTTGATCATGATAGAATTGCAATAACTCATTTGAGTATGGATCGGGCAGAACAATTGGAATTAACCCCTGATGATACAGAGGGGGGAGGCTCTTTGATGCTGTCTATCCGCGGGGTTAGCGCGGGAGCCTTTTTTCACGAACGGGAGCCGGGCGTTTATAAGGTAAGCCTCCGGTCAGACGAAAAGGTGGATGTTGCCTCTATTGCCTCCTCCTTTGGAGGCGGCGGCCATTTGCGGGCCAGCGGTTATACAACGGATCAAAATCTAGATGAAGCAATCAAGGAATTGGTGCAGAAATTTTCAGAGCAGATGGGGGAAATATGAACGGAATTTTGCTGATTGATAAGCCAAAGGGATTGACCTCTCATGATGTTGTGTACCGGGCAAGAAGAGTGCTGGGTCAGAAAAAAATCGGACATGCGGGAACGCTGGATCCTATGGCAACCGGTGTTTTGGTTTTGCTGGTGGGAAAGGCCACCAGACTTTCCGATTATCTGCTGAATAAGGATAAACGCTACCGGGCAGGCATTTTGCTGGGCTGCGAAACGGATACCTACGATTTGGAAGGTAAGGTGCTGCGGGAGTGCAGTCCTCAGGTTTCAAAGCAGCAGCTGCTGGAGGTTCTGGGGCGCTTTGAAGGGGAAATAGAACAGATTCCGCCCATGTATTCTGCCTTAAAGCAAAACGGCCAGAAGTTGTATGAACTGGCCAGAAAGGGTATGGAGGTGGAGCGAAAGGGGAGGAAGGTCTGTATTCAGTCCCTTTCCTTACTGTCCTTTGAGGGGGCAAAGGCTGTGGTGGAGGTTTGCTGCTCCAAGGGAACATATATCCGCTCTTTTGCCCACGATGTGGGGGAGGTGCTTGGCTGCGGGGCATGCCTTTTCTCCCTGCGTAGAACAGCCAGCGGCCGGTTTACTGAGGATATGGCGGTTTCATTGGAGCAATTGGAGTCCGGCGATGTTTCTCTGCTGCCCACCCACAGTGTCTTTCCCTTTCCTTCGGTGAGGGTGACAGGGGAGGCGGAAAGAAAGCTGAAAAACGGGACGGCGACACCTCTGGAGAAGGAGCACCTGTCCGGTTCCATCAAGGTTTTTTCGTCCGGAGGCGGATTTTTGTGCGTTGCCCGGGCAGAGCCCAGACCCTACGGCTGTTATGTTCAGCCCGAGACCATGTTTTTAGAAGAGGAATAGATCATGACGGAAAAATGTTTGTTCCCGGAGGGGTGTATTGCCGTTTTGGGAATGTTCGACGGTGTTCATATTGGGCATCAGGCATTGCTGAAAAAAGCGGCTGAATTGAAAAAAAAGCTTAGATTGCAGGTAGTTATGGTTACCTTTCAGTTGCACCCCAAAGCGCTGCTGGGGAATCAGCCGGAGCTGCTGACCACCAATGAGCAGAAGGAAAAGCTGGCTCTTTGGTTTGGAGCAGATCAGGTGCTGTTCGAGCCCTTTGATCAAAAAATGCGGTCGCTTTCACCGGAGCAGTTTGTGAAGGACTATCTTGTGCAAAGGCTGAATGCCAAATGCGTGGTTGTTGGCGAAAATTATCGGTTCGGCTACCGCCATGCGGGCTCGCCGGAATTGTTAAAGCAGTATGAGGAAAGCTTTTTGCTTGACATTGTTCCTTCTGTGAAGGCAATGGGGATTCCGGTCAGCTCAACCAGAATCCGGGAGCTGTTGCAGCAGGGGGAGCTGAAGGAGGCTCTCTTTTGCCTGGGACATCCCTTGGAAACGGTGGGAAGGGTGGAGCATGGCAGACAGGTAGGGCGCAGACTGGGGTTTTGTACGGCGAATGTGGAGGGGACCTTTCCTCCTTTGAAGCACGGCGTCTATCTTACCCGCTGCCTGGTGGGGGACAGATGGCTTCCCTCTGTCAGTAATTTCGGGGTTCTTCCTACCTTTTCGTTGGGGAACACACCTAGATTGGAATGTCATATTCTGCATTTTTATGAAAATCTCTATCAAAAAACGCTGACGGTTCGGTTTGAAGTTTTTTTGCGGCCGGAGCGTAAATTTTCAGACGAAGCTGCCTTGGCAGAGCAGGTCAAGGCGGACATTGCTCAAGCGGAAAACTATTTTTCAAATTGCTTGTAACTGTTTTGTAATGTTTTTTCTATTTACAAAATGGATGAAATAAGATATAATAGAATGTGTTTATTTTGATTTTTCAGCTTACACGCGAGAAATTTGATTGAAATACTTTTGGATGGGAGTTAGAAAAATGAAAAAAATCATGCATGCGGTACTTGCTTTTCTTCTGTTGTTTTCCCTGGCTGCTGCCGGGACAGGCTGTTCAAACGGGAGTGCGGCAGTAGGAGATGAGCAAGGGGAAGAGCAGGAACAGAAATCTTCAATTTCCAGTATTTATGTTTATACCTTGAATAATGATCGGGATTATATTTCCCGTATGGTTCGGGAGTTTCCGGCGGAGGATGACACGAATTTTCTGATTATGGAACAGATGATGAGCGCCAACAAGGGGCTGTTCCCCAGGCAGACAAAGCTGCTGTCGGTTGAGGTGAACGGCAGTGCGGCAACTGTGAATTTTTCTGAAGAAATTCGCCAGATTGAGCCGGAAACCTTTTTGTTTATTAACGAACTGTGCGCCATTTCTCTGGCTCAGGGAGTTGCGGTGCAGGGAGAAAAAATCGCCACCATGACCCTTTTGGCAGACGGGCAGCCCTTGGAGGGGTATTATCAGTATCCCTATCAGGTTCATCTGGTGGATTATGCAGAAGAGGAAAATTTAAAGGTGGATGTATTAAAGCTGTATTTTCCGGACAAAAACGGGGAAAAATTATATCCGGAATATCGCCTTGTTCCCCTGTTGGACGATTTGGACAAAACAATGATTTATGAGCTGCTGGCGGGCACGGAGGATTATGCCAATAAAACAAACGTGATTCCTTCGGGA
>JAXEOR010000022.1:0-2441 GCA_034117945.1 Clostridia bacterium | reverse complement strand
AGGTTTTCCCTGTCACCTCAATGTACGGAGAAAAAGGGGGTTTCCTCAAAAATCCGTCAGAACTGCAAGAAACAAAAAAGCCGCCCTGAAACCTTGCAAAATTGCAAGACCTCAGAGCGGCAGATGTTCACAAAGATATGTTGATATTATTCCGGTTATGGAATATAATTTATATAGAATCAGGAAAGGACATAATAAACCATGAAATACCTTTCTACCTTTGAAGCAGCAGAGAAATGGGGGGTATCGCCCCGGCGTGTCGGCGTTCTCTGCAATGAAAACCGCATCCCTGGCGCACAGCGAGCAGGCTACCGCTGGATCATCCCGGAAAATGCGGAAAAGCCAAAAGACGCCCGCATCAAAAGCGGGAAATACATCAAGAAAAACTGAGAGGGGGCTTGGATATGGAGCAGCGGTATCTTCCCAGCACGCCGCAGCAGCGGTTGCAGGACTTGATGAAGGAACACAAAATTACGCAAGCGGTACTGGCCAAGAAAATCGGTGTTACCGAAAGCACTCTGAGCCGTTTCATCAACGGGACGAAGGATACGCTCAGCCTGGATCAGATGATTAGCATTGCCCGCATCTTCAATGTTTCTACCGATTTTCTCCTGTGCATGACTGATGTCCCTGACCGGAAAAACTATGACATTTCCGAGCTGGGATTGTCCGCTGAAGCGGCACGGAACCTTTATACCGGCAGAACCAATCCGCAGGTGGTAAGCCGTCTGCTGGAAAACCGCCGCTTCGCCCAGCTTACCAATATGATTGCGCTGTATTTTGATGATACCCTTGCCTCTGGTTTTGCGGTGCAGAATCAGATAGTTCAAACGCTCAGCTCCATGCTGTTGGGGACAGGAAAAGAGCAGCCTGATGCCAAGAAAGCGGCCCAGCAAGCAGCACAGACTGCATTGCTGAATAAGGTGCCCGTCTATCAGGCAGACCTGACCAATATCCAAAATCAGTTTATGGCTGTTTTGCGGGAGATCAAAAAAGAAATCGGCACGGAAACAGGGGAGCCGCTGACCAAAGAAATGGTGGAACAGATGTATTCGGAAACGATGAAAGGGCAGGATGCGCTGCATCCATCCGTTTCGCCGGAACAGGTTGTGGATCTGATTATTGCCAGTGTCTCCGGGATGGAGCTTGCCGATGCCGATTCTCTGGGGGAAGTGCGGCAGGCACTGCTTCACATGGTACAGCGGATGGCGGAACAGGATCATGAAGCCAAAAACAAATGAGCAGCTCTGCGTACTGGCACAGCGAGGGGATGCACAGGCGCAGGAGCAGCTGGTAAAAAACAATCTGGGATACATACAAAAGGTTGCAAATGAATTGTATCAAAGCGTGGGGCTGGGCAACAGTGAGCTTGGCATCGACCACGATGATCTGATTCAGGAGGGAAGCATCGGCCTTTTACGGGCTATCTCCCTGTACGACCCTGACAAGAAAATAAAGTTCTTGACCTATGCCGGACAAGCCATCCGCAACGCCATGATGGATTTGATTTCCGCCGCCTTTGCCACCTTTGAGCAGCGGCTGCAATCAAAAGAGGATGGATTTCCTATGGAACGGATCAATCTGGATGATCTGCTCCCCGGCGAGGACTCCATGCAGCGTTCCGAGCTGATCGCTGATCCGTATGCCGCTGAGCCAGAGAAGATCCTGATTGAAGAAGAAAACCGGCGGGAGCTGTACGAGGGACTGAGACGCATTCCCGCAAGAGACAGGGCATACCTCCTGTACCGATTTGGCTTTGAGGACGATTTGGAACACCCTCTGATTGGGACGGCGTTGCATTTCCATCTCAGTGAAAGTCGGGCAAAGTCAACCGAGGCTCTGGCGCTGGACAATCTATGGCTGGAACTGCCGTGGTGGTTTTAACGATAGATGCTGCGGCAGGACGGGGGCTTTTGATATACCTTTGTTCCGTTGCTGACCGGCTGGAAAAAGCTGCTTTCTGCACCTTCTTCCAGCCTTTTCCTGTTGCTCAGACTGCCCCATTTATGGGGCAACCTTTCCCACCAGAACGCCGGAATTGCAGCACAGATTCAAGGGTGTGCTACATTTCCGGCTGCCATCCGCTCTACAAAGGTATAACACACTAGACTTTCCTGCGGAAAATTGTGTGCCAACAGGGATGCTGCTCGCCCCTATTGGAAACCCAGAGCCAAGGGGCTGCGCCCCTCTGGACACCCTTCATATTTTCCTCGAAAATGGTACCCAAACTGTAAAAATGCAGTTTGACACCATTCCTCAGGAAATATAAAACCGCTGCATATTCCATCCTGCTCGGGGATGAAAATTGCAGCGGTTTTATCATACTACTCGAAATGTCAGCATCTGATCCAAATCGGCATCTTCGATAGAGCATGGCACGCCACCACGCAACGTCGCTCCCAGATGATAGAACAGCATACATCGGTTTATGTGTTGAAGCA
>JAXEOR010000021.1:0-10717 GCA_034117945.1 Clostridia bacterium | reverse complement strand
TTATGACGATAGGTGTCAAGAAAAAACTCCGTCCCCAATTGTATCCTTTTTAATCGCTGTAGCCCAGCAGCCCCCGAACGGACACCTCTCCCGCTCCCACTGTTTTTTTCCTTCCATCCGGCAGCTTTACAACCAGCTCTCCGCCCTCTGTAATATCCACCGCCTTTGCCTGGTATTCCTCAAGCACAGAGGAAACCCGTACCTCACGACCCAAAGTAACGCACAGACTGCGGTATTCCTCAATGGGAAGGCGATCCTCCGCCAGCAGCTGTTCATATTCCTCCAGCCGACTGCAAACTGCCGCCGCCAGCTGATTTCTGTCCCACTCCCGGTCGGTATGCATCCGCAGGGAGGTAGCAATTTCCTTCAATTCCTCCGGAAAAGATCTTTGGTTCACATTCATGCCAATGCCGATCACCACATGGACAATCCGTTCCGCCTCGGCTCGCATCTCCGCTAAAATACCGCACAGTTTTTTTCCGTTCAGCACAATATCATTGGGCCACTTGATCCCCGGCATGATCCCCGTCACGTCATAAACGCCTTTACAGACAGCCAGTCCGGCGCAAAGAGTGATCCGCATCACCTGGCAGGGCGCAATGGGAGGATACAAAAGCACCGAAAAAAACAATCCCTCTTTCAAGGGAGAATCCCAAAGCTTTCCCCGGCGGCCTCGTCCCTTTGTCTGCCGCTCCGCCAAAAACACACTGCCATCAGCCGCTTTTCCGCTCATGTCCCCCGCCCAGTCGTTGGTGGAGGAAACACAGGCAGCCAGGTACAGCTCACGGCCTATTGTTTTCCCCCTCAGCCCTGCCTTGATCTTATGCTGATTCAAATAACCGGGCCGGAGAAAATACCCCCTTCTGGGAACGGAATCAATCTCATACCCTTCCCGGCGAAGCTGATTGATCTGCTTCCAAACGGCAGAACGGGTAATGCCCAGCTGTTCGCTGATGGCCTCTCCGGAGCAATATCCCTCTGACTGCTGCAATAATTCTAAAAGCTGCTGATTCATCCTCAACCCTTCCTTTCCTTTCTTTTATCATATCACGGCTGTGTTTTTTTGTCAATGCAAAAAGAGGATGTACCGGAAACGGCATGTCTTTTGGTATTTGACGGCGAAACAATCTGCCGGTAAAAAATCAATCATTATAAAAAACAAACGGATGAGGCCGGCAGATGCTCTGCCGACCTCAAGCCGTTTGTTATATGGGGTTTTTCGTTGCACGCATCAACTATTCGATATCCTGCAGGGCATCATACCCTTCCTCGCCGGTGCGGATTTTTACTACATTTTCTACATCATATACAAAGATTTTTCCATCGCCGATATGACCGGTGTACAGTACCCGCTTTGCTGTTTCAATCACAGTCCGAACCGGCACCTTGCACACTACCATTTCCAGCTTCATCTTAGGCACCAAGGTAACATTGATTTCTGCACCGCGGTAATATTCCGGCCGACCCTTCTGCATACCGCAGCCCAATACCTTGGTCACCGTCATACCGGTAATGCCGATTGAATTCATGGCTTCCTTCAGTTCCTCGAACTTGCTTTCCTTCGCCACAATGGCAATCTTGGTAAACTTGTTTTCTCCGGGCTTTGCGTCCACCGCAGTCTTTTCCACCACCGGAACAGCCTGTTCCACTGCAACCTCACCCATAGGAACCGCTGCGCCCGCCGGTACGGAAATAGAATCAATGGCAGGACTAAAGTCTGCATAAGCACTTACCAGGCCGTGCTCTGTGCTGTCCAATCCAAGAATTTCTTCCTCCCGGCTTGCCCGCAGACCAACTGTGGCTTTGATCGCCAGGAAGGTGATGGTGATGGTAACCGCTGTCCAAGCGCAGACTGCAATAATACCCAAAAGCTGTGTTCCCAGCTGTGCAAAGCCGCCGCCGTAAAACAGTCCGGCAGAGTTCAGACCGGCGCCTTCAAAGCCGGGAGCGTTGGGAGCAGCAAACAATCCAACCGCCAAAGTTCCCCAAACACCGTTCATAAAGTGAACCGCTACAGCACCTACCGGGTCATCCACATGCAGCACATGATCCAGCAGCCAAACACCGAAAACAACCAGCAAACCAGCCACCAGGCCGATCACAAAAGCACCGCCTGCATCCGTAACATCGCAGGGAGCGGTAATGGCTACCAGTCCTGCCAGGGAAGCGTTCAGGCACATGGAAACATCAGGCTTTCCGTATTTGAGCCAGGTAAAGATCATGCAGGCAACCGTTGCAACAGCAGGTGCAATGGTGGTTGTCAGGAAAATAGAAGCCAACCCTTCCACGCTGGTGGCAGCTGCGCCGTTAAATCCGTACCAGCCAAACCATAAGATGAAGCACCCAAGTGCGCCAATCACAATGTTATGTCCGGGAAAAGCATTTACTTTTACCACCTTACCGTTTTTATCCCTGGTAAATTTACCGATTCTGGCACCCAGAATGGCAGCGCCGATCAGTGCGCAGAGGCCGCCTACCATATGGATGGCACATGAGCCTGCAAAATCGTGGAAGCCCAGCTGACTCAGCCAGCCGCCGCCCCAGATCCAGTGAGCCTCAATGGGGTAAATCACAGCAGAAATCACTGCAGAATAGATACAATAAGAAAGAAATTTTGTTCTTTCCGCCATGGCTCCGGAAACAATCGTAGCGGTTGTTGCGCAGAACACCAGGTTGAACACAAAATTGGACCAGTCAAAGTTGGCATAATCCGTAAAGATTCCGAGGGTGGGTAATCCAATCAAGCCGAACAGCGTATCCTCACCCAGCAGCAGTCCAAAGCCAATCAGGATAAACATGACGGTTCCGATACAAAAATCCATCAAATTTTTCATGATGATGTTACCGGCGTTCTTTGCTCTTGTAAAGCCCGCCTCCACCATAGCAAAGCCGGCCTGCATAAAGAACACCAAGGCTGCACCAATCAAAAACCATACAGAAAACACTTGCTCGGATACCATGCTGATGATATCAGTCATATGAAACAACTCCCTTTCATTTTTTTATAAAGCAGGCGCATTTTTTCTAATTTATTCTTTAGAAAAAACACGCCTTTGTGCCTTTTTTATTTCATTCTTTCCTAATTATATTATTACATCACACTGAACAGCAAATCGCTGTAGCTGGGATAGGGCCAGTATTGCTTTGCGGTAATCACCTCAAGCTCATCTGCTACCGCCCGCAGTTCCTGCATAGCGGAAAATACAGTAGTTTTATAGTACTGAGCCGCTTCCTTAACATTCTCATATTCCTTGGTCTGAATCATGACCTCATCCAGCTTGTCAATCTTATTTTGCAGGCAGGTCAGTAAGGAGGAAAGCTTATTCACCAAGGTTTCTTCCACCTGGGTGGGGAAGCTGTTGGACAGCTGCTTTTTGGTCAGCGCAGTATCTGCCACTTCCTTACTGAAGGCCAAAGCCGCCGGCAGAATTTCCTTTTTTGCCATTTCCAGCATAGTTAGCCCTTCAATGTTCAGCACCTTGCAATAATTATCCAGCAAGATCTCTGTTCTGGACTTCATCTCCGATTCGGTGAACACGCCGTGCTTGGTAAACAAGGCAATGTTTTCGGGAGATTCAAAATAAGGAATGGCGTCTGCCGTAGTTTTCAAATTTTTCAGGCCTCTTTTTTCCGCCTCTACTAACCATTCGTCCGAATAGTTGTTGCCGTTGAAAATGATTTTTTCATTTTCTTTGTAGTTTTTGCGGATCAGATCATTCAGCTCGCTCTTAAAGTCCTCTGCCTGCTCTAATTCGTCTGCAAATTCGCTCAGCACGTCTGCCACAATGGTATTGAGCACAATGTTGGGACCTGCGATCGAAAGACTGGAGCCCAGCATACGGAATTCAAACTTGTTGCCGGTAAAGGCAAAGGGAGAGGTTCTGTTTCTGTCGGTAGAATCCTTAGAGAACCGAGGCAGTACATGAACTCCCAGCTCCATCTTGACCTTTTCATGTCCGTCATAGGCAGTATCGTTTGCAATGGCCTCCATAATCTCGGTCAGCTCTTCTCCCAGGAACATGGATACGATAGCGGGAGGCGCCTCGTTGGCTCCCAGCCGGTGATCGTTTCCTGCGCTGGCAACAGACAGTCTCAGCAAATCCTGATGCTCGTTCACCGCCTTGATCACAGCGCTCAAGAACAACAGGAACTGTGCGTTTTCATAGGGTGTTTTGCCGGGATCCAGCAGATTTTCCCCTTCTATGGTAGACAGTGACCAGTTGTTGTGCTTTCCGCTGCCGTTCACCCCTGCAAAGGGCTTTTCATGGAGCAGACAAACCAGTCCGTGCCGGGCGGCCACCCGTTTCATCATTTCCATTGTAATCTGGTTCTGATCAGAAGCCAGGTTGGTGCTGGTAAAAATGGGAGCCAGCTCGTGCTGAGAGGGAGCCACCTCGTTATGCTTTGTCTTTGCCAGAATTCCCAGCTTCCAAAGCTCCTCATCCAGCTCCTTCATATAGGCGGAAACTCTCGGCTTGATCATTCCGAAATAATGATCCTCCAGCTCCTGCCCCTTAGGAGGCTTTGCTCCAAACAGGGTTCTTCCTGTGAAAATCAAGTCTTTTCTCTGATCGTACAGCTCTTTGTCAACCAAAAAATATTCCTGCTCGGCACCCACCGTGGTGGTTACCTTTGCTGTTGTTTTGCCAAACAGCTTCAAAATCCGCTTGGCCTGCTTGTCCAGCGCCTCCATAGATCGGATCAAAGGCGTTTTTTTGTCCAGTGCCTCGCCGCCATAGGAGCAGAACGCGGTAGGAATACAAAGAGTGCCGTCCTTGATAAACGCATAGGAGGTAGGATCCCATGCAGTATATCCTCTTGCCTCAAAGGTTGCCCGCAGTCCGCCGGAAGGGAAGCTTGACGCGTCCGGCTCGCCCTTTATCAGTTCTTTTCCGGAGAATTCCATAATAATTCTCCCGTCTCCCGATGGAGAAATGAAGCTGTCATGCTTTTCTGCGGTTACGCCGGTCAGCGGCTGGAACCAATGGGTGAAGTGAGTCGCACCCTTTTCAATTGCCCAATCCTTCATGGCATTTGCCACAACATCTGCAATGGATCGATCCAGCGTTTTGCCTTCAGCAATTGATTTTTTCAGCTTCTTGTAGGTGTCATGGGGAAGTCTTTCCTGCATGACGCTGTCGTTGAAAACCATGGTGCCGAACAATTCAGAAATTTTTGCCATACTGCATACCCCCTAATAAAATATAACAACTTAAATAACAAAAAAGACGCTGCGAATCACTGGGATTCATAGCGCCTTTGCTATTTTATGTTCCCATTATATACCCCTCTTTCGCATTTGTCAACCCTTTTTTGAAAAATTTTTTTCAATTTTTTCTCTTTTTTGCAAGTTACACAATCAATCTTGCAAAAATATAGTTTTCGTTTGCCAATTATGACGAATAAACTTGATTTTATGATTTTTTTGCAAGTTTTATCATTCATTAATTCAAAATCTCTTGACAATTCGGCAAATGTTGTTTATAATAGGAAAGAGAAGGAAGGAAACCAACGGAAACCGGATCAGGAGGGGTTTTTTTGCAGGAGAAGATATTGCTTGTGATCGGATCGGAAAAAAACAAAAACGGGCTTTTGCAGCTGCTGTCTGCCTCCGGGCTGTCCTGCGTTACGGCAGTGTCTGACGGAGAGGAAGCCAGGGTGCAAATGGCTCAGCAGGAATTTAATCTGGTGATCATCAATGCGCCTCTGCCCAATGAGCTGGGTCACGAGCTGGCTCTTGGAATCGCCTCTAACTCCCTTGCCGGCGTTATTTTTATGGTGAAGGCTGAAATTGCAGCCAGCGTTTCCAGTAAAATAAGTGAAAAAGGCATTATGGTTCTCTCTAAGCCCATCCAAAAAGCAATCTTCCGGCAGGCTGTGCAGCTGGCTCTGGCCGCCAATCAAAAGGCTGCCCGGCTTCAAGCGGAAAACAAAAAACTGCAGGATGCCCTGGCAGAGCTGAAATTAATGAATCGGGCAAAATGCGTGCTGATTCAGTATCTGAAAATGACAGAGGAACAGGCACATCATTATATTGAAAAGCAGGCGATGGATTTGCGCTGCAAAAAAATTCAGGTGGCAGAAACCATTTTAACTATGTATGAATAGGAAGAAACCCGCCCGCAAGCAGGGCGGTCTCTTTTCAAAAAAGCGCCTTGCCCGCCTACTGTAAGGCGTTAAAAAGATATGATTTTTGTAGGCAGAAGGGCAGAGAAATATGACAAAGCTATCATTTACAAAAATGCACGGCTGCGGAAACGATTACATCTACTTTGACTGCTTTCGTCAGCCTGTTCAGCATCCGGAGCAGCTCAGCATCCTGCTTTCCGACCGACACAAAAGCATCGGGGGAGACGGAATTGTTCTGATCTGTCCGTCAGATGTGGCAGACGGCAAAATGCGAATGTTTAACATTGACGGCAGCGAAGGAAAAATGTGCGGCAATGCCATTCGGTGCGTGGGGAAATATTTGTATGAGCAAGGATACGCCGTTAAGGATACCCTGTCCATCGAAACCTTAAGCGGCATCAAAACCCTGTACATCACTGCAGATCAGGGAAAGGTTGCCAGTGTTACCGTAGACATGGGAAAGGCCGTTACCCAGCCCTCCCAGATTCCGGTGCTGCTGGAAGGAGACACTGTGATCAGCCGCCCTCTGACGGTGGGTGGAACGGAATATCAGATCACCTGCGTATCCATGGGAAATCCGCATTGCGTGGTCTATGTGCCAGAGCCCGCCTCCCTTCCCCTTTCGGAAATCGGGCCTTTGTTTGAGCGTCATCCCCTGTTTCCGGAGCAGGTCAATACGGAATTTATCCGGGTGATTGACAGGCACACCCTGGAAATGCGGGTATGGGAACGGGGCAGTGGTGAAACCATGGCCTGCGGAACCGGTGCATGCGCCGCAGTAACGGCTTCTGTGTTAAACGGCTTCTGCCCGGAAGGAGAGGATGTTACCGTGCGTTTACGGGGCGGTGAGCTGGTAATTCAATACACCCCTCAACGGGTTCTGATGACCGGGAATGCCCAAATTGCTTTCACAGGGGTTGTGGAATTGCCGGAAGAAACAGAAACATGAAAATTCGACCCCTTTGGCGGGAAATGCGCTGCGGCTTTTTCTCTCTTATGATCCCCTGCCAATAAGAGAGCCTTCCATTAATTATTTGTGCCGATGCAGGGCGGCGGAACGGAGATGAAACCATATGAAACTCAATCAAAATTATTTTAAATTGCAGGAAAGCTACTTGTTTTCTGACATTGCCAAAAAGGTAGCGGCCTTCACCGCTCAACACCCGGAGGCGGAAGTGATCCGGCTGGGGATCGGAGACGTTACTCTCCCCCTCTGCCAGGCGGCGGTGAACGCTATGGAGCAAGCGTCAGCGGAAATGGGCACCAAGGAAGGCTTTCACGGATACGGCCCGGAGCAGGGCTATGACTTTTTGAAATCCGCCCTGCAGGGATATTATGCAAAAAAGAATGTTTCCTTAGAGCAGGATGAAATTTTTGTAAGCGATGGAGCCAAAAGCGACGTGGGAAACATTCTGGATCTGTTTTCTCAGGACAATACCGTGCTGGTTCCCGACCCGGTATACCCGGTTTATGTAGACACCAACACCATGGCAGGCAGAACCATTCTGTATGCCCAGGCCAATGAGGAAAACAGCTTTCTGCCCATGCCGGATCCCTCCCAGCAGGCAGATATCATTTATCTGTGTTCTCCGAACAACCCCACCGGTGCCGCCTATTCCGCCCATCAGCTGAAGCAGTGGGTGGATTACGCTTTGGAGCGCAATGCCGTGATTTTGTACGATGCCGCCTACGAGGCCTTTATTACAGAAGACCTGCCCCAGAGCATCTATCAAATTGAAGGGGCAAAGGAATGTGCCATTGAATTTTGCTCTCTGTCTAAAACAGCGGGCTTTACCGGTACCCGCTGCGGCTACACCGTTGTGCCAATGGCGCTCCGGCGGGAGGGCGCCTCTCTCAACAAGCTTTGGCTGCGCCGACAAACCACCAAGTTCAACGGCGTTCCCTATATTGTTCAAAGAGGAGCTGCGGCGGTTTTCAGTGAAGAGGGGCAAAAGCAGGTGAAAGAGGCCATCCGGTATTATCAGGAAAATGCGGCTCTGATTACCCAGGCCTTAGACGAGCTCGGCATCTGGTACACCGGCGGCAAAAACTCCCCCTATGTCTGGTTAAAATGCGGTATGCCATCCTGGGAATTCTTTGATAAGCTGCTGACAGAGCTGTATCTTGTGGGAACCCCCGGGGCTGGCTTTGGGAAAAACGGAGAAGGCTTTTTCCGGCTCACCGCCTTTGGTGATCGGGAGCAAACAAAGGAAGCGGTCAGCCGATTAAAAAAACTATCGTAATCTTGAAAAATCTCCTTGGAAATCCGCTTGTTTTATGGTATAATAAAAATTGCATGACGATTTGTGCCGTTCGGAGGAGATTTTTTATATGAATATGATAGAAATCAAAGAAGCCTTTTTGGATTGCTACAAAGCACGGATTCATCGGGAAGGGGCAGACCAGCTGTTGGAATACCTGCTTTCTCCCGCCAGCGATTTTTTTACCGCCCCTGCCAGCACCCGGTTTCACGGTGCCTACGAAGGAGGCCTGGCCGAGCACAGCTTAAACGTCTATGAATGCCTGCAGGATTACCTGTCCCGCCCTCGGGTCAGGGAAACCTACGGCCTGGAGGTATCAGACGAAACAGCAGCCATCTGCGCCCTGCTTCACGATCTTTGCAAAATCAATTGCTACAAGCCCGGGGTGCGGAATGTAAAAGACGAGCGGGGCGTTTGGCACCAGGTTCCTACCTATGAATTTGAGGACAAGCTGCCTTACGGCCACGGGGAAAAATCCGTTTATATCATTACAGGCTTTATGCGCCTGACCCGGGAAGAAGCCTTTGCCATCCGGTATCATATGGGCTTCTCCGGATCGGAGGACATTCGCAACGTGGGCAACGCCTTTGAACAGTTTCCCCTTGCCTTTGCCCTGTCTACTGCCGATATGGAGGCAACCTATTTTCTGGAAGGAAAAGCAAAAAAATAACCCCCTAAAGGGGAAAAAAGATGCACCTCAAAGCGAAGTGCATCTTTTTTTATGATTATTCAATGCCTGTTACGGTATATCCGGCATTTGTCACCGCCGCTGTCAGAACCTGATCCGGCACAGGACGGCTCAAAGGAACCTCCGCTGTTTTTTCTCCAGATTCACCTTGGCGTCAACCCCGTCAATCTCTTTCAAGGCCTGCTCCACCCGGATCACGCATCGCCCCGTCAGATTCACAGAAGCCGCCAGCAGCCGATCTCCCGGATTTTTATCCGCCGGCATACTTTTTCTCATCAAAGCAGATTCCTCCATCACCGTAGCGCCCTCTGTTACTACACCATCCACCGGCGCCGATGGCAATCAGGAAATTCATATTGGGTACCCGGCGGATCAAAGCGGAAAAGCCGTGAATAAAATAGCTTCTGTTCAGCCAAAGCACCGGGATGCTCAGCACAGCCTGAAATAAAGAAAAATACACAGGATAATGGTGGGGATTCAGCAAATCGGGCAGGGGCAGGCCGATCATATGCCCCATGGAGCAATACAGAAAGGGAAGCAGAAAAATCACCGACCACCATAACCGTCTGGCCATTGCGTTCTCCCGTTTTTTTGCTTCTTCTTTTTTCGGTTGGGAGGCAAGACCGTAGCCAATCTGCTTCAGTGCCTCTGAAAACTCCCGTTCTCCAACGTCTTTTTCCTCATAGTCCACCGTCATAGTGTTTTGCAGCAGCGCTACTGAAACCGATTTCACACCGTTCATTCCGCCGATTTTCCGCTCCACCGCCGCAGAGCATGCGCTGCAGGTCATTCCTGTTACCGAAAAGGTTTTTTTCTCCATATTCCTCCTCCTGTTCCTTCTCTTAGCATACATCAAAATCAGAAAAATAACAAGCATTTTTTAAAAATTTATCAGAAAAAAAGAAAAAATCTTGATTTTCTCTTGACAATTTCATATTTTTTTCTTATAATGATAATTAGTTATACATTTTGTCCGAAAAGGAGCGGTCCAGCATGAGTAAGGAACGGGAGCTGCCTTATGATCAAATGACGGACGAGGAGATCGTCTCTCTTTCCCAAAAGGGCAATATGTATGCCATGGAAGCGATTTTAAATCGCTACAAGGGCTTTGTGGCCTCCCGTGCCAGACCGTATTTTCTGATTGGCGGCAATCATGAGGATATGATTCAGGAGGGGATGATCGGCCTATATAAGGCGGTTCGCGATTATCAGCCGGACAAGCAGGCAACCTTCCGTTCCTTTGCCGAAATCTGTATCACCCGGCAAATGATCACAGCCATCAAAACCGCCACCCGGCAAAAGCACCAGCCCTTGAACTCTTATGTGTCCCTCAGCCGGCCTGCTTTTGACGAAAGCTCCAACCAAACTCTGGCAGACGTGGTGCTGGGTAGCAGCTGCATGAATCCGGAAGAGCTGATCATCAATAAAGAAAACTACGATGCCTGTGAAACTATCATCGCCGATGCTCTCAGTCAAATGGAGCATGAAATTTTATCTCTGTATCTGCAGGGAAAATCCTATCAGCAGATTTCCGAGCAGGTTCACAAGTCTCCGAAATCGATTGACAATGCTCTTCAGCGGGTCAAGCGCAAGCTGGAACGGTTGCTTTTGTGCAACTAATAAAAATATGCGGGTATAG
>JAXEOR010000020.1:0-3221 GCA_034117945.1 Clostridia bacterium | reverse complement strand
ACCCACTGCAGGCCTTTTTTCAGGCCTGATTTCGTTAAAATCGCCCCTCTTTTTGCATCCCGCAGGATGAATCAACGGCTCGGTTCGCATCCTCAAATTCCAAAGCCAGAATAATGGTTTCCCCCGTTATCCTGTTCACCGGGATGCCGTTAAGGTGCAAAACAGGTTCACAATGCTGGGGAGGGCTGCAAAGAGTGGGCATTTGGTCAAAGGAGACGGAAAGGGGTGTTCCGTCGTTTAATACCACAGCTTTTTTCGGTGCCTCCTTTACCGAAGGAAAGAACAGGCCGGAGGCCTCTGGATCCTTCGGAAAATGAAAATAAAGGGTGTTTTCCTTTTTCGTCACCAAAAATTCGCTGCCCGGGAAAAGGTTCGAGGCCGGCTCTGCATACAAGGCCGGTTTGACTCTCCGGTACCAATCCCCCACCGCTTGCAAAGTTTCCAGCCCTTCAGGGGGCAGCTGCCCGTCTGCATCCGGCCCTACATTCAGCACATAATTCCCGCCCATGGCCATAATCCGGTCAATGGAGGAAATCAGAAAGCGGTGAGAATAGTAATCCTCATTGCTTCTATAGCCCCAGGACTGGCGCCCCACCGACTGACAGGCTTCCGTCAGCTTTTCAAACCTGCCCCCTTCAGGAACCTCCCGCTCCGGCGTTGCAAAATCCCCCTCATCATACCCTCGGTTATTGATCAGAATTCCTGGCTGCAAAGACCGCACCAGTTCATTGACGGACGGATCTCTCCTCTGAGGCGGAATATCCCAGAAAAAGCTCAAAATCGGTCCATAATTGCTCAAAAGCTCTGTCACCTGATTTTTGACATATTGAATATATTTGTCCTCATCCGGGCAATCCCCTGGCTTTGGCTCCGCCAATTCGTGACTTCTTCCGAAATTAGGGTAATTTTCATGATACCAGTCGGGAACGGAATAGTAAATGGAAAGAGCCATCCCCTGCCTGTGGCAGGCCTCCGCCAGCTCCTTCAGCACATCCTTCCCATAGGGAGAATTGGTTACCTTATAATCGCTGTAGGCCGTGTCCCACATACAAAAGCCGTCATGATGCTTGGCAGTAAAGCAAATGTAATCCATCCCCGCTTGCTTGGCGGCAAGAACCCATGCATCCGGATCATACTTTTTAGGAAAAAACCGGTGCATATAGGCCTGGTATTCCTTGCTTTCCACCGGATACCGCCACTGCTCCTGCTCGTGCCATCCGCTGATCGCATACAGTCCCCAGTGAACAAACATTCCGAATCTCTTTTCTCGAAACAAGATGTTTCCTCCTTTTTCATATTCTTCTCCTCTTTCCAATACAGTATACCTCCTTAAAAAAAGGTTTGTCAAGCTTTTCTTAGGAGAAAATTCAAACAAAATGGATAAAGTTGTTTGACACAGGCAGGATTGTATGATATACTAAACCAAAAGACAGGAAAGGAATTATTCGTATGAAACGTCGCATTTTATTGCTCTCGATTGTGGGAGTTTTCGTCATATTCATGGGAATTTTAGTCGGCAGCAAAGGCTTTTTCACCGATCCCGGCTATTTTATGGAGCGCCTGACACACAAGATCCAGCAAAAATATTATGCCATCACCAAAACAGAGCCTGATATTCAGGAGGAAATCATCACCACAGCCGACCATCACAAGGTGCTGGTGGATCACCCAAAGGGATACAGCGTGGCACTGCCGGAGGATATGAGCTTTGACCGTTCCGTTGCACCGGAGCAGATCAAGGCCTATAACGACAGCACAACCGTTGTGATTACTAGAGAATGGGCGCCCTATGAGGATGTGTTTTATTTTATCGATCATTATCTGAACAATTATTATCTAAATGAGGAATTTATTGCTCAAAATCACCTCACTATCACCCAAAATAATCGCTTTACTATGAAAAACGGCGCCCGGGCGCAGCTGATTTCCTTTACCCGCACCCCTGCAGACGGTTCCCAGGTAACGCAAAACAATTATACCTATTTCTTTGTGGAATCTATGACGGGAAAACAGGCCTTTTTCCGGATGATGTTTAAATCGGAGGACAGCCAGTCACTTGTGTCAATGGTGCAGGAGGCCGTTGCCTCCTTTGAGGAAATCCCTATTCAAGGCGGCAATGTGTTTCATGAAGAATATGCTCCTGTGATTCCCGCCTCCTGGAATGAGGAAACCAAAAAGCTGTACCAGTCCATTTGCAGCCGCAAGGATATTTCCTGGGGACTGTTTGTGGACGGCTCCTATACGGATGAGAAAAAATATCAATGGTTTGCTGATTTGGAGGAAAAGGTGGACTATTCCTTTGATTTCAGTCTGCACTATGTTAATTTAAATCACGGCTTTCCCAAAGAAGAGCTGCAAAAAATGTATGATAGGGGTAAGCTGACCGAACTGACCCTGCAAATTTCTTATCACGCCAACGATAATCTGTTTGGGAAAAACATTAATCTGGATGTGTACGACGGCGTATACGACGAGGAAATCCGCGCCTTTGCCCGGGGGGCAAAGGAATTCGGGCATCCCTTTCTGTTTCGGCTAAACAATGAAATGAACAGTGACTGGGTGAACTATTCCGGTGTTGCTGCTCTGTCCGATCCGGAAATTTTCATTGAAAACTGGCGCAGAATCTATCGCATTTTTGAAGAGGAAGGGGTTGATAATGCCATCTGGATTTTCAACCCCAACGCAGAGGACTGCCCTCCCTGCCACTGGAACTCCTACATTGCCTATTACCCCGGAAACGAATACATTCATATGATCGGACTGACCGGCTACAATACCGGCACCTATTACGCAGAGTTATATCACGAAAAATGGCGAACCTTTGATGAAATTTATCAGCAGCCCTATGAAAAATACATGCAGGTGTTTTCGGAATTTCCTTTTATTATTACGGAATTTGCCTCAAGCTCCGTAGGCGGCGACAAGGCGGAATGGATCACCCAGATGTTTTCCTCCATTCAAAAATATCCGAATATTAAAATGGCTCTTTGGTGGTCCAGCGCTGATTATGATATGAGAGAGGAGTTTTATAAAACCCTCGCCCGCCCCTACTGGCTGGACGAAACGGAAGGAACCACGAAGGCCTTTCGGGAGGGAATCAAGCAATATCGTTAACAAAAAAAGTGCCGGTGCTGACGCTGCTATCCCCTGTTCGGGGCGGATTTGACGGAGGGCATCCAAAAAATTCCACCAGCTTATCCCCTGCTTTCTATAGGCTTTTA
>JAXEOR010000019.1:0-7946 GCA_034117945.1 Clostridia bacterium | reverse complement strand
AAGAAAGCGGTTAAGCTTGATGGGGTTACCGTATTTAACGGAATCAACACCTATGTTCCTCAAAGTGCAATCGACCTCATACAATAGGGGCAATTCCTTGTTTTGTATCACCTCCGAAGATCATTTCATTTAAGCTTTTTTGGGCTGAAAGCTAGATTATGGCTTTCAGCCCTTCCCCTTTATCAAGGTTTTAAGCAACATCCGGGGCGAGGGATAGGCTTTTGGTTATTTGCTCCAAAGCACCTTTTCCTTTCCGTCCTCCTCAACAAAGACGATTTGATTGATTTCCTTGAACTCAAGAGATTGCGTTGTTTGAACATTGGCAGGAGCTTTGTTATTTAACACTGTTGTCTGAAAGGCTGTCACATATAAGGTATCACCCTGATATTCCGATTTGATTTCTCGGATCAGATAAGGGCAGCTCCAGGAAATCACCGTGACAAATTCATTGTGTTCCATTACGTTTTCAGTCATATTTATTTTAGCATTTGGCATGTCAGGAATTGTAATCCGGTAGGTATCACTCGTATCTGCTTCCCCGAACGATATGGTAACGGAATCTTGATCCACATCCAGGTTATGAGGCAGTTCATTGATGGGGTAAACGGCTGCCGACACAGTAACATTTTTTAAGTCAATGCTTTTTATCGGCACTGTACACAGTGCATTAAACCCAATAATAAGGAATACTGCCGCCGCCGCTGAACATAAGATGATGTTCCTGATTTTTTTGTTTATTTTCATTTTTATCCTCTTTAGGCCGTCAGCCAATCTCATATCCTCTGAATTGTCATGTTGTTTTTCTGCAAAGTCTTCTATAAATTTCATTGATTCGCAGTACTGTCTGCATTTCTCACAGGCTGATAGGTGCTGTTCTACCGCTTGTTTACTGTCCTCTTGACACACATCATCCAGATAAAGAGGGAGTAAATCTCTAATCAATCCGCAAGGGTAAGTCATTGTAATTCCTCCTTAATCAATACTTTCGCTCTGTAATAGGTCACTCTCGCCCAGCTCTCGGTTTTATCGAATAACGCTCCAATCTGAGAAAAGGACAGCTCTCCGAAGACCCGCAGCCAAAACACCTCCTTATACGGTTCCTTCAGCTTGTGTAAGACTTTGTGGATGGCGTCAGCTGTTTCCCGGTCAGAAAATTGCTCCTCAATGTTTTCCTGTGACAGAAGCATTTCAAGAGGATAATCCACTTGCTTGTTTTGTTTTTTTGCATGACTGTAAACGGTGTTTTTTGCAATGTTACACAGCCATGTGCTGAGCTTGCAATTTCCTTTGAAGCGATCAATATTTTTCAGAGCCTTGAAAAACGTTTCCTGGGTGATTTCTTCTGCCAATGCCGGATTTTGACAAAGGCTCAGCACGAATTTGTATATCTCCGAAAAGTATTGGGAATATATTTCATCAAAGTCTTGCACCATCTCACCTCCTTGTCAACTATTAGACTTCTGTCATAACAATTCGTTACAAACTTTTTAAAAAAATTAGGAGCATATCCAAAGGTGGCTATGCTCCATGGTAGCTTATGCTTTTTTTGTAATTTGCAGCTTTTGATCCTCCACAAAAACCGTTAGCTCGTCGCCCTTGCCGGCATCTCCCCGAATCATCATAGCGGCCAGAGGATCCTCCAGCTGCTTTTGAATGACCCTGCGGATCGGCCGTGCGCCATAGGTTCGGCTGTAGCCCTTTTCTGCTACATAAGAGGCAACCTCTGAGCTGACATCCAATGTAATCCCGCTTGCCAGAGCCTGACGAACCAGCTCCCGGATTTGCAGGGAAGCAATTTCAAAAATCTCATGCTGGGTGAGGCTGTGGAAGGAGATGATCTCATCCACCCGATTTAAAAATTCAGGCCGGAAAATATTTTTTAACCCCTGCTCTGCCCGCTGCTCCTCCCGTCCGTCAGGGTTGGTGCCAAATCCGTAAATCCCTGCGGATTCATTGGAGCCTGCATTGGAGGTCATAATAATCACGGTATTCCGGAAATCTACGGTTTTACCGTGACTGTCTGTAATTTTGCCGTCGTCTAAAATTTGAAGCAGAATATTGTGCACATCCGCATGAGCTTTTTCCACTTCATCCAATAAAATAACACTGTAGGGTCTGCGGCGCACCTTTTCTGTCAGCTGGCCGGCATCGTCATACCCTACATATCCGGGAGGGGAGCCGATCATTTTAGAAACAGAGTGCTTTTCCATGTATTCAGACATATCCACCCGGATCAATGCGTCTTCCGTATCAAATAACTGCTCGGTAAGAGCCTTGACCAATTCTGTTTTTCCGATTCCGGTGGGGCCCACAAAAATAAAGGAAACAGGACGTTTCTTTCGAGTCAGCCCGGCTCTGTGGCGGCGGATTGCGTTTGCCACGCTGTTGACGGCCTCGTTCTGACCGATCACTCTCCTGTGGAGGGCTTCCTCCAGATGCAGCAGCTTTTCAGACTGATCCTGAGTCAGCTGTTGAACCGGAATACCGGTGCGGCTTTCAATAACGCAGGCCAGATCCTCCCGTGTGACATAAACATTCTCCATTTTAGATTCCAGTTCTTCAATTTTGCTCAGAAGGCGGCATTCTTTGATTTTCAAATCGGCCGCCTTTTGATAATCCTCAATGGAATCGGCGGACACGGCCGATTCCTTTTCTTCCGATACCTTTTTCAATTCGTTTTTATACTTTGTTAATTCCACCAGAGCCAGATTTTTTAGGTTTACCATAGAGCTGGCTTCATCAATCAAGTCAATGGCCTTATCCGGAAAAAACCGCTCCGGCAGATATCTGGCCGCCATATCCACCGCCTCACGAACAACCTCGTCGCTGATCACCACCCGGTGAAATTCTTCGTAATAATGCTTGATCCCCTGTAAAATCTCAATCGTATCCTCCTGGGAAGGCTCGTTGACAATCACAGGCTGGAATCGGCGCTCCAGGGCAGAATCCTTCTCAATGTGCTTGCGGTATTCATCCAGCGTGGTAGCACCTAAAATACGGATTTCTCCCCGAGCCAGGGCAGGCTTTAAAATATTTGCGGCGCTCATGGCGCCTTCTGCGTCTCCCGCACCCATGATATTATGGAGCTCATCAATTACCAAAATAATATTTCCCAGACTTTTGGCCTCTTCAATAATATTTTTCAGCCGGGATTCAAACTGCCCCCGAAATTGGGTGCCGGCGACGATAGCGGTAAAGTCCAGCAAATAAACTTCAAAGTTCAGCAACATGGCGGGCACCTTTTTTTCGGCAATCCGCACAGCCAGGCCTTCTGCAATGGCACTTTTCCCAACGCCGGGATCCCCCAGCAGCACAGGATTATTTTTGGTTCTTCGATTTAAAATCCGAATGACCCGGGCAATTTCCTCCTCCCGTTTGATGACCTGATCAACGGCGCCCTCGGCTGCTTTTTTGGTCAGATTAATTCCGTAGGTGTCTAACATTCTTTTTTTCTTGAGAACCTTTTTGCTGGTCTGGGTCTTTGTATTTTTATTTTCCGATGAACGGCTTTCCTCGGGAGAATCCTTGGGAGAGCGGGACAAAAACTGGCCGAACATTTCAAAAGGATTTCCTCCGGAGGCCAATTCGGAAATATTTTCTTCCGAAAGAATATCGTTCATTTCTTCCATCATGCTTTCCATTTGCTGATCGTCAATATTCATTTGAGACAGCATTTGCTCTACAGGCTTAATTCCCAGCTCCTTTGCGCAGGAAAGACACAAGCCTTCATTGGTGATTTGATTTCCGTCTGCTTTCGACAAAAAGACAACGGCTATGTTTTTATGACAGCGTGAGCACAACATGTTATCACATCCTCTCTGTTATATTGCACTCGGCATTTCATACGCAGGAGGTCTCCTTTCCGGAGCCCCGCCAAAAACATGCTTGTGTTTATTATACCATAAATTTTGTAAGTTGCAAGGGTTTTTTTAAAATCCTCTTGTGAAACACCCGAAATTATAGTATAATTAATTTACAGCAAGTTGGGTAAAGCGATAGAGCGTGTCAGGAATCGGAGATGGTATTTTTGAAAAAAATGTTTGTCCCCTTTGATCAGAATTTTGAATTTCAATTTTATCGAACGGACGTCAAGGATGACCGGTCCACCGGTTTGCATTTTCACGATTGTCTGGAAATCAATTACTGCCTGGAGGGGGAAGGATTTTTGCTGATTGACGATAAGCGGCTGGAGTTTTCTCCCGGTTCTTTTTACTTTATTAATAACCTGGAGGTTCATGAGGCGGTGTCTACCAATCATTTAAGAATTATTGTGATTATGTTTCAGCCTTCGATTATTGACCAGAATCATGCCTTTGATTATCGCTATATCCAACCCTTTTTTCCAAAAAATATTTCTTATTCCAACTGTCTGGCTGCGGAGGAAAGCGTTTTGAATCGGCTGCGCAAGTTGCTGTTTGAGATGGAGGAGGAAATGCAGCAAAAGCAGACGGGGTATCAGATGATGGTGAAGGCCATTTTGATGCAGTTTTTGGGGCTGGTTTATCGGAATTTGAATCAGTATGAAAGCACCCCGGAGCAGCGGGACGCTGCAAAAAGCTACAATCGGCTGCGTCCGGTGCTGGAATATATCAATCTGCATTTTGGAGAGGAACAGTTTTTTCTGGATCAGCTGGCATCCCTTGTGCATATGAACCGCACCTATTTTTCCACCTATTTTAAAAAAGTGATGCAGACGGGAGTGTTTGATTATATCAACCGGCTGCGGATTGAACGAGCCTGTACCATGCTGGCGGGAACAGATCGGCCGGTAGCAGAGATCGCCTTAGGCTGCGGGTTTGAAAACATATCCTATTTTAACAGAAGGTTCAAACAGCAGGTGGGGCAAACGCCACTGCAATACCGGAATGAAAAAACCAGGTTTCTGCTGTAGAGGAGGAGAACGAGTTGAAAAAAGCTTTGCTCGCAGCTTTGATCACAGTGCTGCTGTTGCTGGCGCTTTTGCGGCTTGCTCCGGCATTTCTGGATTGGCAGAACAAAAGCGTGCAGGTCACGCACTATACCGTGAGCAGCGCTGAAATACCGCCGGCCTTTGACGGATACCGTATTTTGCTGCTGGCGGATATTCAGGGGTTTGCCGTTGATTCGCCCCGGATGGAGGAACTGCTTTCGGAACAGAATGGAGATTTGATGGTGCTGGCGGGGGATCTGGTGGATAACGGCATTGCCCAAAGTGAGGATGTGATCTTTCGTTTTTTACAGCAGTGGGGCGGCAAGCTGCCGATTTATGCGGTGTCCGGCAATCATGATTTGTGGACGGAGGGGTTTTCTGAGCTGAAGGAGCATTGGGAGCAAGGAGGAGCTGTCCGGTTTTTAGAAAATCAACAGACCGTACTGGAGAAGGACGGGCAGCAGATCATGCTTTACGGTATTTCCGATCCTGATGTGTGGGACTGGGATCAGGCGGCGGAAAGGGTAAAGCAGGCGGAAGAGAGCCTGGCGCTTCAGCCCGACTGCTTTGGGATTTTGCTGTTTCACCGAGCCAACATGCTGGATTTATTGCAGAACGATGTATTTGATCTAATCCTGTCCGGCCATATGCACGGCGGCCAAATCAGACTGCCCTTTGTAGGAGGGCTGCGCTCTCCCCACGGAGATTGGTTTCCTGAGTACAGCGGCGGGAAATATCAAAGAAATGGCCAAACAATGATTGTCAGCAGAGGCCTGGGGAATGCGGTTTCTGTTCCCAGACTGTTTAACAGGCCGGAGCTGGTGGTGATTACCTTACAAACAGAGAAGTGAGGCAGCAGGCTTTTGGCCGGAAAAACTTTTTTGAAAATTCATAAATTGTTCATCTTTTCGTCATGATTACACCGTATAATAAAGGCATAGTAACAAAAGAGTTGTTACTATCTCCTTTTCATACAGACAGTTTTATTGCTGTCACCTCTCCTTTTTTATCGGCTTTTTCTAAATGGAAAAGCCGATTTTTTTGTTTGCGTGAAGGAAGGCTTTTTGGGGAAAAAGAAATTGAAGCCGGAAAGAAGTATAAATCTTCAAAAAATATCCATCCTAACAGCAAAGGCATTTTACCGTCTTTTTGAACAGGGTAAAAGCCGGCAGATCAATCAGGATGGGGTGTGAGTGATGTTTCGTACAGAGATGATTGAAAATCCGGATCAGTCCTATGACGTTGTATTTTATCTGGAGGTACAAAATTTTGATACCGAGACGGCGCTGGATTTTTTAGCCCGCAGTAGGGGATTTAAACGGATCAGAAATATTGTTTTGGTGGGAGCGGTCACCGTTACCATTCCCTTATCGCAGATTTTAGCCAAAACAGATCGTTATGCCATGAGCTATGTTTTTTTTGGCTCTCACAGCCAGCAGCTGGAGTATATTTCTTTATCCCAAGGCTCCTTGGGGGTGATTTCTCCTTCCTATTTTAATCTGGACGCTCAAGGAAATTTGAAAAATGTGACAATTTCCGCTGACTTTATTGAAAGCGTACATCAGCAGGGAATGAAGGTGGTTCCCTTTCTCAGCAATCACTGGGATCGTTCCTCCGGTATTGGGGCACTGGAAAACCGGCAGGCTTTGGCGGAGGAGCTGGTGCAGATCATTATGACCCATCATTTGGACGGTATTAACGTTGACATTGAAAATGTTTCTGAACAGTACCGTGATGCCTATACCGATCTGGTGCGGCTGCTGCGGGAAAAGCTGCCTGCCGACCGGGAGGTTTCTGTGGCGGTGGCAGCCAATCCCAATGGATGGAATCTGGGCTGGCACGGCTCCTATGATTATGAGGCCTTAGGCAAAATTGCAGATCATTTATTTCTGATGGCCTATGATGAGCATTATCAAGGGGGGCCTGCGGGGCCTGTGGCCAGTCTGTCCTTTGCGGAGCGGTCAATCCAATATGCCTTGGAACGGGTTCCCTCTGAAAAAATTGTGCTTGGACTTCCTTTCTTTGGACGGATCTGGTCTGAGGACGGGTCGGTTTCGGGGTTAGGTGTTTCCTGCGAGCGGGCAGAATCCATCATTGCCAGATATGGAGCGGAGGTGACCTATGACCGGGCGGCTCGCAGCCCGAAGGCGGAATTTACCCTGACCGAGGCGGATCAGCTGGTGATTAACGGCCAGAAGCTGAAACCGGGAAGCTATGTGATCTGGTACGAAAACAGCAGCTCCTTAAAGGAAAAGCTGGCCTTGGTGGATAAATATGACTTAAAGGGTGCCGGCTCTTGGGCGTTAGGGCAAGAAACTAAGGATGTATGGGATTATTTTTCCCTGTGGCTCAACGGAAAGTATTTTGAGGATATTGCCGGGCATTTTGCCTCCGACGCTATTTTATCGGCGGCGGGGCGGGGATATATGGTAGGCGTCAGCCATACCGTCTTTGCCCCCGAGGAGGCCATGACAAGAGCCCAGGCGGCCTCTGTATGTGCCAGAATTTTGGATTTGTCCGATCAGGAAAGTCCCTTTTCTGATACGAACGGACATTGGGCGGAAGGGCAAATCGGCGCAATGGCGAAAAGCGGGCTGATTTCCGGTTATCCTGACGGAACCTTTCAGCCGGATGCGGAAATTACCAGAGAGGAGCTGACCGTTTTGCTGTATCGGGTGATCGGAGCGGAATATGCCGGAGAGGTTTCCTCCTTTCCGGATGTGCAGCCGGGGAGATGGTCTTATGAGGAAATCACCGCCCTGGCAGGGAAAAATGTGATATCAGGATACCCCGACGGCACCTTTCGGCCGGAGGAGTATTTAACAAGAGGGGAAATGGCCTATTTGATCAGCCGGATCGAACAGCCTTAGAAAGGGCTTTTTTGCCTCCCTTTTCTGAAAATCCGAAGCGGTGCGCCGGTATGCTTTGCAATCGGCGCATTTTTGTCTGAAAAACCTGTTGCGGCAGATACCATTCTATGGTATAATAAATACAACGATCCTGGTGTTTCCTCTCTTTTTCCGAAATGAGGGAGCTT
>JAXEOR010000018.1:0-2950 GCA_034117945.1 Clostridia bacterium | reverse complement strand
TGCAGCACCTGGATATGCTCCTCCAGCAGCTTCTTTGCCTTTTCATGTTGAAAGCGCACCAATGCAACCACCTTGCGGTCAATTTCCGCCGCAGTTTCAGAGGAACAGGACAAGGAGGTGTCACCCCCCAGATACTGGTTGTTTACCGTTTCCATAGCCACCATGTCAAATTCATCACTCATCCCAAAGCGGGTAATCATCGCCCGAGCGATGCGAGTGGCCTGTTCAATATCATTAGAGGCACCGGTAGTAACAGAAGAAAAAATCAACTCCTCCGCCGCTCTGCCCCCGGTAAAGGTGGCAATTTTGTTCTCCAGCTCTTCTTTTGACTGCAAATTGTGCTCGCCCTCATCCACCTGCATGGTATAGCCCAATGCGCCGGAGGTTCTGGGAATGATGGTAATTTTGGTCACCGGGGCACTGTTGGTTTGCAGCGCAGCCACCAGGGCATGACCGATCTCATGATAAGAAACAATCAGCTTTTCTTTTTCAGACAGCACCTTGTTCTTTTTCTGATATCCGGCAATCACCGTTTCAATGCTTTCAATCATATCGTTTTGCGTTACCGCTCGCCGGCCGTCCCGAACCGCCCGCAGGGCAGCCTCGTTTACCACATTTGCAAGCTCCGCTCCCGAGGCGCCTGATGCCATTCTGGCCACCTCGTTGTAATTGATGCCGTCCATCACATGAATTTTTTTCGCATGAACTCTTAAAATTGCTTCACGGCCGGCCAAATCCGGAAGCTCTACCGGAATTCTCCGGTCAAACCGTCCCGGACGGAGAAGATCCGGATCCAGCGAATCAGGCCGGTTGGAGGCAGCCAGAATCACAACCCCCTTTGAGCTGTCAAACCCGTCCATCTCGGTCCGCAGCTGGTTTAGGGTTTGCTCCCGCTCGTCATTTCCTGCAATTGCGCCCCCGTCACGTTTTTTTCCAATCGTATCGATTTCGTCAATAAAAACAATGCAGGGAGCTTTCTCCGCGGCCTGTTTAAACAGATCCCGCACCTTGGCCGCTCCCATACCCACAAACATCTCCACAAATTCAGAGCCTGAAATAGAGAAAAAAGGAACGCTTGCCTCTCCCGCCACAGCCTTTGCCAGTAGCGTTTTTCCTGTTCCCGGAGGGCCCACCAGCAATGCGCCCTTGGGCATTTTGGCACCGATCTCCTGATATTTTTGGGGATTGTGCAGAAAATCCACAATTTCAGTCAAGGCCTCCTTTGCCTCGTCCTCCCCTGCCACATCGCTGAACTTAATTCCGTCTGTAGAATGAACGTACACCTTGGCATTGCTTTTGCCGAAGGACATAGCATTGCCTCCGCCCCCCATTTTCCCCATCATTTTTCTCATCAGGAACTGTCCCAGGGCAACAAAAAGAACCAAGGGGAGCAGATAATTCAGCAAAAAGCTAACCAACATGGGCGGCTGCTCCACGATCTCGGTACCAAATTTCGCCCCGGATTTTTCAAGGCGATCCACCAGCTCCGGATCGTTCATATTACCGGTTTTATAATAGCCCGTTTTTTCCTGCTTATCGGAAAACAGGATTTTGTTATCCGATACCTCGACCTGATCTACCTGCTTTTGATCCAGCATATTCAAAAAGGTGGAGTAATCCACCTGCTCAATCCGGGAAGAATTCATCATGGGAACCACCACCAGATTGATCAGCAGAAGAACTGCCAGCACAATCAGATAATAAAAAACAATCGGCTTCTTATTGTCCTTAATTTCATTCATTTAACGCACCTCCGCTTTTTGAATTACTCTTTGCTTTCGTTTGGAAAAGGCAAAGGGGTATGCAACAACGCACAAAGGAATCGCCGCCGCAATATCAATTACTGAATGCTGCTTCAAAAACACCGTAGAAACAGAAATCAGTATGGTACAAATCCAAAAAAAGCACCGCCAGCCGGCTGTTTGAAATTTCGGTGTGTGCCAGGAGGCAAACAGAACGGCCAGGGAGCCGATCACATGCAGAGAGGGACACACGTTTGTATTGGTATCAAACACATACAAAAACGATACAATATCCGTAAAAATATTTTTTCTGCCAAACTGCTCCGGTCTCAGTTCCTGAGCCGTGGGATAAATCAAATAAATCAGGCAGGTAACGGAATAGGTGATGATAATAAAAATCATGTATTTCCGAAAACACTCCGGATCGCGAAACAGGGTATACACCAGCATACCGATCAAAAATACAAACCAAAAGTAATAAGGAATCAAAAAATATTCGCAGAATGAAATTTTATCGTCAAGAGCACAGGATACCGTATGATACTCCAGGGAAAGTCCCCGCTCCAGCAGTAAAAAAGTTATGCCGTAAATCGGCCAGAACAGCAGCAGCTTGAGATGCCGATACTCCGGTGCAGATAATTTTTGAACCAAATGCAGCTTACTCAAAGGGTGTCACCTCTTTCGCCGTTAGCCCCCCTTTGCTGCAGCCTTTGCTCTCGTTTCAGCAGCTTATCCCGCAAATGCTGCAAATTAGGGCGGTTATATCGTTGAATCATAATAAAGGGTAAGTTTCCCACAATACAGGCAATCGCAAGCAGAATGCCGATCCAGTTGTTCCAGAAGGAATACACCCGGCAGGAAAACACGCACAAAAACAAATGAGTTGTTTCCGCAACGCAGGTTTCCTTGATCAAGGCGGTAATGTCACCGGAGGTTACTGCGCCGCTGATTTGCTTAGGGAGCTTGCTGTGCTTCATGATCTTGCTCATATCCAGCAGCTTCAGCTTCCATTTTTTGATATTCAGCTTGTCGTAAACCGCTCCGTCCTTTTCCCACCGGCGGGAACGGAACAAAACAGAATCCTCATGAAACCATTCTCTGGGCAGTGCTTCTCCCACATAATACGAGAAAAGCCCCAGCAATCCCACATAAACCACACTGTAAACAAGCGCCATGTTACCCCTCACCAACCATTTTTCACTTAATGC
>JAXEOR010000017.1:0-3563 GCA_034117945.1 Clostridia bacterium | reverse complement strand
GTCTGCCTTTGCCACGCAAGGATCGCAGGTCAGCGCTTCCCGGCTCAGCAGACCGATGACCTTAGCTGCCGCCGCTCCCGCCTGAGCCACTGTTTCGGGAATATCCCGGGGGCCTTGGCAGGCACCGGACAAAAAGACGCCGGCAGTAGGACTTTCCACAGGCCGCAGCTTGGGATGAGCCTCGGTAAAGAAATCATTAGTGTCCATGCTGGCGGTCAGCATGGTGGCCAGATTCCGTGCGCCCTCGGAGGGTTCCATGGCCGCTGCCAGCACGACTAGATCGGCGTTAATCTCCAGCTGTTCATTGGCCAGCAGGTCGGAGGCATGAACCGTCAGCCGTCCGTCCGGCCGGGGGCAAACCTTCCCCACCATGCCTTTGATATATTCCACATCGTATTCCTCCACCGCCCGGCGCTGAAATTCGTCAAAACCCTTGCCGGGGGTACGGACGTCGATATAAAACACATACACCTTGGTATCCGGATATTTTTCCCGGGTGAGCATGGCTTGCTTAGCGGTGTACATGCAGCATATTTTAGAGCAGTATTCCTTGCCCCGCCCTGAGGTATCCCGGCTGCCGGCGCAGGAAACAAACACTACCGTTTTCGGGTGCTTGCCGTCTGACGGGCGCAGCAGAACCCCGCCTGTAGGACCGGCCGCATTGGTGATCCGCTCAAATTCTAAAGAGGTGATCACGTCCTTGCTGAACCCATATCCAAGTTCCCCGAACCGATCCATCGACATGGGAACAAACCCGGTGGCTGCTACGATCGCCCCGTAGGAAACGTCAAACTCCTGATCCTGCTGGGTATAATCCACCGCTCCGGCGGTGCACAGCTTTTGGCAAAGCCCGCATTTTTGTTCGGTCAGCATCCGGCAAGCCTTGGGATCGATCCAGGCGACCTTGGGAACTGCCTGGGCAAAGGGAATGGAAACGGCAGAGCGGCAGTCCAGCCCCAGATTGAACTCATTGGGAACTGTTTTTACCGGGCATTTTTGCGTACACAGGCCGCAGCCGGTACATTTTGTTTCGTCAATAAACCGAGCCTTTTTCCGGATGGTTGCAGTAAAATTGCCCACAAATCCCGTTACCTTTACCACTTCACTGTAGGAATAAAGAGTGATGTTAGGGTGCCGGACGCAGTCCACCATTTTGGGGGTCAAGATGCAGGCGGCGCAGTCCAGCGTGGGAAAGGTTTTGTCCAGCTGAGCCATGGTGCCGCCAATGGTGGGCTTGCGTTCCACCAGATCCACCAAAATGCCTGCGTCTGCCAAATCCAGCGCAGTTTGCATTCCTGCAATCCCCCCTCCGATGACCAGCGCCCGCCGGGTTACCGGGGAGGAGCCGGGGGTCAGGGGAGCGTTTCTTTTGACCTTGGCCAGAGCTGCCCGAGCCAGGCTGACGGCCTTTTGAGTGGCCTCCTCTTTGTCCTTATGAATCCAGGAGCATTGCTCCCGGAGATTGGCTATTTCTACAAGATAAGGGTTTAAGCCTGCTTCCGCTGCAGCCGCCCGAAAGGTGGCTTCATGCATCCGGGGAGAGCAGGAGCAGATGACAACTCCGGTAAGACGCTGCTCCCGGATGGTATTTTGCAGCAGCGTCTGCCCTGCCTGAGAGCATAAGTAGGGATAGTCTGCCGCAAAGCCAACCCCCGGCTCCTGTCTCATCGTCTCCGCAACGGCGGCCGGATCTACAGTAGCGGCAATATTGGTACCGCAGTGACAGACAAATACGCCGATATGATCCATAGGTTACCTCCTGTATTTTCGAAATGCCGCTGCCGCAGCCTGACCGGGCAGCGAGGGGTCGTTCAGTGCGGAAAGCTGCTCCGGTATAAAACGGTTTACACCGGTACGCAGCCGGTAAAGACGGGCGGCCTCCGAGATCCGAGCAGGCTCCACCCCTCTGGGACAGCGCTGACTGCATGCATAGCATGACAGGCAGAGAAAAATTCCTTCCGTTTCCGCAAGCTTTGCCAATTGCCCTTTCCTGGCCAGAGCAGCAAACCGATGGGGCGGGATCTCCATGCGGGAAAAGGCGGGGCATACGGCAGAGCATTTCCCGCAGCTCATGCAGGCTGCCGGATTGGCTCCTGTGAGTTGAATCAGTTCTTCCGTCATTTCTCGTTCCCTCCTAAGGCCTGCTCCAGCAGTTCTGTAAAGTAAACAACAGGGAGATCCGTTTTACTGATATGATAGTGACATAAGGGACAGGCGGTGACAATCATTTCCGCCCCCCATTCCCGGGCGGATTCTGTCACAGCAGTTCTGCGCCGGCGGCAAAGCTCCTGATCCTGGGTAACGGCATATCCTCCGCAGCATTCATTCCATAGGGGGAAGGATACCGGTTCGGCTCCCAAAGCAGTCAGAAAATCGCTGAGAATACGGGGTCGTTCCGGATCGTCAAGCTGAAGCACGTTTCCCGGTCGGAGCAAAAGACAGCCGTAATAGGGCGCTATTTTTTTGCCGGACAAAGGTGCTTTGACGGCGGCCTGTATTTGATCAAAGCCAATCACATCCCGCAGTACCTCCAAAAAATGAAGCACCTTTGTTTCACCGTGATATTCCGTTTCCAGATAATTGCTTGCTTTGTCTGCAAGCTCGGGGTGGTGCGTCAGATCATAATTGGTTTGCTTGAGTACGTTATGGCAGGCGGAGCAAAGAGTGACCAACGGAGTGGCTTCGCATGCTGCCAATGCCCGGATGGCTGCCAGCCGGGGGGCAAGCTCGTCCTCCGCCATGACCGATACGCCGCCGCAGCACTGCCATTGAGGCAGCTCCTGAAGAGTAAGCCCCAGCAGCTTGGCGCAGTGAAGGGCGGAGCGTTCAAATTCTGCGGCAGCAGCCTTTAAGGTGCAGCCCGGGTAATACCAATAGGTCATACAGACCCATCCTTTCTACAATTGTTATCCCTTCTATTATATTGTCTTTTTGTCGAAAAATCAAGGGTTTTTGGGTCTTTTTTAAAATTTTGTCGGATTGGATACAAAAGAAAGGAGGAAGGGGGAAAGGTGCCTCCCGATAAGAAAACATCGCGGGGCAAGAGAGAAACGGTATAGCTTCGGCTATGCCGTTTTTCTCATTCTTGCCTTGATGAAGTGACTTTGGATACTTCCAGAGCTCCAATGCCCTTATAGTAGATGTCAATTTCCTGGGTGCGGTTCTTGCCCTTCGGATCGCTGGCAGCATGGACAACAATCTTCTCGACAAACTCATGCAAGATACATGGGGTCAATTCGGGAATTTCTGTATACCGTTCTACAACGGAGAGAAACCTTTCCACATTGGCGCTTTTGCGTTCCTCTGCCTCGATTTCATCCCGGAGGGAAATCGCTACATCTTGAAGCTGATGCTGCTCTTTCTCATAGTCAGTGGAGAGCTTTTGAAAACGCTCGTCAGAAAGTTTTCCCGAAATGGTATCTTCATACCCATAAAAACGATACGGTTTACTTTTCGACGCAACAATATAATCTGTTGTACGATTTCTGACGATGTTAGATTACGAACAAAGCCATTTCGCCCGGACTCACAAAAAATACAACCAACAGGACAACCGACTTGTG
>JAXEOR010000016.1:0-8096 GCA_034117945.1 Clostridia bacterium | reverse complement strand
CCTTTCGTTTCACATTCAGCCCACGAGTCAAGGAATAGGGCTTTCCCTTATTGTCCGCAATGGACATATTCTCCAGAATGGTCATGGAGGGGCAGGTGCCCACTGCGGGATTTTGAAACACCCGGGCAATCCGCCGGGCACGGACATAATTTTTCTTTTTTGTGATGTTCTCTCCCCCAAGCGAAACTGTGCCGCTGTCCGGCAAAACATCGCCGGAAATCAGATTCAGCATGGTTGTTTTTCCCGATCCGTTGCTGCCCACCACCGATACAAACTCTCCTTGGGAAACCTGCAGGGAAAAATCCTCAAACAGCCGCTTTTCGTCCGCTGTTCCGGGATAAAAGGTTTTGTTGATATGCTCTAAGGTCAGCATGCGCTCCGCCTCTCCTTTCTCCCTTTGGTCAGGTCATTTACCAGCAGCGTAATCACAAACAGCACGGTAATAATCAAATTGGTGTCTGACGATTCCATCCCGCTGGCAATAGCAATGGAAATACAGGCCTTGTAAATCACCATTCCCAGAAGCACTCCTGTGGTGAGCCGCATAAAGGGAAGGCGGCGAAACACGGTGGTTCCGATAATCACCGCTGCCAACCCCATGACCAAGGTTCCTGTGCCGGAGGTAATGTCAAACTGCAGGGATCTCTGACAGCTCAGCGCCCCTGACAAGGCCACCAGCCCGTTAGACAGAGCCAGGGCAAGAATTTTCACCCGGCCGGGGTTTTGAGCCAGGGTCACCACCAGGCTTTGGTTATCCCCCACGCTTCGCAGCAAAAAGCCGGATTTGGTGCTCAAATACCAATCCAGCGCATATTTCATTACCAGCGCAATCGCCAGGGAAATGAGCAGATATTTATAAAGAGTGATCCAGGCCGGCGCCCCCTGAGGCAGCGTAAACACCGTATCCTGTCCCATCAGGAACTGATTGGGTGCTCCGGCGATTCGGTAATTAACAGAATACAAGGCCGTCATAGTCAAAATACCGGACAGCAAATCCTTGATTTTCAGCTTCACATGCAAAAGACCCGTTACCGCTCCCGCTGCGCAGCCGGCAAAAAAGGATACCAAAAGACAGATCCACGGATTCACCCCCCGAAGCATCAGCGCCGCTGACACCGCCCCTCCCAAAGGGAAGGTACCGTCAACGGACAAGTCCGGAAAATCCATAATTTTATAGCTGATATAAATCCCCAGAGCCATAATTCCGTAAATAAAGCCCTGCTCCAATATGCCGATTACAATATCCCACATGGCAAAAATCCTTTCAAGGAAAAACTTCCGGCAGACGATCCTGACCATCCGCCGGAAGAAAATTTTTCACTGTTTTTTATTCTGCTACCTGCAGCACGCTGTCCGGAATGGTAATTCCCAGTGCCTGAGCAACCTCTTGGTTCACGGTAATTTTGCTTTCCTTTAATGTTTCATAGGGCAAAGCGGAAATGTCTGCACCCTTAAGCACCTTCGCCGCCATTTCTCCCGCCTGTTCTCCCAGGGTGAAATAATCCAAACCCGCAGAAGCGATACAGCCGTTTTTCACCTGCTCCTCCTCGGAGCCGAAAACGGGAATATTTTTGGCGTTAGCCTTATCCAATACTGCCGCCAGAGCAGATACCACTGTATTGTCCGTCATATTGGAAATGCAGTCCACCTCAGCCAGCAACACGTCTGCCGCCTGGGGCACCTCTGCTTTTTTGGTAATGCCCTTTTCCACAATTTCAAAGCCGTATTCCGGCGCCAGTGCCTTATAGGTTTCCAGCGTGCTCACAGAATTTGCCTCGCCGGTGGAATATAAAATGCCGATTTTCTTAGCGTCAGGCAAAATCTCCCGGATGAGCTTCAGCTGAGCCTCCACCGGCAGCTGATCGCTGACCCCGGAAATCCCGTCCATGGCTTCCGTTTCCGAAACCGCCAGCTTTGCCGCCACCGGATCTGAAACCGCATTGAAAATCACCGGAATCCCTTTTTCATAGCAGGCCGAATACAGCGCCTGGGCAGAGGGGGTTGCAATGCCGCACACCAAATCCAGACCGGAGCTGGCAAAATTTTGAGCAATCTGGGTGTTTTTCGCCATATCGTCCTGAGCGCTGACAAAGGTCACCTCCAGGTTATCCCCCTGTGTAAATCCGCTGTTTTCCAAGCCCTTTAAAAAGCCTTCCCGGCAGTTGTCCAAAGAAGGGTGATCCGAAATCTGCGTAATTCCGATCTTCACCGTATCCGAAGCCGTTCCCGATGCTGGCTGCTCCGTTTCCTTTGCCGTCTTAGAGCATCCCGTCAGGGCAGTCAGCCCCATCACCGCCGTCAATGCAATGGCCAATCCTGTTCTTTTTGTCATTTTTCTCATCTCTTCTTTTCTCCTCTCGTCTGATAAAATAAAAATTCCTTTCAGACAGACCGGTCTAAAAGGAACAGAAAATACAGCTATTTTTCTCCTTCTCAACTCGTCTCGTCTGATCTCATCTCAAGCCCCTTGGGCTTTTTCTTGTTATAGTATAGCACGATTTACCCTGTTTGTCAAGACTTTTTTTTACAAAAAAGCAATCTGCCGCCAGAGAATTTTCGGTTCCTTTTTGTCAAAATCCCCCTCTTTTGGTCGAATCAAAAGGAAATTTGTTATCCACAGAAAGAGGACAGGCTTTTTTGTGGATAATGTGGATAACTTTGTGAATAACTGATATTTGCTTACTTTTTTGTGTGGAAAACTAGTGGATAAGTGAATAAATCCTGTGGATGACAAGGGGATGTAAAAGTTTTGCAACAGGATTGTAAAACTGTTTTCTTTTTGTAACAGAACAGTTCAGCCAAGCCGGAACCGCTGGGGATCGGCGGCCGTTCTGCGCACCTTCACCATGGCCACAAAGCATTTTAAAATCTGATCCGCCTTTAAGCAGCAAAACACAATCAGGGGAGAAGCGTTCAGCCAAAAGGCCCCAAGGGCGGAGGAGGGTAGCACGATCCCCCACATGAAAATCAGATCGTTGCGGAACACAAAGGAGGTATCCCCGCAGGCACGGACGATCCCGGTCAGGCAGGGCACCTGATAGGAGGTGCCGATCACCGTTACGGACAGCACCGTAATAAACTGCCGGGCAAGGTATCGGCTTTGGGGAGACACGGTGTAAAACTCCAGCATAACATCCCGCAGGGCAAACATCAGCCCGCCGGTGCACAGGCCGATGATCAGAAACAGAATCTGCAGGGTAGCCGTATATTGAACAACCGCCTCGTTTCGTCCCTCTCCGATGGTTTTCCCAATCAAAACCCCTGCCGAGGCCGCCGACGCATAGGCAGCCACAGACACCACCTGAAACAGAGTGACGGCAATGCTGTTTGCCGCAATGGCCTCCGGCCCCAGATGGCCTAAAATAGCTGTCTGGATCCCCATAGCAAGCCCCCACATGGCGTTTCCCGCCACCACAGGAAGGCTGACCTTAGCATACCGGCGAAACAGGGTCGGATCGAAATGAAAGCAATCCCTGAGACGAAGGCAAATTTTCCGATCCTTAAAAAACAGATAGCAGCACACAATTACCAGCTCTACCGTCCTGGAAATCAGCGTGGCCACCGCTGCCCCCCGAACCCCCATTTCCGGAAAGCCCAGTCTTCCGTAAATCAGCAGGGAATTGAAGCAAACATTGAGCACCAGAGTGGAGCAGGACACCAAAAAGGCAATCCGCACCGTTTCCACGCTCCGCAGCACAGCCAGCAAAACGCTGGTCAGGGAAAACAGCAGATAGGTAAAGCACACAATTTTAAAATAGGAAACCCCTTCTACCAGCACCGCCCCATCATCCGTAAACAGCGACAGCAGCTGAGCCGGGGCGAAAAATGCCGCCCCCCACATCACAAGGCCGAACACCCCCGCCGGCAAAAGAAGGGAGGGCACAAGGCGGGCAATGGCCTCCGGCGCCTTTTCTCCCCAGTGGCGGGAGGCCAGAATGATAAATCCCTCTCCAAGCCCCATCACCACCATCTGCACAAAAAACTGCACCTGATTGACCAGGGCCACGCCCGACAGTGCCGCCTCGCTGTATGCGCCGATCATCAGGTTATCCGCCAGGTTCACTCCAAAGGTGATCAGATTCTGCAATGCCAGCGTCACCAGCAAGGCAAAAAAAGTACGATAAAAATAGCGATCCTTTACAAAATATTTCATCCTTGGTTATCCTTCCACTCTATTTCGTAATTCTCCTTTGTAAAAGGCACGGATGTTCTCCGCCACCTCCTCCATGCACCGCACCCGAGCCTCATAGGCGCCCCAGGCCATGTGAGGGGTCAGGCACACGTTAGGCAGGGGAGCGATCCTTTGAAAGGGGTGATCCTGAGCCATGGGCTCGGCAGAATAAACGTCGCACCCCAAGCCGCCCACAGTCCCCCGTTCCACTGCATCCGCCACTGCCTCCTCGTCCCACACAGCGCCTCTGGCACCGTTGACCAAAATTACAGAGGGCTTCATCCATTCCAGCTCCTGCCGGCCGATCATTCCCTTTGTTTCGGGAGTCAGTGGGGTGTGGATGGTCAAAATATCCGATTCCCGGCACAGCTCCTCCAAAGAAACACATTCCGCCTCCGGCGTTTTCTGCCGCTTACAGGCCAGCACCCGGCAGCCCATGGCCTCCGCCGTCCGCCCTACCTGCCGGCCGATGGCACCGTAGCCTAAAACGCCCCAGGTTTTGCCGTACAGCTCGTGAAATACCGGCGTCAGACAGTTGTGCCGCCCGCTTTGGGTATACTGTCCCGAAACGGTATACTGATGATACTGAGGCAGATGGCAGCTAAGAGACAGCACCATCGCCAGCGTCAGCTGCGCCACCGAATGGGTGGAATATCCCTGCACATTGCACACGCCAATGCCATGGGCTTTGCAATAGGCTGTATCAATATTGTCATATCCTGTGGCTGTCACGCAAATCAGCTTTAACCGCCGGGCGGCCGGCAGATTGGTTTCATCCAGCCGCACCTTATTTAAAATAACCACATCGCAGTCCTCAATCCGCTCCTCCACCAAATGAGGAGGGGTAGCGGAATACAAACGAATCTCTCCCAGCTGCTGAAAAAAGCCCAGATCCATATCCTCTCCCAGGGTGGATGTATCCAAAATAGCAAGGGTAATCATGGTGCTTCCAATCCTTTCTTTCTGCAAATTTTCATGTGTAAGCCGGCAAAGGGGCTATCCCTGCAGGCTTTGCTTGGCATAGGCCTTGGGGGATACGCCCTTGTACCGCTTAAAGGTTTTGATAAAATAGCTCAAATCGTTAAAGCCGCAGCTAAAGGCAATTTCGGTAATGGATTCCTGATTGTCCCGCAGCATTTCACAGGCGATTTTAATCCGGTAACGGTTGAGATAATCAATGGGGGTTTTGTGGGTCATTTCCCGGAAAAAGCGGCAGAAATATTTGGGTGACATGCCGCAGGCCTGAGCCAGCTGAGCCAGGGTGAGGGTGGAGGCATATTCTGTTTCCATCAGCTTCAGAGCCTGCTTTAAATGCTGGATTTTTTTGCTGCTTGCAGCAGGAAGAGAGCCAAACAGCTCCTTTTGCCGCAGCACGCCGAAAAACCGGCACAGCGCCCCCAGGATCATAAATTCCGCGCCCCCCTCCGTTTGATGCAGCGCGTCAAAAAAGGCCAGCGCCTCCTGATTTTCCCGGCTGCCGGCAGGCAGGCTGATAAATCCGCTGATTCCCTCTAAAGCAGTTCTCCAGCTGCCCTGGAACAAGGAGCGAGGGTCAAACACCGCACATTCATACACACAGCTCCGGGGGGTGGCACCGTGCAGGGTGCTGCCTGCAATCAAAACTGCGTCCCCACCGGTGCAGACCAGCGTTTCCTCGTCCAGAAACAAGGTCAGAGTTCCGCTACAAATGTGAATGATTTCATATTCCACATGCCAGTGCAGCTGCATGTGATAATTGGGATGGGTGCTGTCCACCCGGTAAAATCCCAAGGGAAATTCGGGCGTTCCCCGGGTCACATCCTCATAGGTTCCCGCAATTCTCATGGTTTCCTCCCTAAGGTGAATATAATTATAGTTTTTTATTATTATACTCCAAGAAATCATAAAAAGTCAAGACTATAATAATATTATAGGATAAAATTATCATAAAGGAGGGTTTTTTATGAATTATCCCAAAATCGGCATCCGCCCCACCATCGACGGAAGATGGGGTGGCGTGAGAGAAAGTCTGGAAGCCCAAACCATGAATATGGCAAAGGCGGCCAAGGAATTGATTGAGAAAAATGTGTTTTATCTGGACGGAACACCTGCGCAGTGCGTCATCGGCTGCACCACCATCGGCAGCGGCGCAGAAGCAGCTAAGGTAGCGGAGCAGTTTTCTACCGAAAACGTGGTTGCCTCCCTGGCGGTCACTCCCTGCTGGTGCTACGGCAGCGAAACTATGGATTTAAGCTCGGACACCATTAAGGCAGTTTGGGGCTTTAACGGCACGGAACGTCCCGGTGCCGTGTACTTAGCAGCGGTTATGGCGGCCTTTGCCCAAAGAGGTCTTCCCGCCTTCTCTATGTACGGACATGACGTACAGGAAGCCTCCGATACCGAAATCCCCGCAGATGTTGCGGAAAAAATCATCCGGTTTGCCAAAGCGGCCATTGCGGTGGGTCAGATGAAAAACAAGGCCTATGTGAACCTGGGTGGCGTTTCCATGGGAATCGCCGGCTCCTACTGTGACGCCAGCTTTATGCAGGACTATCTGGGACTGCGGGCAGAATGGGTTGACCTGACCGAAATTCTCAGAAGAATGACGCTGGAAATTTACGATCATGAGGAATATGAAAAGGCATTGGCCTGGGTAAAGGCCAACTGCAAGGAAGGCTTTGATAAAAATGCAGGCAAAAACCTGGCGGATATTGTGAAAAAATCCAAGGTAATTCCTGCGGACAAGGATTGGGAGTTTATCACCAAATTCACCATTATCGTGCGGGATATTCTCCATGGCAATCCCAAGCTGGCTGAAATGGGCTGGCATGAGGAATCCTTGGGCAGAAACGGGATTGTAGGCGGCTTCCAGGGTCAGAGAATGTGGACAGACTGGCTGCCCAATGCAGACTTTACCGAGTCTCTGCTTGCCTCCTCCTTTGACTGGAACGGCAAAAAGCAGCCCTTCCCCTTTGCTACTGAAAACGATACCTTAAACGGTATTTCTATGCTGTTTGCAACATTGCTGACCAACAAGGCGCCCTGCTTCCACGATGTGCGTACCTACTGGAGCCCGGAGGCAGTGGAACGGGTTACCGGGAAAAAGCCGGAGGGCAAAGCAGCCAACGGCTTTATCCATCTGATCAACTCCGGTGCCACCGCAATGGACTGCACAGGCGCAGTGAAGGACGCTCAGGGCAACGGTATCATGAAACAATGGTGGGATATGACCGATCAGGACATCAAGGCATGCCTGGACGCTACCGACTGGTGCCGGGCGGATTATGAATATTTCAGAGGGGGCGGCTTCTCCTCTCACTTTAAAACAGATGCAGAAATGCCTGTTACCATGCTGCGCATGAATATTGTGGAAGGCGTTGGCCCGGTACTGCAGATTGCAGAAGGCTATACCGTAATTCTGCCGGAGGATATGCATAAAAAGCTGGATCAGAGAACCGATCCCACCTGGCCTACCACTTGGTTCGCTCCCATTTTGAACGATACCGACGCATTTAAGGATACCTACAGCGTTATGGCAAACTGGGGCGCAAACCATGGTGTTACCATTCACGGCCACATTGGCGCCGATTTGATCACCATGGCTTCCATGCTGAGAATTCCGGTTTCCATGCACAATGTTCCTGAGGAAAAGATTTACCGTCCTCATTCCTGGGCAGGCTTTGGAAAGGGTACAGATTCTACCTCAACCGATTACAGAGCTTGTCAGCATTACGGTCCTTTGTACCGCTAATCATTGCTATTTGCAAAGGGGCTGTCTCGCAAACAGTGAGACAGCCCCTTGTTTTTTACTCTTTTTTTCTGTCGTATTCCAAAGCGAACTCCCGGATGGCCTCCCGGCGGCGGATGCTTTCCTCCGTATCCACCTCCAGATACATCACCTGGGGCTGATCGGTTTGAAACAGCTTTTTGCTGCATTCCACCGTGT
>JAXEOR010000015.1:0-19429 GCA_034117945.1 Clostridia bacterium | reverse complement strand
CGCTCCGCTCTATTGCTCACTTGTAAACGCGTTCGCGACATTTCGCTGTCGCTACCACCTTTTTGCGAGACTTGCGCCTTGCGGCGCTGTTTTCCTCTACTTTTTTACTTTTCTATCAAAACAAGTAAGGCTTATTCCGATTCTTTACTATTATAAAATATCAGTCACCCGCTCCACTGTTCCTCCTTTTTCGCAAAAAGGCACGCTCCGCTCTATTGCTCACTTGTAAACGCGTTCGCGACATTTCGCTGTCGCTACCACCTTTTTGCGAGACTTGCGCCTTACGGCGCTATTTTTCCTTGCTTTTTTGCTTTTTTCAAATCAAGCCAGACTTGTTCCGATTTTTTATTTTCATAAAAAATCAGTCACCCGCTCCACTGTTCCTCCTCTTTCGTGAAAAGTCTCGTTTACGGCACTGATGCATCTCTACGATTCGGCTTTTTCAAAGTGTAGCAGAACAATTAGGGCAGGAAAGCCGCATTTCGGCCAATTCCTGCCCTAAAGTGTTTTTTATTTTTTGAAAAAGCGCCGCCTTACAGAGACAGGATCTTAAACAGCTCGTACTGATCCATATCAATGGTTTTTTTCATGCTCAGGCCTTCCAGAATATCAAAATCCTTGATCTGATTATTCACAAAGGCAATCACCCGATTGCCGATCCCGTTGGCGAGCAGCTCAACCGCCTTACCGCCCATCTGGCTGGCCATAACACGATCCCGCACCGTGGGACTGCCGCCCCGCTGGATATATCCCAGCACGGTAGCCCTGGTTTCAATCCCTGTCATTTCCTCAATCTTTTTCGCCATTTCCACACCGCCGCCGACGCCCTCGGCCACGATAATCATATTGTGCTTTTTCCCTCTGCTTTTTCCTTCAAAAATAGGCTTAAGCACATCCCGGTCAAAATCATAAGGCAGTTCAGGAATAACAATCACCTCAGCCCCCGTTGCAATGCCTACATTTAACGCAATATGCCCGGCATTTCTTCCCATCACCTCCACCACACTGCACCGCTCATGGGAGGTAGCAGTATCACGGATCCGGTCAATGGCATTGAGCACCGTATTCATACAGGTATCGTACCCGATGGTGTATTCACTGCAGCCAATATCATTGTCAATGGTTCCGGGGATCCCAACAGTAGGCAGGCCGTGAGTGCTCAGATCCCGGGCACCCCGGAAGGATCCGTCCCCGCCGATCACTACAAGCCCGTCCAGCTCAAACACCTTCGCAATAGAAATTGCCTTTTGCACCCCTGCTTCGGTACAAAACTCCTTGCTTCTGGCGGTTTGCAGGATGGTTCCACCCCGCTGCAAAATATCAGAAACCGAACGGGGAGTCATTTCAAACATATCTCCGTTCAGCAAGCCTTCATATCCTCTGCGGATGCCCAGCACCCGCATCCCATGAGCAATTCCGCTTCTTACCACCGCACGGATTGCCGCGTTCATTCCGGGAGCGTCTCCTCCACTGGTTAAAACGCCGATGGTTTTTTGCTTTTCCGCTTCCCGTTCCTCTGCTCTTTCCACGTTTTCCACCAAATTTTCATTCATATTATCAGCCTCCGATCTTGCCAATTACAGAACCTCTATTTGTCCTCTTTGCCCGCTTCAATCACGCCGTGACGGCAGTAAATCTGGCATTTGCCTCGCACCTTCATAGCAGATGTATTTTCCGTAAACTGGGCGATATACACCTCTCCCTCATCCAGCTTTTCTGTATGATGAAACCGGGTTTCTCCCCCCCGGGTCAATCCAATGATATTCACCCCGTCCTCTTTTGCCACAATCGCTACAAAATCAGAGCCTGTGCTGCTTTGTTCAGACATTCGTTAGCCTCCTTTGCAAATGATTCCATAGTTATCATACCTTATTTTCTATAAAAAATCAACCTTTTCCTGCTATTTTAATAAAATAAATCCGCAAATTCTCCCCCGATCCCCCATTCTGTGGGAAAAGAACCGGTCATTTTCACACATGGTGCAGTGAGGCAGCACCGTAATCTGCTCCCGGGGAATGCCGATTTGCTCCAAATCATATTGAATGGCGCCGGGCAAATCCAGATATGCCTTTTCTCCCCGAGCCCTTCCGATCTGATCATAAAAGGAGCCATAGGCCTTTTGAAATTCCTGAGCCACCTCCAGCCCGGTTTCAAAATGGCAGGCATGAATAGACGGGCCGATCACCGCATACATTCGCTCCGGCCGAGCACCGTACAGCTCCTGCATCTTTAAAGCGGTTTTTGCGGCGATTTTCATCACCGTTCCCCGCCATCCGGAGTGAGCCGCTCCCACTGCTCCCCCTTCCGGATCGCACAGCAACACCCCGGGGCAATCCGCTCCCAAAACGCCCAAACCCAGCCCCCGGCAATTGGTTACCAAAGCGTCCACTCCCTGGGGAAACCGAGACTCCACCGTCATGCCCCGACCTGCGTCCTCCATGGTGACCGCCTGCACCGTATCCGTATGCTGCTGATGCCCCAGCACCAGGTGGGAAATGCCCAAAGCATCACATGCCAGCCGGTAGTTTTCCAGCACAGCCTCCTTTTGATCCTGCAATCCAAAATTCAAAGAGGAAAAGGCTCCCCGGCTTACGCCTCCCATCCGGGAGGAAAACCCGTGCACCAGCCCGGGAATTTTACTCATTTGCTCCGAACCGTAAAATGCCAGTCCATTCCGTTCAAATTTCATTGCTCACACCGCCTTTCCCGCATCCAAAACAGTCTATGTCAATCCGCCGCCGCAAATTTGGCAGCATAAGCATTCATTTTTCCTGAAGTAAGCAAACAGCATAAGAAGAAATGCCTTCCTCCCTTCCTTCAAAGCCCAGCCGTTCTGTGGTTGTTGCCTTTACATTCACCTGATTTACGCCAATCCCCAGTGCATTTGCAATCTGCTCTCTCATGGCCGGAATGGCCGCTGCCAGCTTGGGCTTTTGCGCCGCAATAATAGCGTCAATATTGCAAATTTCGTACTCCCTCAGCAATTCCCTCACCTGCTCCAAAAGCTTCAGGCTGGAAATCCCCTCATAGGCCGGATCGGTATCGGGAAAATGCTGCCCGATATCCCCCAGTCCCGCTGCCCCCAGCAGTGCGTCCATCACTGCATGCACCAGCACATCCGCATCGGAATGACCCAGCAGCCCCAAGGAATGCTCTATGGGAACACCCCCTAAAATCAGCTTTCTTCCCGGTACCAACCGATGCACATCATAGCCGTTTCCAATTCTCATATTTTCCGCCGCCTTTTCTTCATGTTTCGTTTTTCAAAAATAACTCCGCCAGCTTTAAATCCTCCGGCGTGGTAATCTTAATATTTTGCTCCCCGCACTGTACCATCTTCACCCGATCCCCCGCCTGTTCGGCCAGCATGCAATCGTCCGTCGCTTCAGATCCCACGGCCTGCTCATGAAGGGAAAGAAGACGGCTGCGGGAAAAGCCCTGGGGTGTGGCCGCTGCCCATAAAAGAGCCCTTGGGGGGGTATCCGTCACCAGGCCCTGGCTGTTCACCTGCTTAATCGTGTCCTTCACAGGAGTTCCCGCCGCTGCTGCCCCCCATGTCAGCGTTTCCTGATACACCGCCTCGATTTCCCCCACAGTCACAAAGGGACGAGCCCCGTCATGAATCAGCACAATGTCTCCTTTTGCCCGGCAAAGCCCCTGATAAACCGATTCCTGCCGGCTTTTTCCTCCCGGGGTAACACAAGCGACCTTTGAAATTTGAAATTCCTGCACCAGACGCTTTGCCTGCTCCAGCTCTGCCTGAGCCGCCACAAGCACAATCTCCTCCACCACAGAACAGGCTTCAAAAACAGCCAGAGTTCTGGCCAGCATAGGAACACCGCCCAGCAAAATCCACTGTTTATTTTGATCCCTTCCCATTCGTCTGCCGCTTCCTGCGGCCACGATTACCCCACTGCATTGCATAAAAATCTCCATTCCGCCGCCCTGCGCTGGCACAAATAGTCATGCAATTTCTCTTATCCGCAGGGCAAGGAATGATAAGAGATTTTTCGCCCACGTGCGTTTCCAAGCGAAGTGAGGAAAAACGCATAGGGCAGTAAATTCCGCCGGAAGTAACGTGAAAGTTCCTTTCATGTTAATCTCCCCCGGTTTCCAAAAAAGGAACGCCAAACAGCGTTCCCTTTCAGCATAGCATTTTTATCAAGACATGCAAATGCCTTCAATCATTTGCTCTACCTCGCTTTGCATCAAATGCTTCGCCAGCACCAACTCGCTCACCAAAATCTGCTTGGCGCTGTTCAGCATTTTCCGTTCTCCGGTAGAAAGTCCCTTTTCGTGATCCCGCAGCATCAGGCTTTTGACAACATGAGACACCTCAAACACATCTCCGCTTTTGATCCGCACCATATTCTCACGATAGCGCTTGTTCCAGTTTGACGTCATCTCCCCGTCGTACTCCTTCAAATCCTGAATCACTTCATCCGCCTTTTGCGTGGTGATCACGTCACGGATTCCAATTTTGTCCAAATTATCCATAGGAATCATGACGCGCATGTCTCCGATCGGCATTTCCATCACATAATACTTTTTTCGGTCCCCCAAAATTTCCCGTTCTTCGATTGACACAATCACACCGGCTCCGTGCATCGGATACACGACGCTGTCTCCAATATGATACATAATAAGCCTCCCCGAAACAATTGCGTTTCTATACCTTTATTATACCAAAATTCACTTCAAAAGTCAAATTATTTCTCGATAAAATTCCAAAAAAATATTTTGCTTACGTCCTTCCGAAAAAGGCTCGGATTGCGCCGGAAAGCTCCTCCGCAGCGCTTACTCCCTCTCCTTCTGAAAGCTGTTTGACATTGGCCTTAGGCATAACAAAACGGTCAAAGCCCAGCTTTCTGGCTTCCCGAATTCTTTGCTGGGCAAAGCTGACCCCACGGATCTCTCCCGTCAGCCCTACCTCGCCAAACACCACTGTCCCCGATATTCCCGGACAGTTTTTGTAGCTGGAAACAATGGCCAGGCAAACCGCCAGATCCGTTGCCGGTTCATCCAGCCGAAGACCTCCCGCCACATTCACATAAATGTCGGAAGAGGAAAGTGATAATCCCAGCCGCTTTTCCAAAACCGCCACCTGCAGGGCCATTCTGTTGTAATCCAGCCCGATAGCAGCCCGCCGTGGCGTTCCAAAGCTGGTACGAGTAACAAGAGCCTGAATTTCAGACAAAATCGGTCTGGAGCCCTCCATAGAGCAAAATACGCAGGAGCCGGGCGCCTCATCTCTTCGCCCCTCCAAAAACAGAGAGGAAGGATTTTCCACATCCTCAAGCCCCTTTTCTCCCATACTGAACACGCCGATTTCATTGGTAGATCCAAACCGATTTTTCACCGCCCGCAGCAGCCGGAAGGCATGGTTTCCGTCCCCCTCAAAATAGAGCACACAGTCTACCATATGCTCCAGCACCCGGGGACCGGCCAGGGATCCTTCCTTGGTCACATGCCCCACCACAAAAACGGTAATCCCCCGTTCCTTGGCCATTCGCATCAAAAGCAGCGTTGCCTCACGTACCTGAGAAACGCTCCCCGGTGCAGAGGGAATTCCCTCAGAATACATGGTTTGAATGGAATCAATCACCACTGCGGTATATGCCTTGTCCGAAAGGGCGGTTTGAATTTCCGCCGTATTGGTTTCGGACAGCACAAACAGCCCCGGGGAAAGGGTTCCCAGCCGCTGAGCCCTCATTTTGACCTGCCTTTGAGATTCCTCTCCCGAAACATAAAGAACACTTCCCGATTGTGACAAGTGATTGCAAACCTGCAGCAGCAAGGTGGATTTTCCGATGCCCGGGTCGCCCCCTACCAGCACCAGGGAGCCCTTTACCGCGCCGCCCCCCAGCACCCGATCCAGCTCACGGCTGCCTGTGCTCATCCGCTCCTCCACCGTCAGCTCCACCTGGTCAAGAGCCATAGCTTTTGCGCCGGAAATGCCGCCCCCCTTGGCAGGAGGGTGCTGCACAAACTCAGACAGGCTGTTCCAGTTGCCGCACTCGGGGCACTTTCCCAGCCACTTTACCGTTTCGTATCCGCATTCACCGCATACAAATTTTGTTTTTGATTTCATCCTGCGTCAATCCCCTTTATCCCCTTTTCTCCTGTAAAAACTCGCACAAACCCCGATAGATTGCCTCTGCAATTTTTTGCTGATACGCATCGTCCGTCAGCAATGCTTCCTCCTCCGAGTTAGACAAAAATCCGCATTCCACAATCACAGACGGCAGCTTACTCTGCTGCAGAATAAACATGGTGTCATAAGCCTTTTTAATTTCCCGGCCGTCGCTTTTTTCGCTGACCGGCACGATATTTTTCTTAATCATTTCTGCCAGCTGCTTGCTGTCCTGATCCGCCGCATAGAAAATCTGGGCACCCCGGTACTGGCTTTGTTCAAATTTATTCATATGAATACTGATGAATGCGTCCGCTCCGCTGTCTGCCGCGTAGGAACGGCGATAATTCAAATCGCTGCGTTTTTGCTCCCGCACGGTTTTATCCTGATCGGTATGTAAGGACACATCGTCCGCCCGGGTCATCAGGGCTTTTCCTCCCCCGTCAGTCACCAGCTTCTCCAATTTTTTGGCCACCTGCAAATTCAAGTCCTTTTCCAGCACGCCGGAAATGCCCACAGCCCCTCCGTCCATTCCTCCATGGCCTGCGTCAATCACCACCGTCAGCTGATCTGCATTCTGAAACACCTGCTCCCCATCCTCTGCATAAAGGCCGTAAATCCCGCAGGCAACGCATAAAATCAGCAGAACCATTAAAATACTGGATCGTCTTACAGTAATAAACATAGCAACACCCCCTGTTTCCACCTTATGAAAAACAGAGAGCGGTTATGACAAAATTCCAAAGCCCATTGTTATTATAGCATACCCCAAACAGAAAATCCAGCCATTTAGCAAAATTTTTATGTTGGAGATCCTAGAATAAGGCGCCCAAAACAATTTTGTTTCAGGCGCTTATTTAAGAGTTCTTTTCCTGATACACAAGCTTGGTAAGTCCCTTCTGAACCGTTTCCACCAGATTCCGTCCCTTGCGGCCGCTGCCGTATGCAATTCCGCTGATCAAGGGCAGAGGCAGTAAAATCGCAAGCTTCATCAGCCACCCCTCCCCCGTAAAAGAAAGCAGTCCTTCAAAAACCACCATATACAGCCGGTACCAGGCCTGAGGCATGGTGAAGAAAAACCCCGCCCCATAAAGCACAGCTCCGGGCAGTGCTGCCAAAAGTCCCGCAAAAAGGCCCTTCCAGGGGCCTCCGTCTTTGCCCTGATTCACATCATTCTTTCCACACCGGTTGGCCTCGTTATAACAAAGAATAAAATAAATCATCAGCAAAAAAGCGGTAGCCAGTCCGGTAATCACCGGATGGGTTTTGGTAAAATCATTGGTGGCAAACACAATAAATCCAAATACAATCATAATCAAATGAGACTGCCAAAGCCGCAGCGCCAGCCTTGGGGTTGATAAGGTCAGGTTCATTTTTTTCCTCCCTGCTTATTTCGGATAAATTTTTGAAATTCCATGCCCTCCCGCTGAAAGGATCGCACCTCAAACACCTTTAAGGACTGCACCAGCGGCATCAGCTTATGAAAGCCGTAGTTTCTGGTATCAAAATCCGGCAGACGCTTATTCAGCACATTTCCCACATCTCCCAAATAAGCCCAGCCCTCCTCATCCGAAACCTCGTTTACAATCGAGCGGATGGTCTTGATCAGCTTTTGAATTTCCTTAGAATTATTCCTCTTTTTCTTCCCTTCATTTTGGGGCTCCTGCTCCTCCATGGGGCACAAAGACTCCAGATACTTAAACCGTTCGCAGGCGGTAATAAAGGGACGGGGAGTCTTTTCCTCTCCCATGCCGATCACCAGCATCCCCGCCTCCCGCAGTCGGGCGGCCAGCCGGGTAAAATCACTGTCGCTGGACACAATACAAAACCCGTCTACATTTTTGGAATACAAAATATCCATGGCGTCAATGATCAAGGCCGAATCGGTAGAGTTTTTTCCCTTGGTGTAGCTGTACTGCTGCACAGGTGTGATAGAGCATTCCAGCAGCTGTTCCTTCCAGGAGCTTAAATTGGGCTGGGTCCAATCTCCGTAAATCCGTTTGTAAGTAGAAATCCCGTAGGTGGCCAGCTCATCCAGAATATATTTAATATATTTTTGCGACACATTGTCAGCATCAATCAACAAAGCAATTTTCTTTTCATTTTCCATAGCAATCTCCATTCTGCCAAAGGCGATATGCAAAAGTAGCCTTCCCTCTGCACCATCCCCCTACCCTTGCCTTTATTATAGCATACCCCAAAGGGAAAATCCAGCCCTTTTAGAAAGTTTTTTATTCCAGCAGCGCAAACGCCCGGACAGGGCTGCCGTCCCCGCCGGCTTCATCTGCAATCAACAGGGGAGCAGCGCAAAAGAAAAAGGGTTCTGTCAGCTGTTCCAGATTGGCCAGGGCTTCCACAATGGCCAACCCATTTCCCAATATTTTTTGATGAATCCGGCAATTGGTGGCCGGGTTATCCACAGAAGGGGTGTCAAACCCGAAGGCCTTGACCCCTCGTTCCATCGCCTGCGCCACCGCCTCCTCGCTCAGCGCCGGAACAGACGTAAAATAATCCAACCTTCCTCTCCTGGCCTGCCAGCCGGTATGAATCAGCAGCACCGATCCGGGCAGAATTTTCGCCAGTTCCTCTTCGCAAAAAGATAGAATTTCTCCCGGCTCAGCCGGCTTATGCACCACAACCCCCGGTCCCATGCAGCCCTCCAAGGGAAACTCCTTCAGCCGCTTTCCCTTTTTGATAAAATGATAGGGCATATCAATATGCGTTCCCGTGTGACTTCCCATGCAAATCCGGCTGATATTGCATTTCCCCTTTTTCTCCTCCGACGCATCGGAAATCACAACCTCCGGATCGTTGGGATATACCTCCATTCCCGTTTTCACCGGAATGGTCAAATCAACAATTTTCATACTCGCACCCTTCCTTTAACAGCATATCCGCCACCCGAACTCCGTCCGCCGCCGCAGACATAATTCCTCCCGCATAGCCCGCACCTTCTCCGCAAGGGTAGATCCCCCGGCAGGAGACGGACTGCAGCTGCTCGTCCCGCAGGATCCGCACCGGAGAGGAGCTTCTGGTTTCAACCCCCGTCAGCACCCCGTCATATGCGTCAAACCCCTTCAGCTGCCGTCCCATATCCACCAGCCCAAGGCGCAGGGCAGCGGCAATCTCAGAGGGAAGGCATTCCTCCAGGGAGCAAAGGGTTACGCCGGGCAGATAAGTGGGCTGCACCTCTCCCAAGGCTTTGCTGGGAATTCCTTTGATGAAATCTCCGATCAGCTGAGCAGGGGCTTTCCAATTTCCGCCCCCTAACACAAAGGCCGCACGCTCCATGCTCTGCTGCAGCCGCACTCCTGCAAACACATCCCCTTTGGGATGCACCCCCACCAAAAGGGCGCTGTTTGCATTTTCTCCGTCCCGGGCATAATGACTCATGCCGTTGGTCACCAAGCCCCCCTGCTCCGAGGCGGCAGCCACCACCTGCCCTCCGGGGCACATGCAAAAGGTATAAACTCCCTGCCCGTTGGGCAAATGAGAAACCAGCTTATAATCGGCCGCCCCGATTTGGGGCACTGATCTTCCGAACTGAGCAAGGTCAATATTTCTTTGCAAATGCTCTGCCCGAACCCCAACGGCAAAGGGCTTGGATTCCATTTCCAGCCCGCTGCGGTACAGCATCTGAAAGGTATCCCGGGCGCTATGCCCCACTGCAACCACCAAATGATCTGTTTGCAGCTCTGCCTTACAGCCGTTTTTCTCATACGAAACCCCCAAAAGGCGTCCTTTTTCTGTGATCAGCCCGGTCAGACAGCTTTCAAATAACACTTCCCCCCCCAGGGAAAGGATTTCTTCTCTAATATTTTTCACCATAGTCCCCAAACGGTCTGTCCCGATATGGGGCTTGTTCATCCATAAAATTTCCTCCGGCGCCCCCATGTTTACCATGGTGTTCAGAATCTCCCCGGTGAAGGGACTTTTGATTCCGGTTGTCAGCTTTCCGTCAGAAAAGGTTCCGGCGCCCCCTTCTCCAAACTGCACATTGGAATGTTCCAGCAGCTGCCCTCCCTGCCAGAAGGCTTCTACGTCTCGTTTTCGCTGTTCTACCGGCCTGCCCCGCTCCAGCACCACCGGGCGAGCTCCCGCCCGGGCAAGGGTAAGGGCGGCAAACATTCCCGCCGGCCCAAACCCCGCAATGACCGGCCTTTTTTGCAGTCGGGACAAGGGCGGGCAGTACTTTCTTTCCTCCACCCGGGTTACTCCCGGCAGGGAAACATATCGCTCCTCTCCCTCAACCTGCACGTCCACTGCATACACAAATTTTAAATCCTTCTTTTTTCTGGCGTCTACCGAGCGTTTGGCAACCCGAATCTCCAAAAGCTTTGCGCCTCCCAGCCGTTTTGAGGCCAGCTCCTTGACCTGCTCCAGATCCTGATCTATCCCTACTGACAGGTTGGAAATCCGAATCATAAGGCCGCCTCCCGTCCCGCGGTGATCCCGCTTGCCCAGGCCCACATGAGATTATAGCCGCCGCAGTCTCCGTCCACATCCAGGATCTCTCCGGCCGCATACAAACCGGGCACCAGCAAAGATTCCAGCGTTCCTGTCTGAAACTCTCCCGTTTTGGCTCCTCCAACCGTTACCTGCGCCTTTTCCCAAGGAAGAACCCCCCTCACCGCAAATGTCATTCCTTTGATTTCCTTGGCCAGGGCAGAAAGATCCACCTCTTGAATGGCGTCCACAGGCACCCAGGCTCTGTCGCACAAAGCCTGAGCCACCTGCTTGTGAAACATCCCGGTAAATAAATGCTTTCGGTCCCGACTCTGCAACAGCTCCAGCACATGTTCCTCCCCGGGGAGCAGATCCAGCACCACCTGAACCTGCCCCTTGTAAGAAGATACAATAGAAGAAAAATTCATCATCGGGATTCCGGACAAGCCATATTCCGTAAACTGAATTTCCCCTGTTTCCGCCGCACACTCTTCTCCGTCCAGCAGCAAAGAGGCTCGGGCGAACACCCGCACCCCCCGCAAGCCCTTCATCTGAGAGGGCTCGCATTTCATGGGCACCAGGCCGGGGTACAGCTTTGTCATATGGTGCCCCATGGAGGATAAAATTTCATACCCGCTCCCATTAGAGCCCAAGGCCGGCGACGCCTTTCCCCCGGTAGCAATGATCAGCTTGTCGCAGGTAAGAGGTTTTCTGCCCCCCTGAATGACAAAGCCACCCGAGCGGCAGTAAACACCCTTCACCTCAAAATCGGTGATCACCTTCACGTCCTGCCTGTCCGCCTCCTGCCGCAGCACGTCCAATACGGCAGAAGCGTGATTGGACAGGGGATAAATCCTGCCCTCCTCCGTGCGGAACAAAAGCCCTGCCCGGCGGAAAAACTCCAAAATTTCTTTTTTGCCGGTACGGTCAAACACAGCGCCGATAAAACGACGGTCTCCCCGATAGTAGTCCAAGCTTAGCTCCGTATTGGCAAGGTTGCACCTGCCGTTTCCTGTGGCCATTAGCTTTTTCCCCACCCGATCCATTCGTTCCAGCACGGTCACTCTCGCTCCCTGCCGGGCTGCTGTGATGGCCGCCGCCAATCCTGCAGCGCCTCCTCCGATCACTGCCACATCCGTCATTTTCTGCTCCTCCTTTCCGGCTTTTTCATCAATCGTTTTTCAAATCATATCATAATGAAAAACAGCTTTTTCTGCTTTCGCGTTCCATTTAACACGTTCTATTTTTTGTTGTAATGAAGCAATCCAAAGCAGCGAGGCTGTGCAAAACTCACCCGCACACCTCCTTTTTCTTGCTTCACGGCAACATCCCCGTACAGCACCTCAAAGGATCCTTCCACCGGATACAAAAAGCTGTCCTCCTCAGTCATCTCCCGGAACACCAGCAAAAATCCTTCCTGCTCCAGCTCCGCCAAAAAGCCGGTAAAGCTCATGCCGGAGGGCTTTTGCCCGATAGGACTTACCAAAGCCCGCTGCAATTTATCCCGATAGGTGCGGTACAGACTGATCGCATCTTTGAGCACCCAGCAATCCTCTTCTGATAAGCTGCTCATCTCCATCCAGATCAAGGGATTTGCAGCCATAGCAATTCCAAACAGGTAATCCATGGCGTAAAGATCGGGCGCAAAGGGATCCTCCGGATATTTTTCCTTGTTCCGTCTGGGGTTTAACACCTCAATTTGCAGCCGCTGAGCAGGAACATATCGGCTAACCTCCCAAAGGTTTCGCAAGGTATCGTGAGGAAAATAATTTCCCCAATCCGTATACCGGTTTTCCAAAAACAGCTTTCCGTACTGCTTTTGATAACAATATCCCCATCTGACCTGGGCAGTAATATCAAAATTAAAATCCACCGCCCCATCCGTTTCCCGGTACACCGTTTCCACCATACGGCGCAGATTTCTGTCCCCGGATTTCTCCGCTAAATTGACACCGTCCAGCTTGAAATACCGAACCCCCAAGCGGCGGTGCAGACTGATCAGGGTTTCTGCGTCTTTCTGCCATTGGGAATAGGAATTGGTGGAATCCGGCGAAAACCACAGCCCGATTTTCACCCCTTTTTCCTTCGCATATGCGCAAACCGGCTCCAATCCGTTGGGAAATTTCGTTTGATTGACTGCCCAAAAATCCGGCATTGCGTCATAATAACTGCCCCAGGCATTGGATTTTGCCAGCTTGGAATTGGAGGTAGTGCCCTTTTGCCAGCCGTCGTCAATCTGCACCACGTCCACCCCCAGTTCTGCCGCCCGGTCAATTTCCTGCCGGATGAAAGCGTCACAGACGGCGGCATCCTGATTTCTGTCCCCCCAGGTGTTTGACATCACATAGGTTTCCGGGCCGCACACCCTTTGATAAAACCGCTTGTATTCCCGTAAGGCCTCTTCTCCGCTGCACAAGCCGATTGCCGTTCCGTAGCAGCCGTCCCCCTCCTGATCCAAAACGCTGTCGTCCAAGCCGCTGCCCCGCACACACAGGTAATTGCCGGGATACACCACCACGTCAGCTCCCGACCCGTTCAGCCGTGCTCCCCGGCAGGGCGCCTCCTTCACCACTGTAAAGCCGGTATGATCCAAGGGATTGGTAAACTGAAAAAAATCCCCCCGATAGTTTTGCCGGCCAAAGGTATACATCCATTCCTCATCAGAGGTCACCAAATGATTGTACCGATCGGTCACATCCCGCAAGGCGGTAATCTTCACCTGCAAATGTCGGTCGGACAAGCCAAAGGCCTCTACGCTGTCCTGCTCACACAAAATATCCCTGTCCCAGCTTTTGATAATCACTGCATTTTCATTGCCGTCTGCCGCTGCCTGCTCTTCGGATTTCTGCGGCTGGTAGCATCCCCGCACAAACAAGCGGGAAGAAAAAAACGGACTTCCGTCAAACAGCAAAAACGTCATCTCCGCAATATGATTCTGCCCCATGCATTGCAAAACAATTCGCAGGCCATCCTGTCCCCATTCTCTGGAATGAACGGTGCACACATAGGTCTCCTCTGACAGACAGAACAACGAAACAGGCTGGCTCCCCTTCCAGATCTTCCCCGTTTTCTTGTCGGTCACAGACAGGCTCATGGGTCTGTCCCCGTCTATTTGGATTGCCCGCTCCCAAAGTTGATTTCCAAACAGCAAACAGCCCTTCTCCACCTTCATATAACACTGGTTCATTTGATCTCCTCCTGATTTAATAACAAAAAGGGGTAACTAACGCTTCGAGATATTCGGCGTTGGTTGCCCCTTTGGTATTCATAATTACAGATTCATTAACCCTTTACAGAACCTACTGTCAGACCCTGTACAAAGTATTTCTGGAAGAACGGGAAAATCAACAGAATCGGCCCAACCGCCAGCACTGCCATTGCCATACGCATACTTTCCATCGGCAAACTTCCGGTATCGATCATCATACCCGTTAATTCGATATTCTTCATAATTTCCTGCATGTTACGCAGCATGGATTGCAGCAGATACTGCAAAGGATACAGCTCCTGCTTGGTAACATAAAGCATTGCAGGCATCCATGCGTTCCAGTAACCCAGCAGCTGCAGCAGACCGATGGTGGCCAATGCAGGAGTAGACAGCGGAACAATAATTTTAATGAAAATCTTCAATTCGCTTGCGCCGTCAATGGTAGCAGATTCAATAATGGAAGAAGGAATCTGCTGGAAGAAGGTTCTCATAATGAAAATGTTCCACACGTTGATCATACCCGGCAAAATCATTGCCCAATAGGTATTCTGGGTGTGCAAAAACTGGGTCATCAAAATGTAGCTGGGAACCATACCGCCGCCGAACAGCATTGTGAAAAACATATAAAATGTTACCCGGCTGCGATAAGCAAAATCATATCTTGAAATGGTATAAGCGCACATAGCGCCGATTACCGTGGACAAAAAGGTACCAACCGCAGAAATAATAATGGTGACCTTATACGAGGTTAAAATACTGCTGGCGCTGGTAAAGATGTATTTATAAGCGCCCCAGTCAACATTTTTCGGAATCAACTGATAACCGTAATTTACAATGTCTGCATCCGACGTAATGGAGATGGCAAACAATGTCCAGATCGGGATGATAAAAATCAAAGACAAAATAACAAAGAAAATATGAATGATAATTTTACTGACTTTTTCTGATTTTCTGACTACCTGTGCCAAACCCTTTCACCTTCCTCTCAATTAGTATAATGCGTTTTCCGGATTAATCTTTTTCACAATCCAGTTGGTCAGCAGCACCAAGCACAAACCAACAACCGACTGCACCAAACCAACAGCGGTTGACAAGCTTAGGCTGCCGTTTTGCAGTGCACGGAAGGTAAAGGTTTCAATAACGTCCGTCGTAGGCAGCACCATGGTAGATCCCATGGGGAGCTGATAAAACATACCGAAATCGGAATTGAAAATCTTACCCACTGCCATAATGGACAAAATTGTAATGGTAGGATACAAAAACGGCAAGGTAATGTATCTGGTAATCTGAGGCCGGGTTGCGCCCTCGATGGATGCCGCCTCAAAATATTCCGTATCAATTCCCATCAGGCTGGCATAATAGACCAATGCATTCATACCAACGCCCTTCCAGATATGGGCAATCGGAATAACAAAGACCCAGGGCCCTGGCTCATTGTACCAGTCAATGGGATTGACCCATCCGAAATACTTCATTCCCCAGGTATTTAACATACCGGAGCGAACGTTCAGAAACGCATATAATATGTATGCCGCCACAACCCAGGACAGCAAGTGAGGAATAAACATCATGGTCTGATAAAAACGAATGCAGATTTTATTGGATATTTCATACAGAAGCAGTGCAAGAATAACCGAAACAACCACTCCGGAAACAATAAAAAATGCGTTATATCCCAGTGCATTTCGCGTTACCCGCCACGCGTCGGAAGACTGGAAGAAGAATTTGAAGTTATTCAAACCTTCCCATTGACTTCCAAAAATACCTTCGTTGTATTTAAAGTTTTTAAATCCTATGACAATACCCACCATAGGCGCATAGTTAAAAATCAATAAATACAGTAAAGCCGGAAGAGCCAAACAAAATAATGTCCAATTCTTCTTAAAAGTGTCCCATGCCGAATGCCTTTTCGGCACATAATTATCCGGCAGTTTCATTTCTGCTGTTTGTTGAGTAGCCAACAAATACACCTCCCGATAGTGAAAACATTTCCCATAATCATTTACAATTATTGGGTCTTTGTTCCTGTTATTTTTGTACTCTTTTGCCAACCCTGCAAAGGAGTTCTCTAAAACATCAACACTATTATAACATATTTCCCCTTCATTTAAAAAGGTCATATTTTTTACTTTTGTCTATCCAAATTATCTTTTTTAGGCGATCTTTACACAAAAAGGCTTTTTTTTTGTCAGAAATGTAAAAAAAACAACAAGTTCCTTTCTGTCAAATTTCACAAAATCTAGTCCTCCCGTTCCTGTCCCAAAACCGTATAAATATATTCCCGGGGCAAAAAACCGGTATATTCCCGGAACAGTTTGGAAAAATATTTTGCATTTTTATAGCCCACCAGCTTGGCTACCTCATAGATTTTGTGTTTTCCGTGCCGGAACAGGTCAATGGCCTTTTCCATCCGCATCCGGGTTAAAAATTTAGAAAAGTTTTCTCCTGTTTTCTCTTTGAAAAAACGGCTGAAATACACCGGCGTTAAGAAAACGCTTTCCGCAACCTCGTCCAGGGAAATATCGTCCTGACAGTGCTCCACAATATACTGCTTGGCCTTTTGAATGACCACCTCGTCCGAACGGTACAGATTTTTGCGAAAGGCCTCTGCGTATTCTCCCAAAAGCAGCATTAAATTTTCCTTGAGCTGATCCCGTCTGTCAATATCCTTCAGCAATTGGACGGTCCGCCGCTGCATTCTGTCATCCCCGGGAAACATCTGCTCGCATACAATGGTAGCCATGTGAAACAGGAAACGAGCCACATCCTTATCCGAAAAGGTGGTCAGCTCCTCCATATATCCTCCCGCAATTTTCCGGGCCTCCGTCACCCGGGACTGGCGCAGGCAGGAGATCATTTTGCTGATGTTATCCGTTTCTGTTGAGGTGTTATGCCGAACCTGCAAAATCTCCTCCAAGCCTCGGTTCCCCTTCATCTGATCAGCAAATTCTATCAGGTTGCCAAAGGTGGCCAAGGGTCGGATCAGCAGCATCATACCAAATAAAGAAAAGGCAGCGGCGGTATCCTTGCCGGCCTGCCGCTCCAGCTCCGTCTGAAATTCCGTTTGACTCAAAGCCTCGTTGGCAATCAGCACAAACCGACACCGCTCCCGGTGCGCCTCCACCAGCTGATAAGAAAATTTTCCGCTGTCATTCAGAAGATTTTTAATGGCGGTATACAGCGCGTCCTTTCCGTACTTCCACTTATTCTTCATATATTGCTCATATTCTATAATATGTATTTCAATGACAGCGCAGGGGATCCGGTAAATATCAATATCCAGCCGCAGCTGATTCAGCTTTTCCAGCAGATCATCCTTATTCAGGTGCTCCCCCGAAACCAGACTCCTAAAAAACTGCTCCCTCAAAATAGGTAAAAACTGATCAAAGTTCAGAGAATTGATATGCTGCAGACGGGCAATGTTCCGCCGGTCAAGCTCCAGCTTAATAGAGGAAATGGCATACGAAAACTCGTCCAGACGAACCGGCTTGAGCAGATAATATTCCACTCCGTAGTCAGAGGCCTTTCTGGCATATTCCATTTCTCTGTAATCACACAGCATCAGAATATCCGGACTTTTTCTGCGCCGGGAAAGCTTACGCACCAGCTCCAAGCCCAGCTCCTGGCGCACAGCCGTGTCAATGATGATCACATCCGTCCAATCCCGTTCCAAATACTCCAGCGCGTCATTCACGCCGGAAAAGGCGCCTACCGGAAAAAAATCCTCCGGCAGCATAGAGGTCAAGGTCTGCACCGACTCCTTATCCTCCATAAAAAACATGATTTTATACATTCCGCTTCCTCCTTACCGGGATATAAGAAATTAACCCAAAGAAACAAATGATTAAAAAGCTCATGGTGTTGGACATCATGCCCGAGGACAAGGCCGCCGCCCGATCCATCCCCAGCAGCGTGAACCCCAACGTCCAGCCTGTTTCCACCATACCGAACCCCCCCACCCCGTTAATGGGAAGAAAGGCCGCCGCACTGGCTAAAAAGGAGGCCACTACCGTTTGGAAAAAGGACACCGGCTGACCAAAGGCCAGCACCACGCCATGCATGGAAAAATACACGAAAAACCACATCACCAAACTGACCATACCAATCACCGCAAAGTTTTTAGGGGTGGCAACCGAGCTGGTCATCATGTCCCGAATCTGCAAAATCCCCTTTGTCAGCTTTTTTACCAAGGTTTTTTCCCCCACCGGGCTTTTCTCCAGCCACACAGAGAGACAGGATATGACCCCAGGAGCAAGAAAAACAGCCGCCACCGCCGCACATAATCCCAGCACCAAAACCCAGCCGGGCAAAAGATTCATATTCACCCAAAGATTGCAGAATAAAAAGGAAAGAATAATAATAACCCCGTCAAACAGCCGTACCAAAAGCAAAACGGCTCCCCCTTCTCCCAGGGGCACATTCCGCATGCTTTTCAGCAAATACACCAATGACAAATCCCCTACCTTAAAGGGAATGATTCTTCCGTAAAACTGATGGCGGAAGCAAATGCGCTGGGTTTGCCAAAAGCTTTTGACACCGGAATACCTGGTCAGATAATAAATGCGAAAGGCTCTGGCCGGGTAAGTCAGGCAGTATGCCCCGGCTGCCGCCGCCATCCACCCCCAGCGAACCTCCCTGACATATGCCGCCACAGAGTGAAAATCAACCGTTTGATAAAAATAATAAAACAAGAGCGCCGTTAACAAAACAGAGGCGGCCGCCTTGACCGACTTTTTCTTCATAGCAGTACCCATCCCCTTTCCGCCTGCATATCATAGAAGTAAAGCAGCATATGATCTTATTGCGAACAGATAAGACCCATCAAACAAGCAACACACCAAGGGCTGCTGTTTTAATCTGCTGATCCAAAAAGAAATTATAAAATCATTATAACACAAATGAAGCAGAATGTAAAACTTTTTCGGAAAAGAAAAATTTTTTTGATTTTTTTTCAAAAAAGTATTGACTTTTTTTCGGCCTCATGCTATAATCTTTATTGTTGTTGCGGCGATGAGCAAGCAATCGGGCCGGAGCAGAAAAAGGCGCAGAAGAAAAAGCCAGGGCAAGGTTGTTTTGAAAGAATCGGTCAATGGCTTGTGAAAGAAAAGCTTTAGCGCTGCTGAAGGAAGATGTGGCCCGGTAGTTCAGCTGGTTAGAACGCTAGCCTGTCACGCTAGAGGTCGAGGGTTCGAACCCCTTCCGGGTCGCCATTTTATTTTACAGTATGTGCGGTAATACACACCGACACAGATCATATGCCTCTGTAGCTCAGTCGGTAGAGCAAGGGACTGAAAATCCCTGTGTCGGCGGTTCGATTCCACCCGGAGGCACCATGCAACACCCTTGAAAGAAAAATATAGTTACGCAGGAAGACTTCTTCCTTTATGCGGGAGTGGCTCAGTGGTAGAGCGTCACCTTGCCAAGGTGAACGTCGCGGGTTCGAATCCCGTCTTCCGCTCCAGAAAAAGACGCATAAAACCTTATGCGTCTTTTCTATCCTAATTTCATATGGCGCCATAGCCAAGTGGTAAGGCAGAGGCCTGCAAAGCCTTTATCCCCCGGTTCAAATCCGGGTGGCGCCTCCACATCGGAGCAAGGGAATCCTTTGCTCCGTTTTTCTTTGTCAAGAAAAACATCCGCCC
>JAXEOR010000014.1:0-9250 GCA_034117945.1 Clostridia bacterium | reverse complement strand
GCTCGTTTTTGAGACCGCCTTCAATTTCGTCCCGGTATTCCTTGGCGGTTTGAAACAGGCCGGTAACAGGTTGATCCTCCTTCAGCAGCCGGGAAAAGTTGGTCAGGTCGCCGGCCATCTCCTCCAGAAGTTCTGCCAGAATCCGGCGATTGCTGGAGCAAATGCCGTTCCAAAGAGCAGGGTTGGAGGAGGAAATGCGGGTAATGTCCCGAAAGCCGCCTGCCGCAATTTTTTGCAGCAGATGATTGGAGGTGTCCTCCCGACGGACAAGATTCACCAAAGAGGCGGAAACGGCGTGAGGAAGATGGCTGACCAGCCCCACCGCCTTGTCGTGCTGCTGAGGGGAGAGCACCAGAGGAATGGCCAAAAAAAGCTGCTGAGCAATCCGGCAAATCAGGTCGATGGCCTCAGTATCCTCCGGATCGGAAGGCACCACCAGATAATAAGCGTTTTCCATCAGCCGGGGGTGAGAGGCGGCATAACCGCTTTGCTCGCTGCCCGCCATGGGATGGCCTCCCACAAAGCGAAGCTTGTTTTTGAGGGCGCAGTCTATGATTTGCTGCTTGGTGCTGCACAAATCCGTTACCACCGTTTCCGGCGCAAGCCACTGGGGAAGAATGCCGCAAAGCTGACAACACACATGTACCGGCGCTGCCAGATAAACAATCGAGCAGACTGACAGCCGATCGTTTGGCTCCGGATAGCCCTCCTGCAAAACGCCTTCCTGCAAAGCGGCCTCCAGAGAAGCCCGGTTAGGATCATAGCCGATCAGGTGATATGTTTGGGAAAGACATTTTGCCGCAGCGCCGCCGATCAATCCCAGACCGATGACAGCGGCAAATGGTTTTTGGTTGCTCATTAATGTTCCCAGCCTTTCTGCCCACACAGGGGAAACCCAGTCTCTTATCGTGGGCAGATAAGAGCTGTTTTATGATAAAAGTTGAGTCACACGCCTCTGTAATAATGCCCCCGGGTAATGGTTCCCTCCAAAAGGGCTGCCGATTGCAGACTGCGAAACACCGAAAGACATTCCTTAGGTGTTTCGGTGGTAAAGCTGATTCTGGCAAATCCGGCGCAGGTTGACCGGAATTCATCCAGCCGATCTCCCATGTACAGGGGAGCACTGTTGTATAATATATGCCGGCCGCCTACGCACCGGACGGGGAATTGCGTTCCTGTCCGGTCTGTGACAGAGCAGCTCCCCTTACAGGAGCCCCGGGCACTTTGCACAAAGCAGTGCTTGGTGACCATCAAGGGAAGCCGGCCATAAACCAGTGCTTCACAGGGAACCGGGCTGCGCAGTTTTCTGATCTGCCCCAGGTTCATTTCAGGGGACAGGCAAAGGGAGGAAGGATGCTCCCGGGCAAAGACGGCGGCAGAGGCGCTGTTATACACCCACAGAGTCAGACCCCCTTTTTTCTCCCAGTCCGGAAAATCGTAAAAATCCCCCACGTTTCCGCAAAGCAGAGTGGAAAATCCCATAGACCGAAGGTGGGCTAGGTGCTGGATCTGCTGGGGGCGCCTTGCCTCTTCTGTTACGCTGGGCAGCCGAAGAACAATCCTTTGGGGATCCAGTTCCTCCCGATTTTTCCATACCACGTCCTCCGGCAGGCCGATCCAGGCAAGGGGAAGGTCTTTGATGGCGCGGTACTGCTCTATGGTGTCTGCCGTTGCGGTCCATTCCATTTCCGAACAGGATATGCGTTCGGAGGGCGGCAGGGCGGCAGGCTTTTGGGGAGCCGGGCGGTGATGTGCCTTGATCCGCAATGCGGTCAGCCCATCACAGGCCTGCCTTTTTGCCCGGGCGATTTCTCCCAAAGGAACCATCAGTCCCGGCTGGAGAGAGAGACGGCATTGAGCCGCCTGATATGGCGTATCTCCCAGCTTGCACAGCCGCTGCACCACGGTATCTTCCTCCAGAGGGCGGTTTTGCGCCAAAAAGGCGGGGGTTTCTCCTTTTCCGACAGCACAGTTTCCCCGTGAATCTGTGACGGAAAGGGAAAAGACCTGCCCCATTTCTAAGTTTCCCTCCATAGTGATGGGGATTTTGCGGGAGACGGACTGGGCTTTTGGCTGGCTGCCGTAGGGGGTGGCCGGCTTGGTATAGGCAAACATTTTGCCGTGACCGGTGAAGTAACCGTCGGTATAGCCGCCCCGGTCAAAGGCCGCCTGCAGCTGGGTGATCATGGCCGGAGTGATCGGCTCCCCGTCCAGCGCACGGCGGTAGATTGCGGTGACCAGCCCTACATAATCCGGCCCCTTCATCCGCCCCTCAATCTTAAGGGATGCGACACCTATGTGTTTTAGCTGTTCCAGGTGAGGAAGCAGCATCAGATCCTTCAGACTCATTAGATAGGCCGGCGCTTTTTGATCAATGCTGTAGGGCAGACGGCATGGCTGGGCGCATTTCCCCCGGTTGCCGCTGCGCCGGCCGATGAGGCTGCTCATGAGGCAAAAGCCGGAATAGCATGCGCATAAAGCACCGTGGACAAACACCTCCACCTCCAAAGGCCCTGCGCAAAGAAGAGCAAGATCCTCCATAGACAGCTCCCTTGCCGCAACCGCCCGACAGCAGCCAAGCTTTTGGGCGGCACGAATGCCTGCAGTATTGACAATGCCCATCTGGGTGCTGGCATGAAGAGGAAGCTCCGGCAGGGTGCGGTGGAGAAATTCCAAAGCACCCGCATCCTGAACAATTAGGCCGTCAGCTCCCTTTTGGTACAAAAAAGAGGCATACGCATACAGCCCCTCCATCTCCCGGTCGGAAAGCAGGGTGTTGACTGTGATATATGCCTTAACGTCTCGGCTGTGGCAAAAATCAATGCCCTCAGCCAAGGTTTGTTTTGTGAAATTTTGTGCGTTCATTCTGGCATTGGCAAATTCACTGCAGCCCATATAAACCGCATCTGCACCGCCTTCTACAGCGGCAGTCAGGGCGGCTGGGGAGCCGGCCGGAGCCAGAAGCTCAGGGATCGACTGTTTCATCATCAGGTCAGGTCATCAAAGGTAAGATTGTTATTTTGCAGACCCAGTTCAAAGCTTTTCAGAGCGTCCTCCAGTTCGGTTTCCTTTTTGGCATACCGAATCTGAAGAGCCTGATACTGCTTCTGAAGCTCGTCCAGCTGCTGCTGAAGGGAACGATTTTGTTCCAGAACGCGCTGAAGCTCCTCTTCCTTAATCCGCACACTCTCTCCCAGATGCTCCTTTTCCTCCCGTTCTTTTAGAAATTCATCACCGATGTTCAGCGAGGTCAGTACTGCAGACATGGAAATGCTCAAGCGGGGATTATTCGCTTCAATTTGTTTCATTTTTTGGTCAACGTAAAACGCTACTCTGTGAATATATTCCGGCGATTCCTCGCTGACCAGGGTATAATCTCTTCCGCTGATTCGTACTTCTAATTTTTGTTTTTCGCTCATAACAGACTTCCTTTCCACAATCCCTTTCCTCTATTATACAACAAAAATCGCAAATACACAACTATAATTTGTCTGAAATCGTAAAATTCTCTGCACATCCGGGCAGAAAAAGGAAGGAGATTTCGCCCCAAAGGAGCCAGCCGGAATGAAAATTTAGGGAAAAGGGGGTGTGATCCGGCCAAGAACGCAAAAAACTGACAAAGGAAAATCCTTGCCAGCTTTTTGAAAATTTTTATGTTCCGCCTTCCGGGGCGGGGGAGGAGAGAGAAAGACTCCTCCGATTATTTCATGAAGTTTTTCTGGATGTAATCCACGCTTTGTTTTAAGCTTTCAAAGGGATCTCCGGGGCAGGTATCCTGCTCAATCACATAATACTTCACGCCTGCCTTTTCCGCTTCTTCCAAGGCACCTGCAAAGTTAATGTTGCCGTTGCCGATTTCGGTGATGAAGGGACCGTCCGGGCCTCTGCCCATGTCCTTCAAGTGAAGAATATCCACTCTGCCGCTGAGCTTAGCGATCCATTGCCGAACGTCTGCGCCGCCGTGCTGCAGCCAATAGGTATCCAGCACAAAGGAGGTGTTTTTCGGATCCAGCCCTTCTACCAGCATATTCATGCAGTAATCGCCGTTGTCTAAACGCATGAATTCATGGCTGTGATGATGATAGGTGAATTTGCAGCCTGCCTTGGCCGCCTTTTCGCCCACTTCATTTGCCTGCTTGATAAAATCCTTCACTTCCTGGCTGGTCTTGTAGCTAAAGCCGCCGATGCCCATTAAATTGGTATGTAAGGCACGGTGATTGGCAAGAGCCTGGTCGAAATCCTCCACCATCATCTGAAAATTGTCATGGGTTCCTACAATTTCAAACTGCTCTTCTTCAGCAATTTTGCCAAATTCCTCATAGGGAATGGCGCAGCCGGCTGTTTGCCCCTGGTCAATTCCCATGGCCTTTAATTTCCGAAAGCTTTCCCGAATGTCCTCCGCAGTTTTCATGGCATCCCGAATGGTATAAAGCTGTACGCCGATTTTTTGAATCATGATTCAGTCTCCTTCTCTTCAATATTTGCCTTTATTATAAACAAATTTTTTCTTGATTGCAAGAGGAATTTTGGATTTTTGAATAAGTTTGTTACTAATCACCAAATCATGTTTTTGTTACAAAGGAAAACAGGAAAAATTAAAGCCGTTCCCAATCCTCCAGAGGTTTGTGCTGTGCCGGCAGACGAAGGGCAGACAAGGTTTCCTTCAGCTGCTCCGCAGCCGCCTTGTTTTCCGGCAGCGCATTAGCGGAAAATGCCTGGAAGATGGTGCTGTAAAATACATCTAAAATATGATACAGCTGATCGTTGTCAAAGGCGGACTGCACCAAAAAGAGCGCGTCAAACTGGGGCATGATCACGCACATCTGCCCGTGAGCGCCGCAAAAACGGGCCGTGTTGTGCCGGCCTCTCCAAAAATGATAGCAATAGCCCTGGTTCCAGTCCGGTCCTGTGGTTACATCCTCTGTTCCGATCTGACGGGAGGAGGCCTCCTCAATCCAGCTTTCCGGCAAGATCTGCTCTCCCTTCCAGTTCCCTTTTTGCAGATAGAACTGCCCCAGTGCCGCCATTTCCTCAATGGATATCATCATGCCGCTGTAGCCTAAGCAGTAGCCCTCAGGGCACCGTTCAAAAAAGGGCGGGCGGATGCCCAGCTTGTCAAGCAGCCGCTGCTGCAAAAATTCGTCCAGCTGCTGCCCGGAGATTTTGGTAACCAAACGAGACAGGGCATAAGAGGCAGCACCGTCGTAATGAAATTTGCTTCCGGGCTGGATGGAGCAGGGAGTGGCAAAGAATTTTTCCAGCTGATCGTTGCTGTTTTTTTGCTGTTGATTCACCACATGCACCTGGCTGTCGGTGGTTTGGCCGGTTGCCATGCACAAAAGGTGACGGACGGTCAGATCAGCTGTCCCCGGTGCCGCAATGTCCCGATATTCCGGAAAATAGTCCAGCATTTTATCCGAAACCGCCAGCTTTCCCTCTGATACCAAAAAGCCGATTGCAGTAGAGGTAAAGGCTTTGGAAACGGAATAAAGAGCATGGCGGGCACCTGTGTGATAGGGAGCCCAGGTTGCCTCGGAAATAACCTTGCCGTGGCGCACCAGCATGAAATGATGGGTTTCCTGAGTGGGACAAGTCTTTTTCAATTGCTGAATAAATTGCTGAATACTGCCGCTGTCAACCCCGCAGTTTTCCGGGGTGGCTCGTTCAAAAATTGCCATTGGAATCACGTCCTTAATTTTTTAGTTCATTATATCACAGAATTTTTGATAAATCAATATGAAAAATACATATATTGATTCGTCTAGGATATATAGATCTGCGTTTTGAGTTCTAAAATGATTATTGACAAAATGGGGAATTTAGGATATAATGGGGATAGAAAGTTTTTCTTGTTTTGGAAGGGTTTTATAAAGCAGAAAATGTAAGAGGAGGTTTTTGTATGAAAAAGATGATTGCACTTGCCTTGTCGGCTGCCATGCTGACCACAGCTCCGGCGGTGGGGTTTGCTCATTGGTCAGATTCCTATTCCGACGGGTTGGTGCAGCAGAAGGTGATTACAGCGGAGGACGCCATGCTGAAAAATCCGGATACGCCCGCAACCCGGGGGGATCTGGCAAGAATCGTGGCGCTGCTCAAGGATCTGACCTATGCCGGAGGAGGGCAAAGCTTTTCAGATGTGGAAGCGAACCATCCCTATTATACCTATTGTGAAGCAGCTGCGGCCGCGGGGTACATTGCCGGCTATGCAGACGGAACCTTCCGTCCGGAAAGCACCGTTACAAGACAGGATGCCTTTTCTATTTTCGGAAGAGCCTATCAGATTGCCGGAGACGACAGTCAGACCTTTACAGACATTGAGGAAGTTGACGCTTATGCGAGGGATTCTATTACCGGGATGAAAAAGCTGGGTATTGTCAGCGGCTACCCGGACGGATCTGTTCAGCCCAGGGCAGAGATTACCAACGGGGAGATCATGACCATTGCTTATTTTCTGGAGCAGCAGTTCGGTCAGAAGGAAGATGATCCTGTTCCCGTTGTTTCTCCCAGCACCGCACCCACCAGTAAGCCTTCCGGCGGTGGAGGCGGCGGTGGCGGCAGCTATCGTCCTCCGGTTACAACGCCTACGCCGAAGCCCTCAACCTCTCCCAGCCCTTCTCCCGCTATTAACACCGGGTCTGCAAAGCTGTCTCAGGCCAAGCGGGAAGAAACCCTTACACTGGAGGGCGGCTATGAGGTTACCATGCCTTATGCGGAGATCACCGTTATCTCTGCAGTGCCTGTGAAACAGGCTCAGTGGGTGATGATGACAGAAGAGAATGACAATTTGATTCAGGCCTTTTCCAGACTGAAAGCCCAGGCGCAGACCTTAGAGGGAAGCAGCCTAATCGCCAAGAAAAACGGCCGGTATTTGTTTAAGGTGCAGGATGTCAACGGTGCTTTGACCTACACGGCGATTGACGTTACGGGAATTCCTTCTGAAATGGAGCAGGATATTGCCGTGGGCGAGGAAAGCTCTGATGAGGAAATGACGGAATTTGTTCTTCGGCTTGAACCGAATGTGCAGGATAAGGTGACCCAGTTGACCAGCGCTCCCCTTTACGGCTGCAGCAAACGGTGGGTGATGAAAAAGGCCGATCTGGCGCAGGCCGATTCCGTTTGGTACAACAGAGATTTGGATCAGCTGGTGAAAGACCAAGAGGAATGCCAGATGCCTGTTACCTTAAAGGATAACGGCGATTATGTGGTGATTTATCAGGATCGGAACGGGAACTTCATGGTAAAGGAGTTTGCGCTGCGTATGGCCTACGATATGAATCTGAAAGCGGAGGCGGCTCCCCGGACTGACGAGCAGCAGGCTGCAGAGGTTACCGTTTCTTATGATCAGCAGCCGGCTGAAATCAGAGTGTTGTATTCCGATGAGGCGCTGGAGGCACCGGAGCTGCCGGCAATTCCCGATCCGTCAAAGACATATCCGAATGAATGGCAGTATTATCAAAAGCACGGAGAGGATTCCGTTTTGGTAGAGGGGAATACCTTTGAAGCAAAGAAGGACGGATGGTACTGCGTTTATGCCAAGGCGGAAGACGGAACTGAAATGATGACCAAATTAAAGGTTTCGGTTACCAGACCTGCCGTGAAAGTCGATTCCATGATTTGGCTGAATGAACAGGATGTTAAGGTAACGTTTTCCGTAACGCCCAACGAAAATGCGGCAATCACCAGATTGGCCTGGAAACCGGATTTTCAATTGCCCGCTGGAGGGTTCTTCCTCTTGCCGAAGGATCTGGAGGAGCTGGCTTTGGATCAAACCAGTGTGATCGTTAAGGACGCAGCGTCAATGACGCGCGACGCAAAAGTGTTGATTGCGGTAGAGGACGAATGGGGAAATGCATCTTATTGTGCCGAAAACAGTTATGCAAAGCCCAGTGCTTTCTTGTCTGTTGGAAAGCAGGAACAGGAAGGGGCGGTCAGCCTGTCGATAGAAAATGTAAGTGCCTTTTCAGAAGTGAAATGGGTTCGGGTTGACGGTGCGGTGGAAGAAGCAGACGCCCCTGATGTGTTTGAAGCATCGGCGGAAGCGGCTCAGACCCTGTCTGACAGCACGCTGCCTGTCACACAGAACGGAACCTACCTGTTCTGGGCAAAGGATGAAGCCGGAATTGAGCAGATTACTACAATTCGCATTGATGAAAATTCCGTTGATTAATTGTTGATTGAGTGAAATAACAGACGGTCAAAGGGGCTTGTATCGTCCCTTTGACCTATGCACCCCCTGTTTTGCGTTGGGCAAGACAGGGGGGTGTTGCTGTTTCACAAATCAATGTAGGCCTCGAACCTCGGTTCGGGGGTTGTTATTTTTGGGAAATTTTAGAAGCTATTATCAAAAATTACTGTTGACCGCCGCTATAACAGGGGATGGGCCTGTCTGTTTCATGCAAGACCATCAGAATCAGCATGACTGTTTTTCGGCAAATAGGATTCATGAGAAAAGGACTGTAGCCAACTTGATTCCATCCTTTTGCTACAGCCCTTATTGTGTTTATTGATACTGCAATCATTCTTTGCGTTTAAATTTTTTCTACCTTGATCATATTGGTGTTTCCCGACTTGCCGTTGGTCATACCGCCTGTAATAACAATGGTATCACCGGGGTGAGCCAAGCCGGACTGCTTTGCCTGGATCATTGCGTGATAAAAAAGCACGTCGGTTGACTGAAACTCTTCCGACAGGACGGGAAAAACGCCCCAGGAAAGAGAAAGCTTTTGATACACCTTTTCATCGGTTGTCATGCCGATGATGGGGGTGGGGGAGCGGAAGCGGGAGATCATGCGGGCGGTCATGCCGCTTCTGGTGCATGCCACAATCACCTTTGCTTCCACATCCATCGCCAGAGAGCAGGTGGAGTGAGAGAGGGCGTCTGTTGTATTTCTAATTTCAAAGCTGGAATTGTTAAATCTTTTTCTGTAATGAATATTTTGCTCTGTTTCCTGGGCAATTTTGCTCATGGCCTGCACCGCTTCTACCGGATACTTCCCTGCGGCAGTTTCTCCCGACAGCATTACGGCGCTGGTGCCGTCATACACGGCGTTGGCCACATCGGAAATTTCCGCTCGGGTGGGACGGGGGTTGTAGATCATGGATTCCAGCATTTCTGTTGCGGTGATCACCCGCTTTCCCCGAAATCTGCAAACGGTGATCAGCTTTTTTTGAATGGAGGGCAGCTCCTCATAAGGAATTTCCACCCCCATATCTCCCCGGGCTACCATAATACCGTCGCTGACGGATAAAA
>JAXEOR010000013.1:0-23047 GCA_034117945.1 Clostridia bacterium | reverse complement strand
GCTTCGTTATATGCGTCAAAGCTATGATATTCAAGCCGTGTAAATCCATTTACAACGCTGATATCAAGCTTTGCTCCAAATTCAACCGGCGATTTTGTCTTGCCTCTGACTATAGGTCTCAGCCATGGCTGACTGATGCTGACAATTCTGTCCGGCACACTATGGGTATGATTATCATACATGTACTTTTGCTGCTCATATAACTTTTTTACTGTTTCAAGTTTTGCTCTAAGTTGTTTAGGCAAGTTATCTGTTTTTACCGGTAAATTTTCAATTGTTTTTAAGTTTCTTTTGATATAGGAAAGCTGCTGACCTATGGCTTTGCGTACTTTTTTCGCCGTTCTTTTCTTTGAACGGGCTATCTGAAGATACTGTTTCCTTGCCTTTTTACGATATGTACGCGGTTTTTTACCGCTTCCGGGAGCATGAAGCTCATCTATAACTTTCTCGGTTATTTCACGAGCTTCATTCAAAAGCTCCGTATCCTGTGGATACTTGATTTGTGACGGCGCACATGTTGCATCAACTATCATTGTATGTTCTGATCGGCGTGGGTGTTGGTGCGGTGATTCATAATTGGATTCCAGAAGATATCATCGTTCAAATACTCGGCAGCGGAAATCCTTTGGGTGTTGTCATCGCCACTATCGCCGGAGTACCGATGTATGCGGATATCTTCGGCACCATTCCGATTGCCGAAGCACTGCTTGCAAAAGGAGCACAGCTTGGTGTTGTTCTTTCCTTTATGATGGGAGTAACCACTTTGTCTCTGCCATCTATGATTATGCTGCGCAAAGCGGTAAAACCCAAGCTGCTCGGCATCTTCATTGCAATCTGCACCATAGGAATGATCCTTGTGGGATATTTCTTTAACGCAATTCAATCTATTATTTTATAAATTTTGGGAGGTATTGAGTATGGCATTCTTTAGGTTTGGTAAGAAAAAGGAAGAAAAGAGGGCTCCGGCATGCTGCTGCAATTGTCCCGCACCGGAAGCAACAGACATTGCAAATGACTGCTGCCCAGAAGCAAAGGATGGGATTTGCTGTATTAAGGTATTGGGTGCAGGGTGTAAATCCTGCCATGAACAGTACGAAAGCGTGAAAACAGCGGTAAAAAATGTGGGACTTGATATTGAGGTTGAATACATCACAGACATGCAAAGAATTGCAAAATACGGTGTGATGAGCATGCCGGCTATCGTTGTCAATGAAAAGATCCTTTCAATGGGAAAAGTGCTGAAAGCATCCGAGGTTGAAAAGCTGCTTTGTAAGCCGGGCTTTTAAGCGACTCTTTTGATCAAAGCTTTATGAAATCAACAAAAAACAGCGGTCTTTGCATGATGGAAGACCGCTGTTTTCATTTCTTCTTTTCAGGACGCTAAAGCTCCTCGGGGCTTACCCAAAATTCTATCAAACATTCCCCTTATCCGAAGCGGCAGCAGTTTTTCTGACAGCGTCCGCATGTTCCTTCATTTCCTGCACTGTTTTCACGGCAGCTCTGCCTGTCCCCTGATAATTTTTTGTAGGAATCAAGGGTTCGTTTGCCAAACGCTCCTTTGCTTTTTGGATCACCGGCTGATACTGGGGAAGCCACTGCTCCTGGGCAACCAGCATTTCATCCGTCATCTGCCAGATTTCCGGCGGGTTCAAAACCGCTCCCACCAAAGGATCCATCATCATGGCCTGCTTCAAAAGCATCTCATCGCCATGTACCGCCGCCTCAACCGCCAATCTCTGCACCGTAATACTGGCGTTACACACAGCAGCGCAGCCCAAGGGAAGATCCCCTACCTGCGGAATATTCACTCCGTTTCGATCCACATAGCCCGGCACCTCAACAACGGCGTCGTCGGGAAGATTGGTAATGCAGCCCTTGTTTACCACATTAAAATGCCCCCGATAAATTCTCCCGGTTTCCAGGCCCTCGATGATATAGGATCCGTGCTCGTTCCCCCGTTCATAGGTATCATAGCAAACCGGCTCCTCCTTCATCCAGTTGGGGAAATCATAGTTGAACCAGTTTCTGCTTTCCTTGCAGATTCTCAGATAGCCCCCTGTCTCCCCTTGAATCCAGCTATCCAGGCAAATCCAGTTTTGAATATCATCCGGACGTTTCCGATACCAGGGCACATACTCCGAAAGATGACCGTTGGATTCAGTGCTGAAATACCCGAAACGCTTAAGCATATCAATCCGGCATTTTTCCTGCCGGGAAATTTCGGGATGACGTTCCATGGCCTCCAAAAGTGCTCCGGTCATGTCCTTTCCCTTATGCCTAATCTGAATATACCAGGTCTGATGATTGATTCCGGCACACACAATATCCAGCTCCTCAGAAGGAATCCCCAAAGCCTTTCCAATAAGCCGATGCCCTCCCTGCACACCATGACAAAGACCGATGGTTTGAACACCCCCGTACTGATTGCAGGCCCAGGTCAGCATAGCGTTGGGGTTTCCGTAATTCAGCAAAATAGCATTTTTCTCAGAAACCTCACGAATATCCCGGCAAAATTCCAGCAGCTGGGGAATTCCTCTCTGGCCGTACATGATCCCGCCGGCGCACAGCGTATCTCCCACACACTGATCCACACCGTATTTCAAAGGAATTTCCACATCCGTTTCAAAGGCCTCCAGCGCACCGATCCTGGCGCAGTTGATGATATAACGGGCTCCGGTCAGGGCTTCTCTTCGGTTCAGGGTTGATTGAATTTTAATCTTAAGACCATTGGCGTCAATTTCACGCTGGCACAGCTGGGTCACCATATCAAGGTTTCCCTGATGAATATCGGTAAACGCCACGGAAATGTTCTGAAATTCCTTTACCGCCAGAAGATCTCTGAGCAGTCCTCTTGTAAATCCAATACTTCCCGCACCGATAAATGCAATTTTAAATGACATTTTTTCAGCCTCCCCATTCTATAAATTTAAAATAAGTATAGCAAAAAAACAAAATTTATGATATACTAATCAAGAACATATTTCATTTCATATGATCGGATTTTTTACATAAGGAGGTCGAACCGGTTTGTTTTGCTACAGCTTTTTTACGCCCTTTGACATGGAAGCACATTGCCATCATGATATAGAAATTAACCTTGCCATGAAAAAAGGAGCGGTTTATTCTGTCGGAGACGAAATGATTTCTTTAAAAAACGGAGAATGTATCATCATTAACGCTTCTCATCCCCACAAGCTGTCAATTCCCAATCCGCAAGGCGGCGTTTACGGCATTGAAATTGATCGGGAAATGATCGGCAGTCACCCTGCCCTTCAAAAGGAATTTTCCTATTATGTTTTCAATTCCTCCCAACTAATTCGCTGCGTGCTCATCGATATTGTAAATAAATTTTGTGCAGATCATAATGACAGCCGTCTGCCCTTATGCGTTTCCTATTTGCTGCAGCAGATTGATTTCACCTCTCCCCTGCCTTTCCTCATTAAGGAATATATTCATGAGCACTACCGGGATTTGTCATCCGTTCAGGATTTGTCCGAGCATTTCTATATGAGCAGTGTTCATTTGCAGCGCATTTTCAAGGAAAGAACGGGGGAAAGCATTTGGAATTACGTCAATCAAACGAAAATGACCAATGCGGCTTATTTGTTAAGAACCACCAATCTCCCCATTGAAGAAATTGTTTCCATGACCGGATTTCATTCCAGACAGGCGCTGTATGCCCTGTTCCGAAAAAAGCTTCAGCTCTCCCCTCAGGCATACCGAAAAAAATACAAGGATTATGTTTTGCCAAAAAAATAAATCCGTTCAAATAAGGTTTTTCCTTTCTTTTTGAAGAGATTCCTCGCTCTTTTGGTACAAAAAAAGACGGTTTCGCCGAAGCACTCCCCGGCAAAACCGTCTTTTCATTTCTTCTTTTATGCCCACCAAAGCTCCGCAGGACTTTCCTCAATGATCACGTCCTTTAGGAATTCAATCGCCTTGCACAGGCCTTCCTTGGGAGACATGAGCGCGTCCTCATGCTCAATGCTCACTGCGCCGTCATAGCCTGTTTTACGCAGCTCGCTGATGATATCGCACCAAACTGCTCTGTCGTGACCGTATCCAATGGTTCTGAACAGCCAGGAACGGGACTCCAGCTGATCAAACCGCTTGCTGTCCAGCACGCCGTTGGCTGCGGTGTTGGCGCTGTCAATTTTGGTATCCTTGGCATGGAAATGATGAATAGCACCCTTCAGCTCCCGAATGGCCTGCACAGGATCCATTCCCTGCCAGAACAGGTGGCTGGGGTCAAAATTCGCACCGATGATATCCCCCACTGCCCCTCTCAATTTCAACAAGGTTTCCGGATTATACACGCAAAAGCCAGGGTGCATTTCCAGCGCAATCTTTGTGACGTGATGCTTTTTGGCAAACTCAGCCGCACCCTTCCAATAAGGAATCAGCACCTGGTTCCACTGCCAGTCTAAAATCTCCTGAAAATCTCCCGGCCAGGGGCAGGTGACCCAATTGGGGTATTTGGAATCGGCACAGTCTCCCGGGCAGCCGGAAAAGGTAACCACTGTATCCACACCCAGCTTTTCCGCCACCAGTACAGAATTCTGAAAATCCTCAACAGCCTTGGCGGCAACCTCCTTGTTGGGGTGAACCGGGTTGGAATGAGCGCTGATGGCGCAGATTTCCAAATTGTATTTTTTCAGCAATGCCTTGATCTCATTCGCTTTTTCGTCACCATTCAGCACCTCAGCCGGCTTCAAATGTGCGTCTCCCGGGAATCCGCCGCAGCCGATTTCCAGCGTCTGCACCCCTTGCTCGCTTAAAAACTTCATGGTTTCCTCTAGGGATAACCCACTCAAAGGAACTGTTAAAACACCTAATTTCATAAAGCTTACCTCCTTAAAAAATTGATTTCATATTTTGAAAGGATTTTTCTGCACTGTCCCAGCAGGAAATCTCATATTCCTCCTGCTCGTAAATGGCATACTCGCTGTTCACCGCCAGATCCCGCAGCGCAGCAAAATCCAGCATCCCGGTTCCTGCGTCAACGCAACGCTTGGTTTCCATATTTTCAATATCCTTAATATGCAGCAGCACAATTCTGTCCTGCCACTTACGGATGTACTCCGCCGGATCGACCCCTGCATACTGCGCCCAGTACAGATCCAGCTCCAGCATCACATCCGGCGCATGCTCCAGAATAAGATCCAGTAAGCACCCTCCCTTGTCGGCAGCTTTGAATTCAAACCCGTGATTGTGATAAGCAAACACCAGCCCCTGCTCCTTACACCGAAGGGCATATTCCTGAAACAGCTTTGCCGCCTCCAAAGCCTGCTGCTCATTTTCCATGGAATAATGCGGAAGAACGGCATATTTTGCACCTACCGCCTTCAAAAATTCCACTTCCTCGTCAAAATGATTGGCAAAACGATCGGCACTGATATGAGAGGAAGGTGCCTCCAGCCCCAGCTGTTTCAGCTTGGCCGCCATCTCTTCCCCGGTCATTCCGCCGTAGCCTGCAAATTCCACGCCCCTATAGCCAATCCTGGCAACGCGCTCCAGCATCCCCGAAAAATCCTGCTTTGCTGCATCCCGCAGGGAATACAGTTGAATATAAAATCCCATATATTTCATCCTTTCTGTTTATTCATCGTTCTGTCATGATGATGATACACCATTTTTACCGCAGCGATCAAACACATCATAAAAGATACTATCCGTTAAATTATGTTCTTCCGTGTAGATTCCCGGATCATCAGTTCATGTCTCAAAATAATCTTCTCACAAACCTCCTTGCCCTCAATCATTTTCCAAAGAATCTGAGCCGCCGCTTCTCCCATTTCCTTGCCGGACTGAGAGACTGAGGTGATATGGGGCTTGACCAAATATCCCACATCTGTGTTGTCAAAGCCCACCACTGCCACATCCTCAGGTACCTTTAAGCCCGCCTCCTCCACGCTGTGAATCGCCCCTGCGGCCATTCTGTCTGAGTTGGCAAACACCCCGTCAAAGGGAATTTTGGTCTGAAGGAAGCTTCTCATAAGGGAAAGAGCGTTGCGGTACCCGTAATTGCCGTTCACGATCAGCCGGGGATCAAAAGAAATCCCCGCCTCCTCCAGTGCCATCCTGTAGCCCTTCATCCGGAGCTGGGAGGAACTGGATCCATTATCCACCGTAATATGAACAATCCGCCTGCAGCCTAATTGGATCAAATGCTTGGTTGCATCATAGCCTGCTCTTCTGTTATCAATCGTAACATAGGGAATCATCAGATTGGGGATAAACTCACTGCACTGCACCAACGGCACCTGCTGGCGAAGCTTTCTCAGCTCGGTTGCCTTCAGCCGCGTCCCGATCAGGATGGCTCCGTCTGCAAAATGCTTGCGGAGCAAATCCATATAAACTTCTTCCCGAGCAGCGTCATCATAAGTGGTGCAAATCATGGTATGATAGCCCTGCTGCATTCCCACATCTTCAATTGCCTTCACAATTTTCGCCAAAAAAGGGTTGACAATGGTTGACATCAGCACAAGCACCGTCTTCGTTTCCATCCGGCGCAGGTTTCTTGCTGAAAAATTGGGGTGATAATGAAAATACTCCATGGCCTGCCGAACCGCCCGTTCTGTTTCAGGCCTGACCTTGCAGTTTCCGTTGATCACTCGAGACACTGTAGCCACTGAAACACCTGCTTCTTTTGCTACATCCTGGATGCTTGCCATACCAAACTCCTCCTTCATGTAACCGTTTACATGATAACACACATTTTCAAAAATTACAAGAGTTTCCCCAAATTTTTTTATTTTTGACACTTTGCACAAAATTTCTTTTTTATTTCTGTTGAAAGTATTGAATATCAAAGATTCCATTTTCATACATTAGAACCAAATCGAAATTTGATTTTACAAGAACGGAGGGCTGAATCATGGTCAAAAAGATAACGCTGCTGCTGATTGCATTCTTTCTTACCGGCTGCGCAGCACCGGTCGGCAGCCAGGCTCAGATTCAGCTCTGCCTTGACTTTTTGCATTCATACGGCATTCAAGCAGATCCCGTGCCCATAGAGGAAAGCCGGGTGCTTCTCCCCGGGGATCTCGACCCGGTATATGAGCACTACGAGGAGCTAATCGCCAAGGATGGCTTTTCCCTGCTCCCCTATCTGGGCAAAGAAGTCACCCGACTGACCTTTTCCGTTACCAATTATCCCGATCGTCAGGATGTTCGAGCCAATTTGCTGCTGTATCGGAACACAATCATTGCCGGAGATCTTTCCACCGTATCCTTTTACGGCTTTATGGAGAGCTTTTCGGATTTTCCTTCTTGAAAAATTGCTGCTTCTCTGATATAATAGAAATAACAAAATGCTCAAAGAAACAAGAAAGGAAGCACCGTGAAAAAAAGACTGGATTTTTTAATTGCAAACGCCGGTCTGGCCAGCCGGACAGAGGCGAAAAAAATGATTCGGGACAAGCGGATCACCGCAGACGGAACACCTGTGACAGATCCCGGCGCAAAATTTGATCCGGAGGTTACAGAGCTGAAGGCAGACGGGCGGCCTATTCTGTTCCGCTCCTTTGTTTGCTGCATGATGAACAAGCCTCAGGGGGTGATCTGCGCCACAGAGGACCGGCGGTGGAAAACCGTCTGCGACCTTCTTCCCGACCAATACGCCTCCCTTGGTCTCTATCCGGCAGGCAGGCTGGATCGGGATACGGAAGGGTTTGTTTTGCTGTCTAACGACGGGGAGCTTGCTCACCGGATCATCTCCCCCAAGCACCACATTTCAAAACGGTATTACGCACAAATCAACGGGAAGGTAACCCGGGAGCATGCAGACCTGTTTTCAGAAGGCATTTGTTTGGAGGACGGCTACCGCACCCTGCCCGCTGAGCTGACTATTCTTGCTTCCGGGGAGCAATCTGAAATTGAGCTGGTCATTTATGAAGGAAAATTTCATCAGGTAAAGCGGATGTTTGAGGCAATAGGCTGTCAGGTGACCTTTCTCAAGCGGCTGGAAATCGGTCCCCTAAGGCTTGACCCTGCTCTCGCCCCCGGACAATGCCGGGAGCTGACCGTCCAGGAGCTTTCTCTGTTAAAAGAGGCCTTGTTCCCGGACAGCAAAAATGTATAATTTTTCGAATTTATGCAACATCACTACAAACTTCCCTATAAAAAGTCTTTCTTTGCACATTCAGTTGTTTTCTTTATGCAAAGTTACTAAATATTTTTTTTGAATTTTGTGTAAAAAAGGTATGTCATTTTGTTGCGATTTATGTTATAGTATTATTATAGATTTTTTATGCCGAAAAAGGCGACAGGGTACATATTTAAGGAGGAGTCATTTACCATGTCAGAACTGAATTTAAAAAACATTTATAAAATCTATTCAGGGGGAGTCACCGCTGTGAGCGACTTTTGCCTGGATATTGCGGACAAGGAATTTATCGTGCTTGTCGGTCCTTCCGGCTGCGGTAAATCCACTACTCTCCGCATGATCGCCGGCTTGGAGGAAATTTCCTCCGGCGAACTGTACATCGACGGAAAATTAGTTAACGATATGGCGCCTAAGGATCGCGATATCGCTATGGTGTTCCAAAACTATGCGCTGTATCCTCATATGACCGTGTTTGATAACATGGCATTTGGTTTGAAGCTGCGCAAGGTTTCTAAGGATGAAATCAAGCGCCGGGTTACAGAGGCTGCAAAAATCTTAGGTATCGAGCATTTGCTTGACAGAAAGCCTAAGGCTCTGTCAGGCGGACAGCGGCAGAGAGTTGCCCTGGGTCGTGCTATCGTTCGTGAACCTAAGGTGTTCCTGATGGACGAACCTCTTTCCAATCTGGATGCTAAGCTGAGAGTTCAGATGAGAAGCGAAATCAGCAAGTTGCATGTGAAGCTGCAAACCACCTTCATTTATGTAACCCATGACCAGACAGAGGCTATGACCATGGGAAGCAGAATCGTTGTGATGAAGGACGGTTTCATTCAGCAGGTTGATTCTCCCCAGGTGCTGTATGATAAGCCTGCTAACGTGTTTGTTGCCGGCTTTATGGGCAGCCCTCAAATGAACTTTATTGATGTTGTGTTAGAAGAACAGGGCGGAAAATATGTTCTGAAATTTGGAAACGCTAAGATCGCCCTGCCGGATGGCAAGGTAACTCCTGAGTTAAAGGAATATGTGGGAAAAGAAATGATCATGGGCTTGCGTCCGGAAGGAATTCACGACGAGGAAAGCTACATTTCTGCATTCCCCGACAGCATTGTTACCGCAGATGTTACCGTAACAGAAATGATGGGTGCGGAAACCTATTTGTATCTGACCATCGAGGGCACCAACTGCATCGCCAGAGTTAACCCCAGAACAACCACCAAGGTTGGCGATAACATCAAAGTTGCTTTCGATATGACAAAGGTTCATCTCTTTGATAAGGAAACCGAAAAAGCAGTCATTCACTAAATAATGAACAGAATAAGGGGGGCGTCCTCGCCGGGACATCCCCCTTTCTTTTTGCTTAAGGAGATGGTTTGTTTTGAAGCTGAAATTAGCAGAGCTGACGCAAAATGTTGACATGACCCGGGGAAATATTTTAAAGCAGGTGATGATCTTTGCGTTTCCCTTAATGTTAACCAATTTGCTGCAGCAGCTGTACAACATTGCAGATTCGGCAATTGTAGGCAGATTTGACAGCGCAGGAGCTTTGGCAGCAGTAGGCTCCGCCGGAGCTATTGTAGGCCTTTTAAACGGCTTTCTGATGGGGTTTGTGAACGGCAGCAGCATTGTTACGGCTCAGTATTACGGTGCATCAGACGGAAAGAATCTGGAAAAATCCATTCATACCACCTATGCCCTCGCCATTGCAACCGGGATTTTTTTAACTATAGTAGGCTTGATCTTTTCCCCTGTTTTGCTCCGTCTGATCCATGTTCCGGAGGATATTTTTGATCAAACGTTGCTTTATATCAGGATCTTTTTCTTAGGCTCCCTCCCCAACTCTATTTATTGCTTCAGCGCAGGCATTTTGCGGGCGGAGGGAGATTCCAGAAATCCGCTGTTCTTTCTGGCGTTTTCAGGGCTGGTCAACGTGATCCTCAATTTGATTTTGGTCATTGTGTTTCACCTGGGTGTTCTGGGTGTTGCAGTGGCAACCGTGGTTTCTCAGATTATTTCCGCAATTCTTTCTACCGTTTCCCTGCTTCGGGCTGACGGAAGCTGTAAATTGTATTTCAAAAAGCTGCGGCTACATTTGGAAATCATTACTAAAATTTTACAAGTAGGAGTTCCGGCCGGGATACAAAGTATGCTGTTTTCCATATCCAACATCTTTATTCAGGCCTCTATCAACCAGTTTGGCTCTATCATGATTGCAGGCTGCACCGCCGCCTCTAATATTGACGGCTGCCTGTTCCAGATCACAGGTGCCTTCGGCGCAGCAGCGGTCACCTTTTCCAGCCAGAATTACGGAGCGGGCAATCATGACAGGATCAGAAAAGGGGCGGTCAAATGCGCCTGGCTGACCATGGCTGTTGTTTTTGTTTTGGGGATGGTGACCACTTTTTTTGGCAAACCTCTTTTGTCGTTGTTTAACGAAGATCCGGCAGTGATTGATGCCGGCATGGAGCGGCTGATGATTTTGATTCCCACCATCTTTTTATACAGTGGGTTTGAAACCCTATGCTCTGTCATCAGAGGGTGCGGCTCCTCCTTCGTGCCTATGATTCTGGCCATTTTCGGCGTGTGCATTTCCCGCCTGGCCTGGATTTATACCATACTGCCCTTTTTCAATCGGATTGAAATTATTTTTTATTCCTATCCGGTCTCCTATGTACTCAGCTTTATGATGATTTTGATTTACTATTTCGGATTTCAGCATCATTGGCTGTACCACACAAAAAAGAAAAAGCAGCTTCTGTAAAGGAAAATAGCTGATCAAACAGGCCATCCGAGCACACCTCTTGCCCGGATGGCCTGTTTTTTCTTTGTGTTACAAAAAAGAAGGAACCTTCGCAAATCATACAATCCTGAAAAGCCGCCCAACAGGATATAGCTCAGAGCCACCAAAAGATTCGCAACCAGCTCCAGCACTAAAATCATCGTCATATTTTTACACCGGGCAGAGATCACTGCCACAACGGTTGTGAGCAAGCCAATGATAAATGGTAAAACAAACCGCCGACCGGCTTGCCGGCGGTCTGCAAAAAAGGAGAGTAATTATCCTTCTGTAAAGCTTACAGTCTGCTGCTCACCTACGTTTTCATCTCCCACATAGGGCTGGAACACATATTCCTTATCCGCTGTGATGGCGTCACCGTATACCTTAATGGCAAATGCCTGTCCGGGGGCTGCAATGGCCGGAGTGGTTTCATTCACCATGGCAGGAAGGGGAATCACTTTATCCTCTTCTCCCTTGACCCACAGCTTCATTCCGTACTGAGCATTCATGCTGGGCGCATAGAAATCGTTCAGCTTGCCGTATACATATGCAGTGGGCTTTTCGTCCTCCATTTTAAAGTAATTGTAGGAAGAATCGCCGGAAATCACAGGCTGTGAGGTTTTGGCCTTGAAGGTGACAGTCAGCAAAGTGTCCGTCTCCGGCATGGCCACCGCAACAGTGCCTGCTGCGCTGACGGTCAGGGGAGTATCTCCCAGCTTCACTGTGTCAATTTCATAGCCCTCATCAGGCGTTACCCCAATGGAAATCTCATCTCCTGCAGTCAGGGTCAGAGCAGTTTCGTTGGTACACTCCTGATCATTGACCTTTACGCTGCCGTTTGAACCAATGTCAAAGGTCAGCTGAGCGGTTTTAACAGTTTCACGGAAGGTAACAGTCAAAGCAACGTTATTTTTCGGCATAATAGCCGCATAAACACCGTCACTGCCGGTCAAAAGGGTATCCCCCAGCTTTACTGTATCAATCTCATAGTCTTTCTCGGGAGAAACGGCAATACGAATAGCGTCTCCCTGATGCAGATTGATCTGATCCCCATCTGCAAAAGCTGCACCATTGACCTGCACGCTGCCCTTTTCACCGATCTCGCCGGTTAAGGCATAGCTTTGTTCCAGAGAACCGGCCATCAAAAAGTCATCATAATAATAGGTTCCTCCCACATTGGTTCGCATTTCCATGGAAGCCAGCTTGTCCCAATAGTTCCCCCAGTTTTCCGTCCACTCGGATGACGTAGGAACAATATCCTTTGTGCCGTACAAAATACCGTCCATATAGGTATAAATGCTCCAGCCGTATTCTGCGGTCGGATTCTTTTCCAGGGAAACAACAACCTGATGCCATCCCTTTGATCTTACCTGAAATCCCCAGAGCGAGTTTCCAAAGGATTCACCGTTAACATATTTTCCGCCGCTGTTTGCCGAAATTTGAGCACTGTTTAACCCTGACCAGGATTTCATACCCTCCCATTTCTCGGCAAATTCACCGTATCCATAATCCGCCTCAAAGTTTTCATGGAACAAGACGGAATCACTGAAGAGCATGCTGACAAGCCCCGGTGTATGAGCAGACTCTCCATCATCGTAAAACCAGCCAGCCATGGAGCGATATCCGCTTTCAAACCATCGATCGCTATCCTCTCTCGGCGTCAATGTACCGTCTTCTTTCTTCGTACTGCTACTTAGCTGAGCCAAGCGCAGGTGCCAATTTACCGTCATACCGGTATAGGAATCTCCGTCTGCATGACCCTGAAAATCCGTAGTATTATAGGTGGTTCCGCCGTTGGGCACTGTTATAACATTTTTCCCCTCCGGGGTTGTTGCATTCTGGCGGATCATCACCATAGAAGCGGTCTTGCCCCCATAGGTAACGGTAATCACTGCCTTGCCGTTTTTCCCCGTTGAAGACAGCTGATTGCCATCAAACCGGAACACGCTCTCGTCCGAGCTGGCATAGGTCACCCCTTCAGCCCCTGTGAGATCAATTTCGGTTTCATCTTCCTTGATTCCCTTTACCGTTAAGGGAGCGGCTACCCGGTCTGTTCCCACATAAAAGCACTGGTTTTGCGTAATGCTGACAGCGGAAACATCCTCCGCCGCAAAACTAACCGGAACGCACACCACACTCAACAGCATGAGCATGGCCATCAACAACGATAATTTCTTTGACATAGCATTTCCTCCTTATCATTATTTTTGCAATATTTTTTACGGATCAACCTTCTTGCCCTGCTAATCCGATTACTGCCTGTCAAAAAGACATTTTCCTTTGCTTTTTTGATCCAAAAAATCAATTTGTTTGTCTCGCTCTCACGTCAAACAAAAGAATCTTCGCATCTGTATTACCCTCGTGTCTCAATTCCAGCCGCTGAATTTTTTTCTCCCAATTGAATTTTCCCGCCGAATTTATCCTCAAGCTATTGTTACATGCGCCGTTTTGTCTGATGGTAATTTGATCGTAATAAACGCCGATGAAAATTACAATATTGCTTGCACCCGGCTTTATAAAAGTGCCTGACCCCCATCAATTTTATCAAGAGTCAGCAAAAGTCTGGGCAGATGAAACGGCCCCTTAAAAATGTTTCCCTTCAGGGTATTTGCCACCGTTCCGTCATAATGCAGATATCCGTACCATTCGCCGTACTCTTGATCCTCAAAATGGGAGAAGGCATATTCTCTGAGCTGTTCAAAGCTTTCCAGATACTTTTTCTCTCCAAACAACTCATAGCAAAGGCGATTGGCAATCATCCCCTCGCACTGGGGCCACCAAAGCTGCATATCCCACTCCAGCTCGCTTGCAGGATACCCCTTTGCGTCGCAAAAAGCAATGATTCCGTTATTCCTATAGCCATGCTTCATGGCCAGATCAACAATTCTTTTCCCGGTTTTTATCAGTTCCGGATCCTTTTGATACATCCCCTCCGCCATTAAAAACCAGGCCGCCTCCAAGCTGTGACCGGGATTGATGGTTCTGCCCTTAGGGGAGTCAATAAAGCTACCGTCGGTGGAAACATACTCATAAAGGCCATCCTCCATCAGATAGCCGCCGGTTAAAATTTCCTTTGTCATTTCTTTTGCCACCGGATCATACTTTTCTGGGTTCATTTTTCTTAACACCTGCGCCGTAGACAGCATGATCATCACAGGAGAAAGGGCTTTATAGGGAGCATTTACAGGGTGAAATTTGGGAACGGAAAGGGAGGGATCCCGAAAAATCCTATCAGCCGTTTCAAAATATTGCTCCGCCCGCCTGGCCGCTTCCTCATTTCCGGTTGCAAGATAATATTCGCAACAGCCGATGGCGGCAAAGGTTTCGCTGAAATAGTATCTGCGCTTTTGAATTTCCCGTCCGTCCTCTGTAACGATAAAAAACATTCTGCCGTCTTTGTCGGTACAGGCAGGGAGAAAATCATAAATTTTCTTTGCCGCCTGCAAATATTCCTCCTTCTGAATGCCGCTGTTATAAGCATTGGAAAGAATATAAAGGGCTCTGCCCTGGAACCACACGCTTTTTTCTCTGCCGTAAATGCGGCCCTCTCGATCCAGCAACGTAAAAATGCCGCCGTTTTTTTGGTCAATGGCATTGTCCAGCCAAAAGGGCAATACCTTTTCTGTCAGATATTTGATGTAATCCATACCAAAAACCATCCTTTTTCAATTGATTAAGCAAATGAAATATCATCACGCAAAGCGGTTTCACACATAATTTCATCTAAGGGACGCCGGCTGTCCCACAGCATTTCGGCATACAGTGCCAGCGAATAGGGAATTTTTTCTTCTATCGCCCCGTCCTCCGCCAGAGCGGTGACCATTGTATTTTCGTCAAACACATTGATCATATCGTATGCGTATTTCGCATTTTTCAGCCAGTAGGCCTGCACATACTTCCATATCTTCCGCTTTTCCTCCGCTTTTTTGGAAAGAAACCTGCCGTTCTGCACACCCAATAAAAACTCCCCCTGCTGATGCTGAAAGCTGTTCCAGTCAAGGCAGGTAAGACCTTTTAACACAACCCCAAAGCCTCCCCGGCGCATATCACGAATTTTTTCGGTAAATGCAACAGTTTCGTCAAAGCCGTCTGTATTTTTGGGAATATAGTGGTAAGGAAATGCGCCGCAGTCCTCCCATAAAATCGAAATACGGCTATCAATCTGTGCAATCACATCCAGCTTATTCTTGACCGATCCCGCATGAAGCCCGAACAAAAGCTCAATATCACCAAAGCGCTCAAATAGTTTACCGGCCGTATCGTTCACAAATTTTGTAACAGTTTCTGCAACGGGAATTCCGTTAATCTTCTCTTCCTCCAGCTCTGTAAAGGACTGAAAATAAATCCCGTCGCACCCCAAAGCCGCATACTGGGTTTCATACACCTGTATTATTTCATTGCTGAGCCGATCGGTATCGGCCATGACCCGGGCAACTGCTTTGTTTTCCGCACAGTTCGTGTCCCATCCCCATGCAAAGCCAAAATAAACTTGAATCCCCCGCTCATGGGCATACGCAATCATTTCCTTGGAATTCACAGGGGGATAATCATTCCATAGAATCAACGTGTTTAATTTGAGCGACACCATATTGTCAATATATTTTTTGTAATCATAAATCACAAAGCCCCACGTCCACAACCCCCGCCGCTTGATCCGGGGAGAAAACTCTCTGTCATACTCCTTCATAGGCTCATGGAACAAATCGTTAAAATAAAACTTGGGTCCGGTGGAGTCGGTGTATCTTGCATAGGGCAGATATTGATTCTGAAAATCCGCCGCTGCATAGAGGAGATTCACATCATCCCTTGCCCCAATCAAAATACATTGATTTTCCTCGTTGTACTCGCTGGCACTCACCTTAATTTTGTAGCCGGCCAGGCTTTCGTCATATTTTATGTAAATGTAGTTATGATGGGCAAGAACATCCGCATCCCAGTGACCGGTACAGAGCAAGCTGTACTCCAGGTAGGGCTGTACCGCCGCATACACCTTTTCCACTCCTATAGAATACCTTTCATATACAATCATCCAGTTATCCATTTTTTCACCTCACTATAAGTGTAATGATTATTTTTGCTTTTTTCAATAACCATATTGAGAATATTTTGTTGCTATATTGACTTTTTTGTGTTATAATAGAAACAAAAATGAAAATGATGAGAATGGAGATGAAATTTGCCATGTTTGACGATAACTATACAATCCCCGCAAAAGGGATTCCCTTTGTGGCCTATCAAAAGGAATGCCGATCCGAAGCGGAAAGCTTTATATTTACCCATCTGCATTACCACAGTGATTTTGAAATTTTGTTCATCACCGAAGGTCATGTGCAAATGAAGATTAACGACGCTCCCTTGGAAGCAAATTCGGGAGACATTTTATTGATCAATCCCTTTGATGTACATTACGGGGTGTCCTCCCACAGCTATCTTTCTTATTACTGTCTTGATTTTAATATCAAAATGCTGGATTTGCCGGATGAAACCGCCCTGCTGAGCGAGGAAATAAAATATCGCCATATAATACACGCTCCCCTGTCGGAACAGCTTTCGCAGCATTTGAAGGCAGCGACGTGCGCATATTTAGACGAGCCTGCCGGCTGGCAGCTGGTGGTTCGGGGCAGTCTTCTTTTGTTTTTTTCTGCACTTTCCGATTGGCTCTATTCCTCCGCACCGAACAAAAATAACATTTTTACAAAGACGGTATTAAAATTTATTGATGACAATTACGCTCTGCCCATCACCTCAAGGGAGGCAGCCGAAGCCCTTTCCTATAACCAAAGTCATTTTTGCCGTCTGTTCCGAAAAAGCTTTACAACCAGCTTCAGCTCCTTTTTAAACGAATACAGAATCAAAAAAGCAAAGGAATTTTTGCACGAGCACAATGTTTCCCAGGCGGCGGCAATGGCAGGGTTTAATGATCAGAGCTACTTTTCCCAGACATTTAAAAAATCCGCAGGAGTATCTCCTACGGATTATAAAAAAATGATTTCATCAACAGATGCCCGATGAAGGGAAAAGAATCAGCCCATTAGGGCTGCAGCATCATTTCCTGGATCCGGTTCAGTTCGGTTTCTGTCACTCCGGCTGACAACAGATAGGCTTCACATTTTTGGTTGATTGAGTCCCCTTCCTTTCCATAAGGCTGCAATCCCTTCAGCAGAGAACAAAACAGCTCTGAATGAACTGACCTGTCTCCCCAAACGGAAAAGGAGGTGAACTCATAATCCAAAAACAAATCCTGCTCGCTCATGCCCAGAATTCCGCCCAGCAGGAACAAAACCGTCCCCGTTCGGTCGGCTCCACCCCAGCAATGAATATAAAAAGGGTAGCGCCCTTTTTCCGTAAATAAGTGAAACAGCTGCCTGCAGACCTCCTTTTCCTCTTCCTTCAAAAAATCGCCGTAAGCCTTCACAGGGAGCAAAACATGGTTCACCTGCGCCCCCAAGGCAGAGGAAAATACCTTGCCTAATGCCTCTTCTCGAAGATCCAAATCGGTTTTGATCTGTAACGCATCCCGCAGAGTACGTTTCCCTTGCTCCGTTACGGTATGGTGAAATTCCATCTCACATCCCCGATAAATAAGCCCTTGGCGAATTCTTTTTCCGTTTCTCCCCTGCCAGCCGCCCAAATCACGAATGTTGCTCAATCCCTCTGCAAAAATCAATCTGGGAGGCAGCATAGCAACGGTAAACTGCCGGATTTCAGAACGGCACAGCGCATGCCCGTCACGGTATGCGCAAACAAACCAGTAAACAGTTTCTCCCAGCAAAAAAAGAGAGGTCTGAAAGGTGTTGTCCCTGCAAAAAAAATCCCTGCAATTTTGAAAAGAAGAATCCTTTGAAAAGGTAATTTTAAATTGACACTTCTCCCCTTCCTCCTCCGTTTCCCAAGCAAAAACAACCGGAGCCGGCCCAGAATGATCCTGCCCCTGTCTTTTGAGATGCAGCCAGTCCAGCGCTTGGCTTTCCGATTTCTTCCCACTTCCGCCTGTTTGCAAAAACCTCCTATGCTCCTCTGTCAGCAGACTAACCTCTGCCCCGTCGGCCGGTTTTGTTAAATGCAGTTTCATCAAGCATCACCTACTCGGTTACAAAATAGCCCTTCCTTTTACCGTCCTCAATCACAAATTCCACAAACTCCCACAGCTTTGGGGTTCCTCTTTTTACTGGCTCCATTCTTTGATATACCTGCTGGGGCGTTACCCCGCCCCGCCGCCAGGTATGGCCTTGGGTATAATAATTGTTAATAAAGGGCTGCAAGCGATCGATGCAGGCGGCATACAGAGCGTCCTTAGTTTTCATTGCGTCAAACTCCTCCAAAAGACTGCGCAGCTCCTTCCCCTGATCCTCCGGCAGCATGCCGAAAATCCGATCCGCCGCCTGCTGTTCCCGCTGCTCCTTGTCCCGGTTGCCCTGCTCGTCGTAAGCAAAGGTATCTCCGGCATACACCTCTACCAAATCATGCACCAACGCCATTTTCAGCACTCGGCACAGGTTCACCTCCGGGTCGGCATATTCCGCCAGAATCATTGCCATCACCGCAAAATGCCAGGAATGCTCCGCATCATTTTCCCGCCGGGAATAATCCGCCAGCATAGTCTGGCGCAAAATCTGCTTCATGCCCTCAATTTCTTTTAAAAACAAAAGCTGCTGCTCAAATCTCAGCATTGGTTCCCCACACCTCCATTTGATTCAACGCCGCAAACATCTGGCTGTTGGGGTTTTGAAAGGGATCCAGCCGTTTGAGCATCACCCAGGTAACCCTTTTCGGCGCAAAGGCAATTTCCTGTCCCTCCTCCTTTTTCTCCAAGGAAACCTCCAGCTCCGATCCGTCTGAAAAAGCGATCAGAGCGGTATGCCAATAGGTATCGTGCTCCTTTCCTTCCTGATTCACAGAATAATCGGAACGAAGATGCAGCACAATCTTGTCCGTCTGTACCTCTCTTCCAAAATAAATCACATAGGAAAGATCGTTATGAACCGCCCCGCCCCAGGACTGATATGGATAGGGACCGTGCCCGCCCGGAACGCTCATGCCGTCAATGGCATTTCTGGCGAAAAACTCTCCCTCATTTCTGGTCACCCGATTGGCAAAGGCATGAGGAAATGCTCCGATGGCGTCCGCCTCCACTGCCATGGAATGAATGGGATTTCCGTATTTTTCTCCTGCCGGATTGGTCATTTCCCAGGGAAGATGCTGATCCGCAGGGTTCAAGGCCAAATTATAATAAGCCCTCAAATCCTCTTCAGAAGGTGCCCGCAGACTGATCTCCTGTGCCCGTTCAAACAGTCCCGGAGCAAAGCCCTTTCTGGTTTGATAATCCAACGGAAGTACAAACCGGAATTCTCTGTGATGAAAATACACCAGGCTTTCCGGCAGCTCATCTGCCAGCTTCACCCAGGCATAAGGCAGGTCGCTGTGAAATATCAAAAAATCTCCCGGCAAAAAGCCACTGACAAAAAGCTTTGCCTCCTTCTCCCCCGAAACCTCCTGCTTTTGTTCATAATTTCCTTTAAGCCATGTTATTTGCAGCATATTTCATCCTCCTTTACAGGTCTTGTCCGCAAATCAGGCCGGAAGGCTGCGGACAAGCCGTTATCAATAGTATCATTCATATAAAAAAGCTTCTGTTAACTCCAGTGCCAAATCTACCCCGGACTGCACATCCTTAACATCTACCGTCTGGGTAAAATAACGCTGTTCCTCAAAGGGAATTCCTAATAAAACAGAAGGAATTCCGAACAGAATAGCGGGCCTTCCGGCAAGCTCCGCCGATGCCCCCACAAAAAGCTGATACGGCACAGAGCACCCCTCCAGCTTATCCGGCAGATGCAGATAATCCATAAACGCACCGTCCCGCAGCTTCACAACGGCTCCTGCTCCCATTTTCACCTGAGAACAGTCCTCTTTTTTTGTGGTACAGACCGGCTCAAAGAAAAAGGCCCGCTCCGGCTTGATCCGGGACAGGGCTGCCAGTGCCCCCTTTTTCCCCAGCTGGTACAGGGCGGAGAAAACAAACCAAACATCCGCCTGATCAAGCTCTTGTTCCATCAGAGCCAAAAGAACGCTGAAGCAGGCTCCGCGGGCAACTCCGCAGCCTGAAATCCGGCTTTCCTCTTCCGTGCAAACGCCGGACACAATCCCGCTTTCGCCAACGGCCACATCCCCCGTCAGCAGGGAAATCCATTGCTGTTCAGAGTTTTGCCTGTCACATTCCACAACTCCTCTTGCCCCGCCGGCAAAAAGAATTTCTCTGTCCTTTAAGTCCTCCGGCCGGATCGCTCCCAGGCAGCAAAAACGCAGCCGCCCATCCTCCTCCCGATGGGAAACAAAAACGCCTCTCTCGTCCATGCCGCACACATAGGCAATCCGTTTTCCTATCCCCGGCTTATGAAGCAATAAATTCCCGCAGCCATCCTCCAGCACCTCAAAGCGAGAAGCCAGCTTTTTGCAATATTCCCTTACCTGTTCTTCACAGCCGGAGGGTGCGAACAGGCCTGCCAATGCTTTCATTGTTGTTTTCAGATTCATAAAACACCCTCCACTTCTGCCGTGAATAACTCCAGCAAACGGCAATAATGCTCAAAATCCCCTAAATCAATCACGCAGCAGGGAGAATGGATATACCGGCACGGCAAGGACAGCACCATAGACGCTCCGCCCCGGCCGTACAGCTGAAGTGCTCCTGCGTCATTCCCGCCCGAAACGCTTTTTTTCAACTGAATGGGCAGCTGATTGTTATGAGCGGTCTCTATCATCAGCTGCCGATACCTTCCGATGGAATAGGAGGCGCCGTCTGCAATGCTGACCGCAGGCCCCTTTCCCAGCTCTGTTACAAATTCAGAAGGAACGCCGCTCATATCCGAGCAGGTGGTCGCCTCCACCGCCATCGCAAAATCGGGCTGGATGTTCCCTGCCAGCACCTTTGCTCCCCGCAGCCCCACTTCCTCCTGCACACTAAAGCACACATAAAGATCAAAGGAATATCTTCGGTTTGCCCGGAGCAGGCGAATCAAGGCAGCACAGCCCACTCTGTCATCCAGTGCCTTTCCCTTTGCCTTGTTGGTTCCGAATTCTCGGTATTCACTGTCAAAGGAAACATAGTCTCCCCGGCAAACCTCCTCCGTTCCCACATCCAGATACAATTCCTGCAGCGTAATCCCTTTTTGGCGCTCCTCCTTGGTGGTATGATGCACCGCCCGGCTGCCAAACACCCCAGCCTTTTTTTCTTCCCCAACTCTCACCCGCTGCCCGGGCAAAATGCGGGGATCGAATCCGCCCACCTCCTTGACGCGGGCAAATCCGCCTTCCTCAACATGGCTCACAATAAAGCCCACCTCATCCATATGAGCGCACAGCAGCACTTTTTTTTCGCCTGTTCCTTTTTTCAGTGCAATCAGATTGCCCACTCTGTCCTCCTCAAGGGTGTCGCAAAAGGGCTGAATCTGTGCCTTAATATATTCCCGTACCGCTCCTTCGTTTCCCGAAACACCGTCCAGCATAGAAAGGGTTTTTAACACAGCAATTCACCTCCTGCCAAAGCAACGGCTAAATTGGCCGCCGCCTTCATATCCGCCAGATCCACGGTTTCCACCATGGTATGCATATAACGCAGGGGGATCGACAGCAATAGGCATGGAACCCCCATGCCGGACAGCTGAATCACCCCCGCATTGGTACCCGTGTCTCCCCCTTCCACCTCAATGGTATAAGGAATTCGATTTCTTTTGGCCAGCTCCACCGCATGCTTCCAATAAACGGGATGAATGTTTAGCCCTGTGCAAAGAGCAACGCCGCTGCCCAGCGGGAAGCAAAGCTCCTTTTTTTCATCCGGCGTCATCCCGAAGGTAACGTCGATCACAATGGCCAGATCGGCACAGTACCGCTCCATGGCTGCCGCCGCCCCCAAACAGCCCAGCTCCTCCGCTGTTGATGCTAAAAAAATCAAGGTATGAGGGCTGGCCTGGAGGGACTGCATTGCATACAGTGCCACCGCCACCCCGCACTGATTATCCAGGCCGTGGGAGCTGATTCTGCCCTGACCCAATTCCCGAAACATCGGCAAAAAGGTGATCGGATCTCCGATTCTGACCAGCTTCTGGGGATCCTTTCGTCCCACATCTACTATCATATGAGCCAGCTTCAGCCCCTCCTTTTCCTCACCGTTTTTCAAAAGATGAGGGGGCTTTGCACCAATGACCCCGTACAAAGGCTTTTTGCCGTGCACAATCACCTCGCTGCAGGGAAGAATTCTGGGATCAATCCCCCCTATGCCTATCACCTCAATCCCGCCGTCTTCACGAAAGCCCTTCACCTGCAGGCCGATCACGTCCATATGGGCGTCCAACAGCACTGTTTTTCCGGAGGTACCATATCGAATGCCCACAACATTCCCGAATTCATCCCTCTCTGTTCTGTCGCAAAAAGGCGAAACCAGTTCTCTGACCAGTTCCGCCGCATTATCATTATGCCCTGCCACCGAGCAGACCTGGCATAAATCCCGCAGTAATGTTTTCATGTTCCGCCACCATCCTTACAAACGATTCACATATTCCTTAAAGGTATTCCCCCGCTCCTCAAAATTACGGAACATATCAAAGCTGGTGCTGGCAGGAGACAACACCACAATGTCCCCCTCCTCTGCCAGCCGTGCGCCGGTGTTCACCGCCTGCTCATAGGTTTCGCAGCGGTAAATGGGAACCTGGGCACCGCATTGCTTGACTGCCCCTTCAATTTTATCGCTGGTAGCCCCGATCAGGATCAAATGCTTAACATGCTCCCCAATCACCGGGCCAAGGTCATCATAGGGAATTCCCTTGTCCTTTCCTCCGGCAATCATAATCACCTTTTGAGGGAATACGCTCAAGGTAGCCTTGCTCCGGTTAGGGCTGCTGTCAATGGAGCTGTTATAATAGGAAACTCCCTTCACCTTCCTGACAAATTCAATCCGATGCTCCACCCCGCCGAAGGTTTTTGCCACCTTTCGAATGGTTTCACTGCTCACCAAACCCAAGGTCGCCCCAATGGCTGCCATGTAATTTTCTATATTATGTCCTCCCGGGATCAAAATCTCATCAGTGTACAGCACAGGCTCTCCCTGGGCATAAATAAGGTCGTCCTTTTCGTAGACATCCCCTTTTCTTTTCCTTGAAAAAAACCTA
>JAXEOR010000012.1:0-2940 GCA_034117945.1 Clostridia bacterium | reverse complement strand
CCGGCATAGATTATAATTCCGCCTGCGCCCATATCATGGATATAGCAGTTTTTCGCACCACTGTTAAAGGTGGTTGCCTTGTTATCATCAGACTGGGTAATGATAATACCCGTATCGCTGACGCTGGACAGCTCGCAGCCGTCTACCACAAACCCGGTCACATCCACAGCCTCAATCCCGGTGCCGATGCCCTTTTGCAGGTTCAGGTTCTTGATGGTAATATTCTCAGCGCCGCTGACGGAGATAAAGGGCTTGTCAAAGGTAACAAACTCAATGGCGGTATCCTCCTTCATATCGGTGGTAGGATACAGGTACAAAATGCCGGTATCCCGATCCAGATACCATTCTCCGGGAGCGTCCAGCTCTTCCAGCAGGTTGTACACATAATAGCGGCGTTCTTCCACAACACCGTAGTTGCTTGCCCACTGGGAGGTAATGATTCCCTTAGAGGCGTCAATGGTAATGGGCAGATGAGCCTCTGCCCAGTCATGCATAAAATAACCAAACACCCACAGATCCTTGGATGCGATCCATTTTTCCATTCTGCTGGCAGTTTCGCTGTCGGTTTTAATGGTAAACCCTTTTTCGGTTCCCTGTTCGCCCACCTCCAGCACCAGTCCGGTTTCCACATACTCATCGTTGGGATATCTGGCGATGGTCATCATCTGATCGTCATAATACAGCGCCACAGGATAGCCGGTATCCCGGTAGGTTCCCCCCATGCCGATGCATTTCAAGCTGCCGTATTCGGTAATGCCATGAGCTATTAAGTCGATCATTTTGATCTTGTCCGCTCCGGTCTGATCTACAATCAGCGCCTTTGCTTCTTCGCTGATGGGCTGAAAATCGCTGCTTTTCAACACATTGGCTCCGTTTAAGATGACCTTCTCATCCTTGTAAGCCCGGTATGTAGTATTGCTGTCTGCCTTGGTCAATTCCAGGGTGGAGCTAACGGGGTAAACACCGCCGCGGATGTTGATGATTACTTCCCCGTCGATTGCTCTGGCAGCGTCTCTTGCTGCTTCTAAAGTGGCGAAGGGGGCGGAAATGGATCCGCTGTTACTGTCGCTTCCGTCTGTGGCAACATAGAGCTGCTTGGCGGCCTGTGCTGAGGCGGTCATGGAAAATCCGCTTAACACAGAATCAATCCCTGCCATCACCAACGAAATCGCTTTTTTGATTTTCATATTGTTATACTCCTTTTAAAACGAAGATGTTCATTCATACACGGGCATTATAACATAGATTTGTACAAAAGTAAAGAGAAAACAAAATTCATTTCCTATTTTTGCAGAAAATCAGGGCTGTCCGTCACCACGAACAAATGGGCTGATAATTTCATAAGCAGTGGCAAGCCCTCCCTCAAAAGAAAAGCCCCTTCGGACAGAAGCTCTGTACCGAAAGGGCAGTCACGCTGTCAAATGCCAGCAGTTAATTTTCTTTTACTTGCCGGCCGCAGCCTTCAGGAATGACATAGTTTCAGCAGGTCGTTTACATTTGCCGTTGCCAGACATTCCACAGAATCGGCCGCTCCGTAATAGATTTTCACCGTTCCATCCGGCTCTAAAATCATGCCACCCGGGAAAATCACGTTCTGGCGGAACCCTTCCTTTGCTTCCCAATAGGTATCAGGCGCCAACAAGGGCTGATCGTATTTGCCGATGATTTTAGAAGGATCCTTCAGATCCAGCAGCATAACACCGGCATAGTAAATCTTATTCCAGCGATCCTCCCAGCCGTTTTTCCCCAGAGTTTCGTCACAGAACACAGCGTGGAACAGCGTCAGCCAGCCCTGCTCCGTTTTCACCGGAGGGGCCGCCGGACCGATTTTCTGATTGGCAAAGGCCACCTGCTCCTTGGCTAAAACAAGCTTGGAATTTCCCCAAAAGGTCAGATCGGGGGATTCAGACATCCAAACATCCTGACCCGGAGTCAGCCAGCTCCGCCCGTCCACCGGCATAGGCCGCTCCAGACGCACGTACCTGCCGTTTATTTTTTCCGGAAACAGCACCATGTTTCTGTTGTCCGGCACAGACAGGCTGAGAATCTCAAAGGATTTAAAATCGTCTGTCACTGCAATGCCGCCCCGCACCCCATGATGAGTGTCAACGGCAAAGCAAACGTAAGCCCGGTCTTCAATCACGGTAATCCGAGGGTCATAGGCACGAATAATTTCATCGTTTTTCAGCTCCTCCATCACCGGCTCCGGCTCCACCTGCCAGCTGATGCCGTCATCGCTGAAAGCCACTCTCAAATCCGTTACCGCCGGCCGAATGATCTGCTTTTCATAATCGCCGTAATCGTTGCGGAACATCATCACATAGCGACCCTTCCATTTGGCTGCCCCGGCATTGAAGGTTAATGCAACACCGGGAGCAGACTGATGCCTGGTCAGCAGGGGAGTTTCTATTTTTTGAATACAAGGATGTGTTTGAATCAATCGAATCCACCTTTCTTTTGTTGTTCCTCCTTCCCCCATTCAAAAACTAATTCACATGAATGGTAACCAGCTGTGCTTCCTCATCCCAGTCTACCTGGCAGCCGAAGCTTTCGGAAATAGCACGAACGGGAACCAGAGTTCTGTCGTTTTGCACCTGAGCGGGAACATCCAGGGTGATCACTTCATCGTTTCTGTACAGCTTGTCGCTGCCGATGGTCAGCTTGATGGTGATGCCGCCTCTTTCGGAGGTCACCGTCTGGGTTTCCTCGTCCCAGTCAACCTGAGCGCCCAGAGCCTCAAAGATGGCACGCAGGGGGATCAGAGTTCTGTCGTTTTGCACCTGAGCGGGAACGTCCAGCGTGATCACCTCGTCGTTTTTATACAGCTTGTCGCTGCCGATGGTCAGCTTGATGGTGCCGCTCTGCGCAGCCCCTTCTTCTTCAAAATCAGTATCCTGCTCGGTCACTTCGTAACGGCCGATCTTGCTGTAATCCACCTTT
>JAXEOR010000011.1:0-10895 GCA_034117945.1 Clostridia bacterium | reverse complement strand
AAAGGAAAGACCATGGACGGAAAGCTGTATGTGGCGGTGTACGATGAAAAAGGCTGCCTTGCAGGAATTACCCTTCAGGAAATTCCGGCTCTGGAGTCGGGAACCCAGGTATCCGGCACTGTGACCGTCAGTGCTCCCGTCTCCTCCTATCGGGCATTTTTATGGGACGAAACCCTTTCTCCCCTGGCCGTCATGGAGGAGGAACCCATTCAATAAAACAAGGGAGAGAAAAATTCTCGATTCGGAATTTTTCTCTCCCCTATTTCATTTGCTCTCAATACAATCACGAATAATAAGGGTACCGTCAGCGCCTCATATGATCGGAAAAGGCAGCTATGCGATTGGCCTTATTCCGCTTTGCAATTTCTTTAAACTTCCGTTCCTTCCCTGCAAGGTAGCTTTCGCTGTCCGCGGCGTAGGCAATCTCAGCTTTCAGCTTTTGATAGGATTGATAGCGCGCTTGGCTGAGCCTTCCGTCTTTTAATGCCTCACAGACTGCGCAGCCTTTTTCGCTTGTATGGGTGCAGTTTCTGAATTTGCACTGCAATTCCAGTTCTTCAATATCCGAAAAGGCATGGGAAACGCCTTCTTCGGAATCCCACATACCAAGCTCGCGCATCCCCGGTGTATCAATCACAGTCCCTCCCCCGGGAACCAAAAGCAATTCCCGGCGGGTGGTTGTGTGCCGCCCCTTATCGTCCTTTCTCAGCCCCTTTTTGTTCTGGCGGTTTTCCCCCAGCAGACAGTTGATGAGCGTGGATTTCCCCACCCCGGAGGAGCCAATCAATGCCACTGTTTGCCCTTGTGTCACATAGGGAAGAATCTGCTCAAAGCCCTCCTGCGAAGCTGCTGTTGTAACAAGAAGATCCACTCCAAGGGCAATGTTCTCAATTTCCGATCTTTTCGATTCTATTTCATTGCACAAATCCGATTTGGTCAGCACAACCACCGGGGTCGCACCGCTGTCCCATGCAATGGAAAGATAGCGCTCTAATCGCCTTAAATTATAGTCATGATTCAACGACATACAGAGAAAAAGTGTATCAATATTTGCCGCAACAATCTGCTCCTGCCGACTCTCTCCTGCAGCCCTGCGCACGACCTGACTTTTCCGGTTCAGCACATGATGGATCACCGCCCTGTCACAGTCCCCTGGCTCTATCATGACAAAATCGCCCACAGCCGGATAGTCTGCCGCCCTCTGGGCATGATAACGAAATTTTCCGGAAACCTCAGCAAGACATTCTCTCCTTTCAGCAATCACCCGATACAGTCCTTTTTCCTGGGATGCAATTCTGCCCGCCTCCAGTCCCTCGTACATAGAAGCCAGGGCAGCAAATCTGTCCGTTAAGCCGTATTGTTTTAGATTCATCCTTCTATTCCCCCTCACAATCAAATGTTTGCAGCCTGATTTCTATCATTCTGTTTCATGTAACTCTCTCTTTTTGCTTAGAATCCAACCGATCAAAAAAGTTATTCATATGCTTTTCCAGCAAAGCCATGACCCTCTCTTTCCCGCAGCCACCGTCATAAAGGCTGTATAGCAGGTGAATTGGTCCGTAAAATTCCAGCGCTAGCTGCTGCGCTTCATCCTCAGAGCCGGTCAAGGATAAAAAAACATCCGCCAGATATCCCATCGGCCCGCCTGAAATATACTGCTGATACAGCGCCCCCATCTCCTGACTTTTGTACTGCTCCAGGGTGAGCAGCTTCCGAAAGCAGCTTGAAAACTCCTCCTCTGTCCAATACAGAAGCATAGCCCTTGTGTAGGCACGTAGGGTTTCAAAGGAAATATTTTGATAGCACTCTGCCCCCTTTTCCATTGACTCCTCGGGCATGTGATAATCCTTTGCCTGCTCTGTATCCATTTTGCTTACACGCGCAAGGATGCTTTCAAAAATATCTCGTTTGCTTTTGTAATGCTTATACAGGGAGGGGGCTTTCATTCCAACCGCCCGGGCAATTTCCACCACCCCAACCGCTTCATATCCCTTTTCGGCAAAAAGCCTTAAGCTTTCGATTAAAATTCTTTCTTTAGTATTTGCTGTTCTCATAGCACACCTCCGCAGGCTAAAGATCTTTAGCTTTATTATAGCTAATAACTTTTAGCCTGTCAAGAAAATTCTGCAAAAAAGGCAAAAAAATTAAGGAGCTAAAAAACAAACTTGCTACTGCCCCTTCTGAATTTCAAAAGACGGCGCACCCCTTATGAGGCACACCGTCTTTCTCTTTTGCTCCAAACAAGCCAAATTGCACCGATCAGAATCAACAGGCCGCCGATCAGCAACCCAATTGTTTTCCATTGACTTTGATGGGAGGTTTTAATCAAAAACCGCAGGGTATCATCCCCTCCTTCAAAGACCAGATAACGCCCATCCTTTTTTACGGGAACCTTCCGGTAGTTTTTGCCGTTATCCACCAAAACAGAAATCTGCTCCTCCCCCTCCGGCGCAAGATAATGCACCGAGGTGATCACAGAGCCGTCTGAGGAGGAAACCTGCCAGCCCTCCAGGGCTTGCTCCGCCCCCTCCAAGGCCATCACCGACAAGGAGGTATCCTCTTCAAAATTTCCTTGGGCTACCACAACAGCCAGACCGTTCTCCCTGGTCTGTGCACCCTCCAGCGCCGTTACATAAGGATAATAGTGAGCCTCGGTCACAAAATCATAGGTCAAATCGCTAAAACGCTCCGCATCCCATGTGGCATAATACCCTTCCCGCTCCGGAATTCGGGGGATCTCCTCCTGTGAAATGCTCCCCTCGTAGGGAAAGGAAACCACCTTCACTTGTTCGCCGTCAATCCAGAACTCAGCACGAAAGCTTTGAAACAGGCCGCCGTCTCCCCCGGAAAGCTGACCAAACTCAACCGGCTCCGCCTTGCCGCTGTAGCTGACAGAATCAATGCCACCTAAGAAATCACTGCAAAAAACATTGCCGCTGACGTTTCCTTCTGCCTCCCCAGCAACAGCCCCCAGAGATTCATCCCCTTCCTTGATCCTGGGAACCGCCCGGCAATCCAGCAAATGCTTTGCCTTTCCGGCAATGCCGCCCACATAATCGTCTCCTGCCACGGTAGAGCGGGAGGCACAGTTTTTGATCACAGAGTCGCTCAGGCCTGCAATACCGCCCACAAAATCCCCGCTGCTGCTTTTAATCTCTCCGCTGCTTTGGCTGCTGATGATGCAGCCCAGAGCCATATTCCCCGCCACGCCGCCTACATTGTTTTTCTTTCCGGTAACAGCCCCTTCGTTACGGCAATTGCGGACAATGGCTCGGGTCGTATACAAGAAATTGACCGACTGCTCTCCCCGAACCGTCACATCATCCTCCGGGTCAAAATCATATTCAATCGCCATAGAGCCGGTAATACCGCCCGTGTTCACCTCTCCCCGAACCTCTCCAATATTCCGGCAGCCGGACACCTTCCCGGTTGTCTGCGCGGCGGTATCCTCCTCTGAAATGTCCACAAAATGATCCTCCGGATCCTGTGAAAGCTCAGGAATGACATCTGTCAGATTCTCAAATATCAGCTTGATCTGACTGCTCATATCCCGCAGCTCATTCATCAATGGGGAGCGTGTTTCCTCCGTGCTCCTTTCCAGACGATCCAGGGAGGAGAAAATTTCCAAAATATGCTCATGGAGCCGGTCTAAGGTCTCGAAGGACTCCTCGTCAATTTTCTGAAAGGTAATAATGGGCTGCTCTCCCAGGGTTTGCAGAGTTTCACTGATCCCCAAAAAGCAATCCCCCAGCGTAAGCACAGCGTGCTCTAAGGAGGCGGTGGCCTCCCTCATTTGATCGGGAATGTCCTCCAGCTGATCCAGATCCAGCCCATCCAGCACCTCCCGGAAGGCGGTAATGGCCTTTTTCATGCTGTTCATGGCAGACTGCATTTCAAACAAAACATCAGATAAATTCTGAATGCTTCTGATCATGCTGGTCGGGTTCCAGTCACTCAGGCTTTGGTTCAGCTGGGAAAAAGCGTTGCTTAACAGCTCCAGATAGCTTTTCATATTTTGCAGAGACTGTAAAATATCATCACATGCCGTTGCCATTCCGGCAAAGGCCTGTGCAAGGCCGGTCATATCATGCGCCTTCAGCTGAGCCTCTAAGTCAGCCAGACCATCCCGCAAATCGCTCACCGCATTTTGGCAGTCGTCCATCGCCTTTTTCAGATTTTCAATGCTTTTCAGCAAATTCACCGCCGCCTGAGCCACCCCTTCGGCATCATTTAAAAACTGCCGGAAGGAAACCAGGTTTCTGGAAAGCTCCGAGCCTGCGCTTTGCATTTTTGAAATGCTAGCCGTCAGATGATCCAGCGCAAGGTCGACTCCTTCGGTATCAATCGAAACCGCTTCTCCTACCTGATCAACGATTTCCTGAAACTGCTGAAGAAAGGAATCCAAATCCTCAGATACCGTCTCCGCCTGGCCGATCTGAACACCGATCTCATCAATGGCTGCGGTCAATCTGGCGCTGGCATCATTCACACTGTCCAGCTCCTCATTCATCAAATCCCCGGTCTGATCCGCCAAGGCCTTGGTCTCATCAATGGCACCGTCTGCCTCGTCCTTAATTTGGCGCAGCTCCTTGCCTGTCGAATCCAGATATCCGTCCGACCGATCCAGCATGGAATCCGCCAATCTTTGCAGCTTTTCCAGCTCTGCGTCCAGAGAATCCAAGGAGGACTGGGAATACTGCAGCGCCGTAAAGGGCTCCATCTGTCCCGTAATGCCGCCCACATCCTTGCGACCCAGCACAGATCCGTAATTGGTGCAGCTGTCCACATAGCCGGACTGTCTCCCGGCAATCCCGCCAATGTTATAGCCCACTCGCTCGTAGCCCACCGCTCCGGTATTGACGCAGCTTTGCAAAATACCGGAGGAAAAGCCGGTAATACCGCCTACATCGGTAATATCCGCCACATTTTGCGTGGAGCGCAGATTTTCCAGATCCAGCTTTTCCAAATCAAAGGAAACCTGCTTGGCAACCGTGTTAACCTGGGCTTCGTTGGTGCAGCTGAGGATCGTCCCCAGATTTTTTCCGGCGATGCCCCCCGCATAGTGCTCCCCATACACCATACCGCCTGCCCGGCAGTCTGAAATAACCCCCTCGGAGGTGTTCAGCCCTGCAATCGCACCCACGCTGCTGCTGCCAACCACTCTGCCCTCAAAGCTGCACTGCAAAATTTTACCACTGTTTTGCCCTGCTATGCCCCCCAGATAGGAATTGCTCCCTCCCGGAGTTACCGTGCCAGATACATGCAGATTTTTCACCAGGCCCCTTTTTTGCAAATACCGAAACAGTCCCAAAGGAGACCCGTTGCCGCTGAAAGACAGGCCAGTGACGGTGTGTCCCTGTCCGTCAAAGCTCCCTCCGAAGGTGGGCACTCCTGTAAAGGAGCAGCCGGATAGATCAATGTCCTGCTCCAGCACCACATATTTCCCAATAGACCAGGAGTCCAGAGAGCAGCGCTCAGAAAATTGCAAAAAATCCTCTGCCGTGGCAATTCGTACAGTTTGCCCTCCCGTCTGATCGATGCCCAGGGCGGGAAAAGAAGGCACCAGCATGCATGCAAGCAGTAGCGGCAACAGTCCTTTAAGCCTCATGATTCTCATCCTCCTCGTCCTCCTTTTCAATTGCGTCTGATTTTACCATAGCATTGACCTGTCCCCGGACAACACCGTGCACGTCCGCATCAATCATGCCGGATACCGACCCTCTCACCCGGCCGTTTAAATACATCGTTCCCGTTTCGTTGTGAATCAAGTTGGGCTTTTTGATGGTGAAGGAGGTGCGCTCAATCAATCGGTTGCCCAGCAGCAAAATCTGGGGCAGCACACCCATCACCAGAAAAATAGAAATCACCGTTCCTCTGCCCAAACATTCCCCGATTGAAGCCACCACACCGTTGGTTGAAATACAGCCGATCAGCGTGCCCGCCGCCGCCAGAATAACCCCGGAGGTGATGATGGTGGGAAAGGCCTGATTTAAAGTTTCCACCATAGCATTATTGGGATGCATGGTCTCCTTCAGCTCTGAAAACCGGCTGGAAATCACGATAGCGTAATCAATGTTAGCGCCCATCTGAATGGAGCTGACAATCAGATAACCCAAAAAGAACAGATCCCGTTTCATCAGGTAAGGGAAGGAGAAATTGATCCAAATACTCCCCTGAATCAATGCAATCAGCAGCACCGGAAGGCCCGCGGATTTAAAGGTAAACAGCAGCACAATCACCACAAATAAGGCAGACAACACGCTGATGATCACATTATCCCGGGAAAAGGAAGAGGAAAGGTCATAATCACTGGTAGAATTCCCTACCAGATAGGCATTTTCCGGATAATATTTGGCCATGATCTGATGCATCTGATCCAGAAAAGCAAAGGTTTCCTCTCCTTCCTCCTCCAGATTCAGCTCCACCAGCATGCGGCTGTAGGAATCGCTTTGTAGCTGCCGCTTTGCGTCTGCAATTTTACTGTAAATGGTGTTGATCTCCTCTGTCATACCGTCATCCAGCGTAATATAGCCCCGATCCATTTCCGTATGTAAAAACATCAGCATATCAATAATGGGAACGGAATAGGAATCCAGGTTATTGATTATCCGGCCATAATCATTCTGCTCTGCTGCGTATGCTGCATACAGCAGCTTTGCCGCCTCATACTCCACCTCGGTCAGCTCGCTGAATTCACGGGGGCGAAGACTGTCGGTCAGCATGTAGCCGTTCATAGCCTCCGTATTGGACAGTCCTAGGGTAGAAGCCACCTCGTCATACTGATTCAGCTCCGCCAAAAGAGCCGCCTCCCGCTGGTAATCACCAGAGGGCACCACCAAGGCGATGGTGTTGGTATGAGAAAAGGTGTTGTTGATCTTTTCCTGGGCAATCTGCTCCTGACTTTTCTTGATGGTAGGCAGATTGGTCTGCCCGTAGCAATAGGGGCAGCTGCTGGATAAAAAGAACCCGGTCACCATCAGCGCCAAAAAAATCGGCGGCACAAATTTTTTTGTTTTCACAGCCCATTTCCCCACCCAGGGAATTTTGGGAATAAAGTTTTTATGAGCCGTCCGTTTCATGCTGTTTCCAAAGATCATCAGCAGTCCCGGCATCAGCACAAACACGCTTAAAATGCTTAAGAAAATTGCCTTGATCAGCACAAAGGCCAGATCCTGACCAATCCGGAACTGCATGGTAATCAGCGCCGCCAGACCGGATACCGTGGTCAAGCAGCTGGAGAAAATTTCGGGAATAGCCTTAGATAAGGCCGCAACCACCGCATCTCTTTGGGGAAGGTGCTCCCGCTCCTCCGTATATCGATGGCACAAAATAATGGCATAATCAATCGCCAGCGCCAGCTGCAGCACCACCGCAACCGAATCGGACACAAATGAAATTTTCCCCAGCATAAAATTGGTGCCCTTGTTGAGCAGCGCCGCCACACCGAAGGTAATCAGCAAAACCGGCACCTCCGCATAGGATCTTGAGGTAATCAAAAGAACCAGCACAATGATGACCACCGCAATGAGTAAAATAATTGTCATATCGTTTGCCAGAGAATCGTTCTGAGAGGAGCCCACCTGGCTGGAAACATACACATCATAGCCGGAAAGCAGTTTTTCAATTTGATGAAAGGCCTCCACGCTGATATCATCCTCCGCTTCCCCCTGAAAGGTCACGGAAAACAGCGCATCCGTTCCTTTAAAATGCTCCTCGTTATTTTCAAAGGCGACCTCGTTTACCCCGTCAATTTTTTTAATTTCATCTGCCAGCCAGCAGGCTCGCTGGTAGGAGATATTAGACACCATAAAATCGGCGGTTCCGTAGGTGACAAATTCCCGATCCATCAGCTCCAGCCCCACTCTGGTTTCCGTGCTTTCCGGCAGATAAACCGTAATATCATTTTCCACCTGCACCCACCCTTGAGAGAAGACCGAAAAAATCACCGCAAAGAGAAATAACAAAAAAAACAGATTTCTTCTATCTACAATGGTTGCCGCCGCTTTTTCTATCACGCTCAGTTCATCCGTCCGCTTTTCTTTGCTCATTCAAATACCTCCTGCAAAAAAGATATCCAACATTTTGTAGATTAACTTGACAAATATATCAATATATTATATTATAATGTCATAACGAGGTTATGGCAAGAAACAATTGTTGAAAACTGTATTTTAACCTACAAAAATATTCATTTTAAGTTTAGCATACATTTTTATATTTTTTGTAGAAAAACGGAGGAAAGAAATGGAACCGTCAAAGGATTTAAGAGTCAAAAGAACCTATAAGCTGTTGTCGGAGTCTCTGCTGGAGCTAATGAAAAAAATGCCCTTTGAAAAAATCACCATCACCGATATCTGTAATAACGCCATGGTGCACCGCACCACCTTTTACACCCATTTTACGGATAAATACGATCTGCTGAAATATTCTCTCAGCGAGCTGGAAAAGCCCTTTGATACAGGAGCGGTGAAGGAAGAAAGCTTTGAGGGTTATAAAGAATTTTATATGGACGCAGCGCAAAAAACCCTTTGCTATATTGACAGTCACATTGAAATTTTCAAGGTTTTTTTGAAAAAAAATCAAGAGGATTCCTTGGTGACCATGATTCAAAATGCCCTGACCGAAAAGCTGACCCAAAAGCTGCTCAAATGTCAGGAAACCGGCATCAAGCTGCCTGTTCCCGTTCCGGTGCTGGCCAATATCTACGCAGGAGGGTGCCTGAATGTTCTGATCTGGTGGATTGAGCAGGATAGGCCCTGTTCTCTGGATCAGCTTTTGGAATATCTGGACATTTTGATTCAGCCTCTTTCCATTCCGGATTCTCCCCGTCAGCATTCCCCCGCTATCTCTTCATAAAAATGCGCCCCCGTTCATTACGAGGGCGTAAGGGTTATTGATTGCTGAATTTTTGCTTGACTGCGTCAATTTTCTGCTGCTCTGCCTGCTGGGTGGGATACCAGCCCTTTTCCGTCATTTTTTCATAAATCTTGTTCTGCATACACAGGGTATCATTAAAAGCCTGCGTAAATACGCTGTGAACATTCTGAGTAGAAGATTCGATGGCGCCGTGCATCATCAGATCGCAGGCACCCTTTGTGGCGGACAAAATGTTGTCCATGATTGTTTTGTCATCCATAACAATTCTTCTCCCTTCCGCTAGTTTAACAAGCCGTAAAATTGCTGAAACGTCTGTTGGTGCTTGGTGCAAAGATCCTGCACGAAATTTTTCAGCTCGGGATCCTGCAGCTGGGACGTAAAATCCTGACAGACCGTTTTCATTTGCTTTTCATGCCCAAGGGCGTCTTCAATATAAAGCAGTTCTTTTGGGGACATATTCCTTCCTCCTTGTTTTGCTATATTTTTTCTTTCAAGGCTTAGGATCCCCGGAATCAAAAAAATCATGCGCAGGATTCACCCATTCTCCCAAACAATCGTTTTTATTGATCCGTTTCATGCTCCTCCGAAGGCTTCCCCGCATATTTTTTTCGGTATGCTCCGGGGGAGCAGCCAAAGCAGTTCAAAAACAGCCGGTTGCAGTAGGTCACATTGCCAAAGCCGCAGGCCAGGGCAATTTCCAAAACAGATTTATTGGTGGAGCGCAGCAGCTTAGCACAATGCTTTAACCGGGTTTGGTTCAGATACTGATGAAAGGTCATTCCTGTCTGCCGGACAAAAAGTCTGCCCAGATATTTTTCATTCAAAAAATAAATTTTCGCCAACCCCTCCAGCGTCAAATGCTCGTCATAATGGCAATTCACATATTCCCGCAAAGCGTTCACCGCCCAGTGATTTTCCCGGCCCCCGGCGGAAACATGCTCACTGAGCAAGGAAAGATAGCTGGCGACACTTCCGGCAATGCTTTGATAAGGAGCAATATCCTCGGCAGCCTGGGTCTGAGGCAGGCAGGCAAGCAGCCGATCCTGAGAAACTCCCGTCAGCCGGCAGGCCTTTTGAATGTTCCCCCTAATATCCGTCCCCCTCAGAACCAAATTGCCCACAAACAAAATACTTTTGACGGCTCCCTCCCGACACACCGGCCACACAACCTCACTCAGTCCGTAAGGACAGGTGCCCCAAAAAGGCACCTTTCCCTCTATCGCCTTCCGGTTGGTCAGCCCCTTGCAGGCAAGGCACAGAGACAATCCCTTTGGGGTTGTTTTCGCCGCAGAGCAAAAGGGGCCGGAATGAGACCAGCGGCGGGAGGGCAGCGCTAGGTACTCTCCGTTCATCATTCCCGAAACATCCAGCATGCAGATATGCACCCTGCTGCTCCCCTCCAAATTATCCAGAAATTCCGAAAAAGCTTGATAGTCCAAAATCCCGCCTCCTTCTTATCTATTTTACCACATTTTTATCCTTTTTTCAATAAAAAGTGTTCCTTTTGATAAGAAATTATCAAAAAAGCTTGCTATAATAGTGAAGGAAAGACAGCCGGTAATCCGGCCAAAGCCTTGGCAGTTTTTCGGCTCTTATCATTTTTGCCCTGGGCATCAAGGTGCACGAATATCGATTTGTACCCGTTCAGGGCGGCAGAACGGAGGGTAACCATGGAACAGATTTATGATTTAATTGTAGCAGGAGGCGGCTTTGCGGGAGCGGCAGCAGCCATTGCAGCCGCCCGGCAGGGGCTTAAGGTGTTGCTGTTTGAAAAAGGGAATTCTTTGGGCGGTGCAGCAGCAAACGGCCTTGTAATGCCCTTTATGAAGCACCATACAAAGCTGAACGGAAAACAATTCTTTTTAAGCCGAGGGATTTTTTCGGAAATCAAAAAGGAGATGGAGCAAGCAGGCGGCTGCAGATCCGACTTTCTATTTCATGATGAAGCATTAAAGCTGGTTTTGGGTCGTATGGCGCAAAAAGCCGGCGTATCCCTGCTGTTCGGCGTATATCTGACG
>JAXEOR010000010.1:0-6712 GCA_034117945.1 Clostridia bacterium | reverse complement strand
TACGGAAAAAAGGCGACGGTGATTTCGGCGGTTGATCTGATCAAAGGGATTGCCAAATGCGCCGGAATGGAGTCTGTCGATGTGCCCGGCGCAACCGGCACGGTGGATACCAATTTTGAGGGAAAGGCCCAGGCGGCAATTGACGCACTGAAACGGGGACAGGAGCTGGTTTACCTTCACATGGAGGCTGCGGACGAAAGCGGTCACCGTTTTGAAACGGACAATAAGGTAAAATCCATCGAGCTGATTGACAGCAAGGTGATCCGCCCGGTTTGGGAATACCTGGAGAAATCGGGGGAAGAATATAAATTGTTGGTGCTGCCCGATCATCCTACCCCTCTGTCTTTGGGAACCCACACCTCAGATCCGGTGCCCTTTGCACTGTTTGACAGCCGTTGGGAGAAATCCGGCCGGGAAGGAATTTGCTATTCTGAGGAGGAGGGCAAGCGCAGCGGCATTTTTGTGCAGCCGGGCTGGCAGCTGATGACCCGGTTTTTAAAGGATTGATTCTTGACGGAATGGATTGCCTGCGGTTCCGGTTTTTTGAGAAATGTACCGGGGCATGATCCTCTCTTACCTTTTCCCTGCGGATAAGAGAGAGGGATTTGGGATGTTTGCCGGCGCAGGGCGGCGGAAATGGAGATTGCTATGCAGAAAATCCCTTTGGAAAAGCATTTTCGGTTTGCTTTTTTGCTGTTTTATATTCTGCTGGGATGCATTGCGGCCTATGTTTTCTTTACCAAGCTGCTGGGGTGGTTTTTGCCCTTTTTGCTGGCGGCTGTGTTTGCCTGGATGGCGGATCCGCTGGTGGGCTTTTTAGAAAAAAAGACCCGGGTTCCCAGAAAGCTTGCGTCTGTGGTTTCAATTCTTGTGGTGGTTTTTGTGATTGTATTTGTGCTGTGGATGGTGTTTCGCCGTTTGGGGATGGAAATCAGCTCCTTGGCAGATTATATTCCCCAGCTGATGGATCGGCTGCCCAGCGCCTTTAATACCATTGAGGAAAAGCTGCATTTGCTGAATCGGTATGTGAGCGATTTCGGAATGGATGTGGAGCTGGAAAGCATCGTTGCAAAGGGCTTGGAAAACCTGTCCGGTATTTTGACCTCGCTGACCTCGGCGGCCGGGGGCTTTGCTTATCAAACGGTAAAGCGGCTGCCCTCTCTGCTGGTTGCAGTGTTTGCCTGCCTGCTGTCTACCTATTTTATCAGCAGCGATAAGGAAAAAATCCTCGGCTTTCTCAGCCGTCAGGTGCCGGAAAGCTGGAAGCTGCGGGCGGTGGAGGTCAAGGGATATTTGTCCGGCGCATTTTTTCAGTATGTAAAGGCTCAGCTGATTTTGATGACGATTACCTTTTTCGAGCTGCTGATTGCCTTTTTCATTATCCGGGTGCAGTCTCCCTTTATTCTGGCACTGATTATCTGCATTGTGGATATGCTGCCGGTTTTGGGAACGGGCACCATTCTGATTCCCTGGGCGCTGTTTTCATTGCTGCTCAGCGATTACAAGCTGGCCTTGGGGCTGGTCATTACCTATGCCGTTTGCCTGGTGATGCGCCAGCTGCTGGAGCCGAAAATCGTCAGCGGCCAGATCGGAATTCATCCCCTGCTGACCCTGATGGCTTTGTATATTGGCTTAAAGACAATGGGTATTTTCGGAATGCTGGTGGGCGTGATTCTCATGATCATTGTGGTCAATCTCCATCGCTCCGGCGTTGTTAAAATTTGGAAATAAAGCCCCAGGTTTACTTGAATATTGGATTGCGGAAGAAAGCCTTGAAGGTTTTCTTCTGTTTTTTTCACAAAAGATTGACAAACAGCAAAAAAAGGGGTATAATATGAGAGTAATTCTCAAATTCGGAGGGGATGCTGTGAAGTATCAAACCAAACAAAAAAAGGCCCTGCTGGGCTTTTTAAAGGAGCATAAAAGCGAACAGCTTACCATTGAAGAAATTGCGAAAAAAATGCCGGAGGAATTGGGAAAAAGCACCCTTTACCGGCTGATGGGGCAGATGACGGAGCAGGGTCAGGTGATGCGCTTTCGGGGCGGTGACCAGAAAATCATCCGATACCAGCTGGTGAGCGAGGAGGACGGCTGCGGCCAGCATTTTCATATGCAGTGCACCTCCTGCGGCACCCTGTTTCACCTTCATTGCGATTTTATGGAGCAGCTGGGCTGCCATATGGGAGAGCACCATCAGTTTACCATTGATCCGGCACAAACAATTTTGTACGGCACTTGCAGGCAATGTGCAAAGGGGGAGAAGCTGTGAAAAAATTAATGGCGCTGTGTTTGTTGATGGGCTGCCTTTGCATGACGGCCTGCACCGGGGAACCGGCTCGGCAGGGAGAGGGGCTGCAGGTGATTGCGTCCAATTTTCCTTTGTATGATTTTGCCCGGCAGATCGGGGGGGATTCGGTGCAGGTGGAGCTGCTGCTGGATCCGGGGGTGGAAAGCCATTCCTTTGAGCCCACCCCCCAGGATATGATCGCCATTCAAAAGGCAGATGTGTTTTTGTATATCGGAGGAGAATCGGAGGCCTGGATCAACAGTCTGGCGGATTCCTCCTTGGAACAGAACGGGGTTGCCCTGCTGAACAGCGTGGAGCTGCTGGAGGAAGAGGAACAGGAAGGACACCAAGACCATGAGGGGCATGAGGAGCATGAAGCGGACGAGCATATCTGGACATCACCGAAAAATGCCGTCAAAATGGCGGAGACTATTTGTCAGGCCTTTTGCCGAGCCGATCCGGACAACAGTCAGGCCTATCAAAGCAGGCTGGCGGCCTATAGGAAGAAGCTGACAGAGTTGGATCAAACCTTTCAAACTATTGTGGATATAGGGGTGCGGCGGGAGCTGATCTTTGGGGATCGGTTTCCCTTCCGGTATTTTGCACAGGAGTATGGTCTGGAGTGCTATGGGGCGTTTGGGGGCTGTGCCGCCCAGGCGGAGCCAAGCGCTGCTACGATGGCCTTTTTGATCGACAAGGTAAAAGAGGATGGGATTCCGGTGGTGTTTTATTTAGAACTGTCTAACCATTCCATTGCCAATGCAATCGGAGAGGCTACCGGAGCCAAAACGGCTTTGTTTCACTCCTGTCATAACGTGAGCAAGCAGGAATTTGACCGGGGTGAAACCTATCTTTCGATCATGGAACAAAATGCCCAAAGACTGAAGGAGGCGCTGGGGGAATGATACTCAAATGTGAACATCTGGGGTTGGCATATGAAAAGCAAAAGGTGGTTCATGACGTAAGCTTTGGCCTGCATGCGGGAGACTGCCTGTTTATTGTGGGAGAAAACGGAGCGGGCAAAAGCACGCTTTTGAAAGGAATTTTAGGCCTGATGAAGCCGGTGGAGGGAGAAATTATATTGGGAGAAGGGCTGCGGCGCAGTCAGATGGGGTATCTGCCCCAGCAAACCCAGACACAAAAGAGCTTTCCGGCATCGGTGCGGGAGATTGTGTTGTCAGGCTGTCTCAATCATAGGGGACTTCGGCCCTTTTTCTCAAAAGCGGAAAAGCAAAGAGCGGCTGAGGCCATGGAACGGCTGGAGCTGACGGGACTTCAAAAACGGTGCTATCGGGAGCTTTCGGGAGGACAGCAGCAGCGGGTGCTGCTGGCAAGAGCACTGTGCGCCGCCTCCAGGATGCTGCTGCTGGATGAGCCCACAGCGGGGTTGGATCCTGTGATCACAGCGGAATTTTATCAGCTGATCGCTCAGATGAATCAGCGGGACGGCATGACGGTGCTGGCAGTGTCACACGATATTCCGGCGGCCCTTTCCTATGCCAGCCATATTCTTTCCTTGGGGAAGGAGGACATGTTTTTCGGAACGGTTCAGGAATATCAGGCCTTGCTGGGAGGTGAGGGGCAGTGAGCGTGCTGGGAGAAATGCTTTCTTATCCATTTTTGCAGCGGGCGCTGATTGCCGGGGCATTGATCTCCCTTTGTGCGGCTCTTTTGGGGGTTAGCCTGGTGCTGAAGCGTTATTCCATGATCGGGGACGGCTTGTCTCATGTGGGCTTTGGAGCCCTTGCCCTGGCAACGGCACTGGGACTGCCACCCCTGCAGGTGACCATTCCGGTGGTGATGGTGGCGGCAGTGCTGCTGCTTCGGATGAATGAATCCAGCAGCATCCGGGGGGATTCTGCCATTGCCCTGCTGTCTACTGGCTCCCTGGCTCTGGGGGTTTTGATCGTGTCTCTGACCTCCGGGATGAATACGGACGTGACCAATTATCTGTTTGGCAGCATTCTTGCCATGACCAAGGAGGATGTGGCACTGAGCGTAGGGTTAAGCGCAGTATGCTTGGTACTGTTTTTGTTTTTTTACAGCAAAATTTTTGCGGTGACCTTTGACGAAACCTTTGCCCGGGCAACCGGCGTGGGGGCAGGAGCGTATAATACAATGATTGCCTGCCTGACGGCGGTCACAGTGGTGCTGGGAATGAGGATGATGGGAGCCTTGCTGATCTCTGCCTGTATGATTTTCCCGGCCTTGACGGCTCTGCGCCTTTGCAAAACCTTTCGCTCGGTTACCATTTGCTCCGTTTGTTTATCCCTGACCTCCTTTTTGATCGGCCTGACTCTGTCTTATCTGTACGCTATCCCCACAGGGGCGGGGATTGTGATGGTCAGCGTTTTGTTCTTTTTGGTTTTTGGATGCATCAGTCAGATCAAAAAGGCATAAACATTTTTTAACCGAGAAATTCTTTTTTCACAACGTCTTGTATTTTTAAAAATGGTGTGATATAATGAGGCTATCGGATGGGGACAACGATGATAAAAAGGGAAAAAGGAGGCAGAATCCTATGGAAGAAAACAAAGAAGAAATGCTGCAGGAACCGGAGCCCATGGAGCGGCCGGAGGAGCCGGAGCAGACCGGAGAAACCCAGGAGACTATCGAAGAAGAGATGCAAGGGACCATTGAAGAAGAAACCCAGGAGCCGACGGAAGGGGAGCAGCAGGAGCCGGAGGGGCAGGCTGTTTCCGACAGTCCGGAGCAGGAGGAAGTTCCTGTGCAGTCCGCCTTTGCAGGAGCGGAAATTTATGAGGAAACCCCTGACTGGGACACGCTGATCGGAAAGGATCTGACAGAAACCTCCCAGCAAAGATCCTGGAGACGAACCCTTCAGAAAAGCATAATAGGTGTGCTGGCGGTGGCTGTTGTTTTGCTGGCGGCGCTGCTGATGATGAAAAGCGGTACCGCAAAAAAGGCGGCTTTTTTGGATCGCCATATTGCTCTGATCACTCCCGGAACTGGTTATTATCATACCTATGACTGCGATCAGTTTGATCCCTCTTCCTTCATTTCCTACAATATTAAAACCGCAGAGAAGAAGGGGTATCTGCCCTGTCCGGAATGTCACGAGAAATAAAAAGAGACCGTCCTGCTTAGCCGGGACGGTTTTTTCCATGAGAAATTACAGGAAGAAAGGGTTTTCCTTCTGTGCCTGCCATAGGTGCGGGGGGAAGGAGATCTTTGTAATGATGAAAAGGGAGGAGCGATTCGTATGACCCAATCTCTTACCCCGATTGCCCGGATCGAAACGGATTTTCCCGAAAAATTCGGAATTCCCCGGCAAAGCGGATTGATTGAGGAGCTGAAGGGCAGAATTGTGATGGAGCCGGCCTTTGCCCGGGAGGAGGCCTTCAGGGGCTTGGAGGAATTTTCTCATATTTGGCTGATCTGGGGCTTTTCCCAGGCCAAGAGCTGGTCTTATACCGTTCGGCCGCCCCGGCTGGGAGGGAATGAGCGGAAGGGGGTATTTGCAACCCGTTCTCCCTTTCGCCCCAACGGCTTGGGGCTGTCGGCAGTGCGGCTGGACAGGATTGATTTATCCGAAATGGCTTTGTATGTGTCGGGGGCTGATCTGATGGATCAAACGCCGATTTACGACATCAAGCCTTACCTGCCCTTTGCAGACAGCTATCCGGAGGCGAAGGATGGATTTGCCGGCCGGAAAAAGGAACGAGGTTTGCAGGTGGAAATGGATGAAAGCTGGAGCCGCCTTCTTCCAAAGGAGAAGAGGGCGGCTCTGATAAAGGTGTTAGAGCAGGATCCTCGCCCCTCTTATCAAAATGATCCGGAGCGGGAGTATGCCTTTTCATTTGGGGGGTATACCGTGCGGTTTACCGTGGCCGACGGGATTGCCCGGGTGCGGCAGATTGAGGCGCTTATGAAATAATGCCGGATAAGGCCTGAGCCATGATTTCATAGCCTTTGCCGTTGGGGTGAATGCCGTCGTGAGACAGACCCTGCCGCAGAGTTTTTCCGTCCTGACAGCACAGAGCGGAATGGTAATCCACATAATCCAGGGAATATTTTTTACAAAGCTCTTGAATGATTCCGTTTGTCTCAAGTACCATATCGTTGATCATCTCCCGGTCATAGGGCTGGCAGATTTCCACTGGCAGAATGGAGCAAAGAGACAGTCTGACTCCTTTGGATTTTTGGATGATCAGCTCCAGATTGTCCTTGATCTGGGCGATGACCTGGTCTCTGTCTCGGCCGGGCTTTCTCCACCATAAATCCGGCTGGGTTGTTAAAATATCGTTGATGCCGATTAATAAAATGATGTGCTCCGGCTTAAGCTGAAGGGCGTCTGCCTCAAAACGGCGGGCAAGGTAGGGGGTGCTGTCCCCGCCGATACCCCGGTTGACGATGAAGCCGTCTGTGGAAAGATAGGCCGCCTGATTCCAGAAATGGGTGATG
>JAXEOR010000009.1:0-17988 GCA_034117945.1 Clostridia bacterium | reverse complement strand
GGGCGCCTATTTACTGGAGGAACCGGCCTCTGAGGTGCTGTCGGAGGAGCAGGCCGGTCGGTGGGCAAAAGCTCTTTGCGACCTTGGGCCGGAGTGCTGCGTGCTGACAGGGGTGCATTTAAAGGGAAAAGAGGGGCAGGTGTTTTCGGTGCTGCATGAAAGAAGCACCGGAAAAAGCTGTTTTTACGGGAGTCGGGAGGTATATGGAGAATATCCGGGCGCAGGAGACGCCTTTGCCTCTGTTTTGCTGTCCTGCCTGTTAAAAGGGGAGCACAGGGAAACAAGTATGAGGCAGGCCTCTGATTTTGTCTATCGCAGTATTTCCCTTGCCCGCAGTCAAAAAACACCTCCGAGAGAAGGCCTTCCTATTGAAGCAATCATCGGAGAGAAGTGGGGATGGAATGAATCACATTGATAGAAAGAGGGCTTTTCGGTCGACGGAATTGCGCTGCTTTTATTGGTGATTTTGGCGGTGGCTGTGGTACTGCAGCTGGAAAGCACTCTGCCGGTCATTACCTTTAATTACGGGTCGGAAGGTCTGGGGGAACGGGAATCGGAAATTGTTCCTAAGGTGTTTTCCTTTGACTGGAAGCATGGGCCAAAGGAGCAGGCGCAAAACGGAACAGATGCTGCAAACGTGGGCTATGCCACGGTGATGGCAGAGGAATTTCCCAGCTTTCATGATGGTGGTGCAGACATCGGGTTTTCCTTTGATGTTCCGCCCAAGTCTGTTAGTGTATCCGTTTATGATTATGAAGGAAATAAAGTGGACTATCAGTCCAATCTGACCGAATTTGTGATTCACACACCATTAGAGACCGGAGATTTTTTGTATGTGCTGGAGGGCGTGTGGGAAAAGGGAACCTGCGGCTACGCATTTTGGATTACAATCCAGTAGGGATATTTCTATCAGAAAAAGCGGTATTGCCAAAAATGCAATGCCGCTTTTTGTATTGCTTTATGAATGAGGGTTAGAAATTATCCTGCTGCTGATTGTTCCGGTTTTGCTGCTGTCTGTTATTTCTGTTCTGCTGCTGGTTGTTCTGATTTTGCTGATTATTCTGGTTGTTTTGATTGTTCTGGTTATTCTGGTTTTGCTGATTATTTTGATTTTTCATGGTCAAAAACACTCCTTTGAAAAATGATTGAAGTTTGATTCCTAGCTTATTATTTCATACATGCAAAAAAAATATGCGAAAAAAGCTGTAAAAAATTTTGAAAAATAGATTGACAAAACATGTTAGTTATGATAAACTAACTATTAGAGGTTAGATATTACTAACTATTTCTTGGTTTTGTGGTTCGTGATGAATTCCGGAAGGGAGGCTGCGCATGATGCCATTATCACTTGCAAATGTGGGAGAGGACAACATCATTATAAAAATCGGAGGTAAGCCGGAGGTGAAAAAGCATCTGGAAAACCTGGGCTTTGTAGTGGGCGGAACGGTTAAGGTCATCAGTGCTTTCGGAGGCAATGTGATTGTAACGGTCAAGGAGGTGCGTGTTGCCATCAGTGAGGAAATGGCGCGAAAAATTATGATATAGCAGTCAAATTATGTTAAGGAGGTAGCAAAGGATGAAGACATTGAGACAGGCAAAAATCGGCGATCGGGTCAAGGTTGTCAAGCTTCACGGTGAGGGGGCTGTAAAGCGCAGAATGATGGATATGGGGATCACAAAGGGGGTAGAAGTGCTGATCCGCAAGGTAGCACCCCTGGGGGATCCGGTGGAGGTGAATGTTCGGGGCTATGAGCTGTCGCTTCGCAAGGCTGACGCAGAAATGATCGAGATAGAATAAATTTTAATATTAGGTTAGTTAAGACTAATATGAAAGTGAGGATTTTACAATGGATTTGAGAATTGCCCTTGCGGGAAATCCGAACAGCGGCAAAACCACGCTGTTCAATGCATTGACCGGTTCCAACCAGTTTGTGGGAAACTGGCCGGGGGTAACAGTAGAAAAAAAGGAAGGAAAGCTGAAAAAGCATGACGATGTTATCATTACCGACCTTCCGGGGATTTACTCTTTATCTCCTTACACACTGGAGGAGGTTGTGGCAAGAAATTATCTGATCGGCGAGGGGCCGGATGCCATATTGAATATTGTGGACGGTACAAACCTGGAGAGAAACCTCTATCTTACTACCCAGCTGACCGAGATTGGCATCCCGGTTGTGATTGCCATTAACATGATGGATCTGGTCAGAAAGAACGGTGATAAAATCAATATTGCCGAGCTGTCACGGGAGCTTGGCTGCAAAATTGTTGAAATCTCCGCCTTAAAGGGAACGGGAATCAAAGAAGCCGCCGAAGCGGCGATAGAAGCGGCTAAGAACGGAAAGACCGTTCCTATGCATACCTTTTCCGGAACAGTGGAGCATGCAATTGCCCACATTGAGGAGGCTGTTCTTCATGATATGCCGGAGGAGCAGCAGAGATGGTATGCCATAAAAATTTTCGAGCGTGACCAAAAGGCGATTGGTACGCTCCATATCCCAAAGGAAACCATGTCGCATATTGAAAAGGACATTGCTGCGGCAGAGGAGGAGCTTGACGACGATGTGGAAAGCATTATCACCAACGAAAGATATCTTTATATTGCTCAGCTAATGAAGGGCTGCTATCAAAAGAAGCATGGGGGAAAGCTGTCAACCTCGGATAAGATTGACAAGGTGGTTACCAATCGCTGGCTGGGACTTCCCATTTTTGCGGTGATTATGTTCCTTGTTTATTACATCTCCATGGTGACAATCGGTACCGCGGCGATGGATTGGGCAAACGACGGGCTGTTCGGCGAGGGCTGGCATTTGTTCGGGATCGGAACCTCCGCTTATACAGAAGTTGCTGATGAATTTGGCGAAGCAGCTCAGATTGTAAACGGCTATATTGAGTATGCATCCGAAGCGGGCGTTGATACAGAAGAAGTTGAAGCAGCGCTTGATACGGAATCGGGCGATTTCGATGCAGCTGGGGCAAAGTCCGCATTGGCAGCCTTTGCGGAGGATGCAAAAGGGATTGATGAGGTAACCTACATCGTTGTTGATGAGGAAACCATGGCGGATGAGGAGGTTACGTCCACTTATGAGAATTTCCTTGCCGCAATCGGAACCTATGAAAAGTATGACTTCACCGAGCCGGATCCCGCAGATTACGGCATCTGGGTTCCCGGAATCCCGGTACTTGTGGAACAGGGCTTAGCTGCAATCAACTGTGCGGATTGGCTTCAGGGGCTGATCTTAGACGGTATTGTAGCCGGTGTGGGTGCAGTTCTGGGATTTGTTCCTCAGATGCTGGTATTATTCCTGCTGCTTGCTTTTTTGGAGGCCTGCGGATATATGGCACGTATTGCCTTTGTGCTGGATAGAGTATTCAGAAAGTTCGGTCTTTCTGGAAAATCCTTTATCCCCATGCTGATCGGCACGGGCTGCGGTGTTCCGGGCATTATGGCATCCAGAACCATTGAAAATGACCGGGATCGGAAAATGACGATTATGACAACCACCTTTATTCCCTGCGGTGCAAAGGTTCCGTTTATTGCCATGATTGCCGGCGCCATTTTCGGCGGCTCGGCATGGGTGGCAACCTCGGCTTATTTTGTAGGTATGGCGGCGATTATCCTATCCGGTATTATGCTGAAAAAGACAAAGCCCTTTGCGGGGGATCCAGCTCCCTTTGTGATGGAGCTACCAAGCTACCATATGCCCACGGTGGTGAATGTGCTTCGCAGTATGTGGGAGCGGGGCTGGTCCTTTATTAAGAAAGCGGGAACCATTATTCTTCTTTCTACGATTGTGGTTTGGTTTACCACCTATTTCGGCTTTGTGGACGGACATTTCACAATGCTTGCAGAGGATCAGATAGACGCCAGTATCCTGGCGGTAATCGGCAATGCAATCGCATGGATTTTTGCACCCTTGGGCTGGGGCAGCTGGCAGGCGGCTGTGGCGTCCATTACCGGTCTTGTGGCCAAGGAAAACATTGTCGGCACTATGGGAATTCTTTACGGCGGCTCCGGAACGGTATACGGAAATCTCGCCCAAGCCTTTACGCCGATCACAGGGTATTCCTTCCTGGTGTTCAATCTGCTGTGTGCGCCCTGCTTTGCGGCAATCGGCGCCATCAAGCGGGAAATGAACAACGCCAAATGGACTTGGTTTGCAATCGGTTACCAATGTGTATTTGCCTATGGGATTGCCCTGATGGTAAATCAGTTCGGATTGCTGTTTACCGGTCATGTGAATGTGCTTGGTCTCATTTTTGCTTTGGCGGTGCTGACATTTATCCTTTCTATGCTGTTTAAGCCCTGCAGGGAGCCGGGAAGGCTCGGGGGAAAAGCCGGCACAAGGGCATGAGACAAAAACAGAGGATAAAAAGAGATCAGCGGCCTAGTATCTGTCGCTGATCTCCTACCTACAAAGGAATCTATTATTTTAGTGTTCGAAAGGAGGTATGCTGTGATGACCTGGTTATTCCATCACATTTCAACCATTGTTCTATGTATCGTTCTGATTGCTGCTGTTGCGGCCATTGTGGCACATTTGGTCAAAAACAAAAGGCGGGGAAAATCCTCCTGCGGCTGCGGATGTCAAAGCTGTGCCATGGCAGAAATCTGCCGTGACAGAAACAACAGAAGCGGTTAAAATTTTCTAAATGAATGTTAGAATACCGCTTAATATCCCAATTCCTGACCCACCAGAATCACCTGAATTCGATCCTTTTGTCGCTGACGGGCGGTGAATTGATAATGACGGCAGATGCGGGAGTCAGACTCGCAGCCCTCTGTCATTTCGGGATGATTCTTTAATAAGGAGACGCATTTTCCTTCCTGTCTGCAATAGGTGTCGCAATGGAGCCGGACGCAGTTTTTCGGCGCCGCAACTGTTTTGACTCGGTAGACGGCCGCTTCTAAATCGGGAACAATTTTGTTAATCCCCGACACAACGATCACAGATTTGGGTCCGTAGGTCAGGGCGGCCACTCGGTTTCCGTTTCCGTCTACGTTATAAAGCTCTCCCTGCTCGGTCACAGCGTTGGTACTGGTGAAAAACACATCGGCAGAAAAGGTTTTTCGATAAATCTCTTCAATTTCTTCCCGGCTTAACTGCTCCTGATACCGATCTAAAAAATGATATTTTCCACTGCGTAAATGGGTGATCACACCGGCTTCAAACAGGCTCATTGAACCGCCCACAGCTACCAGACTTCCGGCCGGAACCAGAGAATCCACCAGAGGAACCACCTCCTCCTTTGTCTCTACAAAGTAAGGCTTCATTTGATTTTTGCGCAATCCATCCATTGTTTTTTGTACTGTTTCATTCATGTGCAAAGGCTCCTTTTTTGGTAAAAATAAAATATAAGATGCAAAATAAGAAAATGCCGAAGGCAACGCCGCAGCTGTCTAATGCCATATCGGTCAGCTGGCAGCTTCTGCCCGGAACAAATCTCTGATGAATTTCATCGGTAACGGCATACAGGCTTCCGGCAAGAAAGGACAGAACAAAGGCTTTTTTCAATCGAGGTAGGGTGAGTGAAAAAGCGTTTGCGCAGCACAGCCCCAGCAGGGCATAAATAGAAAAATGAGCCAGCTTTCTGACAAAATGATCCCAAAAAGCAGCAATTCTTAACAGATCTCCGGAAGCGCAGGGTCTGCCCAGCAGGCTTGTGTACCATAAATAAATCCGCTCAATCAAGCCGTGACTCACCTGAGTAGATTCCTGAGCAGTTTGAGAAGAAAAGAAAAAAATCAACACAGCAACTGCCCCGACAGCACTCCAGGCAAAAATCAGCTTCATTCGTTTTGGAGAGGTCATTGCAATCTCCTTTCTAAATTTTTCTGTTCCCAACCCTTATTGATCATGTGTGACGGTACCGTCTGAAAAAATGGAGATAGGCTCCTCCAGCACCTCAGATTCCGGCTTGAGAATGCCTGCCTGGAAAAAGGCCTTCAGCCTTGCGCCGTATTCCCGCAGCTTCATCCATTTGGCATTGGCCGTTTCCGATTCGGCAGCGTCAACCCCATAGGTATGAATCCCCAGCTGGTGGCCGATATAAACGGCTCTGACGGTATGGTAATGCTGGCTGACCACAATGGCATTGGAAACTTCATACACATTGGCCGCCCGATACATGGTATCGTAGGTATCAAAGCCGGAATGATCCACAAAAATATCCCGGCCGGGAACGCCCAAATCCTCCAGATAGTTTAGCATGACCTCCACCTCGTTGTAATAGGGGGAGCTGTGGTCGCCGGACACTAATATTTTATCGGAATATCCCTTTTGATACAGCTCATAGCCCTGATCCAATCTGTTTTTTAAGCTTTGGGAGGGGGTGTTGTCTGCATTGACCTTAGCCCCCGGAATGATGATGGCATCCACCTGAGGCAAGCGATCCGAGGGAACGATATAATTATTGCCGTACTGCTCAATCAGAGAATTGACCGAAACGCACAGTGCGGCGGTGATCACTAAAATTGCGGTGAGAAATCCGCCCAGTATAGAGAACATAGTTTTCAAATTAACCTCTTCCTTTGCTGTTATGGCAATTGTTTGATTTTGGCCAGGCCTTCCGGAGTGGAAATCAGGATCTGGCCGTTTTTTTCTGCAACAACGATGTCCTTCAGCCCCACAATTCGGATTTTGCTGCTGTCCGGATAAACCAGGCAGTTCTGACAGTCGATCTGTCGGCTGTCTCCCAGTAAAACATTTCCAGCCTCGTCTGCCTGATCGCTGTAATGATGGTGCAGTGCTTCAAAGCCTCCCAGATCGGACCAGTCCGGATTGACAGGCAGCACCGCTACATGGTTCGACTGCTCCAAAACGCCGATATCCACCGAAATCACCGGGCAGGCCTCTAATGCTTCCTCCGGCGTCATACAGGCAAATGCCTCCGACACAGGGGGACAGTGGAGGGCGGTTTCCCGGATGAACAGCTGTGCGTCAAACAAAAAAATGCCGCTGTTCCAGAAATACCCTTCCCGGAGATATTTTTGGGCAGTTTGGTAATCCGGCTTTTCGCAGAATTGATTGACCCGAAAGCCGGTGCCTACCGCTTCTCCCCGTTTGATATAGCCGTAGCCGATTTCAGGCCGGTCCGGAAGAATACCGAAGGTGACGATAAAATCCTTGGCAAGAGCCTGCGCCCGGCGGATGGCATTGGTCAAAACCTCCGGTTTACCAATGGAATGGTCGCAGGGCAGAGCGGCAACAATGCCTCCCCCCCGGTTGGAAATTTCCTGAACCCCCAGCATCAGCGCAGGCAGCGTTCCCCGAGCCACCGGCTCACAGAGAATGTTTTCCGGGGGCAGGCTGATGCCGATTTCCTTCATCTGCTCTTTGATTTGCTCAAGATAAGCTTGCCCTGTCAGGACAAGAATATGTTCTTCATTTGTAAAGCTCAGGCATCTTTTTGCCGTTTGCTGAAACAGGGAAAGCTGCTCTCCCTGCAGTCGGATAAACTGTTTTGGATGGGGGACGGTAGACAAGGGCCAAAGCCTAGTGCCTCCGCCGCCGGCTAACAGTAATGCGTACATGACTTCCTCCTAACGGATCTGTCCGTTTCCGTAGATAATATATTTTGTGGTGGTGAGTTCCTTTAATCCCATGGGACCCCGAGCGTGAATTTTTTGCGTGCTGATTCCGATTTCGGCGCCGAACCCAAATTCAAACCCATCGGTAAATCGGGTGGAAGCGTTGACATAAACCGCCGCAGAATCCACCTGCTGCAAAAACTGCTGAGAGGCTGCATAGCTTTCTGTTACGATAGCCTCAGAATGATGGGTACTGTACTGATTGATATGAGCGATGGCCTCCTCCAGACTGTCCACCACCTTGACCGCCAGAATATAATCCAGAAACTCGGTGGCGTAATCCTCCTCACAGGCAGGCTGAGCCTGGATGATTTGATAGGTTCGCGGGCAGCCCCGCAAAGTAACTCCCGCCTTTGTCAGCTCCCGGTATGCCAAGGGCAGAAACTCTTGGGCAATGCTTTTGTGCACCAGCAGGGTTTCTGCTGCGTTGCAGACAGAAGGTCGGGAGGCCTTAGCGTTTACAATAATATCCGCCGCCATTTGAAGATCTGCAGATTGATCCACATAAACATGGCAATTTCCCGTTCCCGTTTCAATAACCGGAACAGTGGCGTTTTGTACAACGGAGGAAATCAGCCCTGCGCCGCCCCGGGGAATCAGAACATCCACCCAGCGGTTGCATTTCATCAGATCAACGGCGGTTTGCCGAGAGGTATCCTCCAGCAGAGCAATGGAGTCCTCCGGCAGTCCCGCTCCGGCAACGGCGGATTTCATTACCCTTGCAATGGCCAGGTTGGAATGAATGGCATCGCTCCCACCCCGAAGAATGACAGCGTTGCCTGCCTTTAAGCACAAAGCCGCTGCGTCTGCGGTCACATTGGGGCGGGATTCGTAAATAATACCAATGACCCCCAGGGGAACCCGCTTTTGGCCGATGGTCAGCCCATTGGGTCGCTGCCACATGGATAACACCTCTCCCACCGGATCGGGAAGAGCAGCTACCTGACTAACGCCCTGAGCCATGGCGGCGATTCTCCCTTCGTCCAGACGGAGCCGGTCAAGCATAGGCTTGGCAACGCCCCTTTGTTCGGCATTTTTGCAGTCGAGTGCATTTTGCTCTAAAATTTCGTCGGTATGGGCGGGCAGATCCCGGGCGATGGCCAAGAGAGCGTCGTTTTTTTGAGCGGTAGAGCAATTGGCCAGAACAGAAGCCGTCTTGGAGGCTTGCTGCCCCAGCTGTTCTATCAATGAATTCATGTTAATAACCACCTTTCCTGAAGCAGAAACCGGTTCTGCCCCGTCAAAATCCGGTTTTTTCGGGCAGGGCCTGAAAAAGCCTGATTTACACATGCTTTTTCTGAAATAAAGTGCCTCGGAATTCCCCTTCAAAAATATCAAATAAAATGTCCGGGTGCTCCCCGTTGGCAATAATCATATCGCAGCCGGCACCGGTTGCGATTTCTCCTGCGATCAGCTTTGTAATCATGCCCCCGGTTCCTCTGCGGGAGCCTGCGCCGCTGGCACTTGCTTTGATTTCCTCTGTAATATCAGAAACCACAGGAATCAGCTTTGCGCCGGGGTGATGGTGAGGATCCTTATCGTACAGTCCGTCTATATCAGACAGCAGAATCAGCAGGTCTGCATGAATCAGCTTTGCCACCAGGGCAGACAGGGTATCGTTATCGCCGAATTCAATTTCTTCTGTGGCAACCGTGTCATTTTCGTTTACAATGGGAATGGTGCCGTATGCCAACAGCTGATCAAAGGTGTTGGTAACGTTTTTCTTTTTTTGCTCAGTTTCCAGGTCGGTTTTGGTCAGAAGAATTTGAGCTACCGTCTGGCAGTATTCCGCGAACATCCTGTCATAAATGGACATAAGCTCGCACTGGCCTACCGCCGCCACTGCCTGCTTACCCGGAATATCCTCCGGCCGGCACTGCAAGGACAGCTTGCCAACCCCCACGCCCATGGCACCTGAGGAAACCAGCACCACGTCATAGCCTCTGTTTTTTAGGTCAGCCAGACAGCGAACCAGCTGCTCAATCCGCCTGAGATTTAATTTACCGGTACTGTAGGTCAGGGTAGAGGTGCCTACCTTGACCACCACCCGTTTGATTGCTTGTAAGTCCATTGCTTGTTCATTCCTTTTTTCTATCTTATGATGGGTTCTTCTTCTATTTTACAATTTTTCAGCAAGATATGCAACACTTTTTTTACTTTTTTCAAAAAAACCATTGCATAACGGTAAAAATATGATAAAATATAAAGATAGGCATGTGAAAAAATAAAGATTTGTCTGCTGAGGAAGGAGGCGCGCTATGGAGAAATTTCAATTGGTATCCGAATACCAGCCTACCGGGGATCAGCCCCAGGCCATTGAGCAGCTGGCAGAGGGAGTTTTATCCGGCCAGAAGGGGCAAACTCTGCTGGGGGTGACCGGGTCGGGCAAAACCTTTACCATTGCCAACGTGATACAAAAGGTGAACCGGCCAACCCTGGTGCTGGCGCATAATAAAACGCTGGCCGCTCAGCTTTGCTCGGAATTTAAGGAGTTTTTTCCCCACAATGCGGTAGAGTTTTTTGTATCCTATTATGATTATTATCAGCCGGAGGCCTATCTGCCTCATACGGATACCTATATCGAAAAGGACGCTCAGATTAATGATGAAATCGATAAGCTGCGTCACTCTGCAACGGCGGCTTTGTTAGAGCGGCGGGATGTGATTATCGTATCCAGCGTTTCCTGTATTTACGGCTTGGGAGATCCGGAGGATTATACCAATCTGATCATTTCCCTCCGTCCCGGGATGGAGCTGGAGCGGGATCAGCTGCTGGCCAGACTGGTAGAAATTCAGTATGAACGAAACGATATTAATTTTGTTCGGAATAAATTCCGGGTTCGGGGGGACACGGTGGAGATTTTCCCTTCTAATGCCACGGACACTGCCCTGCGAATTGAATTTTTCGGAGATGAAATTGAGCGGATTACCGAAATCAATGCCCTGACGGGAGAACTGAAGGGACTTCGCAGCCATGCGGCAATTTTCCCGGCTTCCCATTATGTGACCACAAAGGACAAAATGCAGCGAGCCATTGGTTCCATTCAAAATGAGCTGGAGCAGCGGCTGGCGGAATTTAGAGAAGAGGACAAGCTGGTGGAGGCTCAGCGGTTAAAGCAGCGCACCAACTATGATTTGGAAATGCTTCAGGAGGTGGGGTTTTGTCAGGGAATCGAAAACTATTCCCGGCATATCAGCGGCCGTGCGCCGGAGAGTGCCCCCTTTACGCTGATGGACTTTTTCCCCAAGGATTTTTTGCTGGTGGTGGACGAGGCGCATGTGACCATTCCTCAGGTGCGGGGCATGTATGCAGGAGATCGATCCCGAAAGAAAACACTGGTGGATTACGGCTTTCGTCTGCCCTCGGCCTATGACAACAGACCGCTGAATTTTGAGGAGTTTGAACAGCGGGTGAATCAGGCGATCTTTGTATCCGCCACTCCCGGCCCCTATGAGAGGGAGCATTCTTCCCGGATTGCAGAGCAGGTGATTCGTCCCACCGGCTTGCTGGATCCTGAAATTGACGTGCGGCCGGTGACGGGGCAGATTGACGATTTGTACGGTGAAATTACCGCCCGGATAGACCGGCAGGAGCGGGTGCTGGTGACCACTATGACCAAGCGGATGGCGGAGGATCTGACCTCCTATTTTGAGGATATGGGCTTAAAGGTGCGGTATCTTCACTCTGATATTGACACCCTGGAACGAATGGATATTATTCGGGATCTGCGGCTGGGTGTGTTTGATGTGCTGGTAGGAATCAATCTGCTCCGGGAAGGGCTGGATCTGCCGGAGGTTTCCTTGGTTGCCATATTGGATGCGGACAAGGAGGGCTTTCTCCGCTCCGAAACCTCACTGATTCAAACGATCGGCCGGGCGGCAAGAAATGCCCAGGGAACGGTGATTATGTATGCCGACCGGATCACCGATTCCATGCAGCGGGCGATTTCGGAAACCAACCGCCGCCGTGGGATTCAGGCGGAATACAACCGGGTGCACGGGATCATTCCCAAAACGGTTCAAAAAGAGGTGCGGGATGTGATTGAGGCCACGGTGAAAATTACAGAGCCCAAGGCCTCAGGAAAACAGAAAAAGATCCCGGTGGAACGGCAGATTGCGCTGCTGACAGAGCAGATGAAGGAAGCCGCCGCTGCGCTGGAATTTGAGGCTGCGGCCAAGCTAAGAGACGAAATACAGTTGTTGGAAAGGAAACGGGATGAATAATCAAATTGTAATTAAGGGTGCCAGAGAGCACAATTTAAAGAATATAGACGTTACCATTCCCAGAGATCAGCTGGTGGTGATAACGGGTCTTTCCGGCTCGGGGAAATCCTCCCTGGCATTTGATACGGTGTTTGCGGAGGGACAGCGGCGATATGTGGAATCGCTTAATTCTTATGTCCGCCAGTTTTTGGGGCAGATGGACAAGCCGGATGTGGATTATATTGAAGGTCTTTCCCCGGCCATTTCCATTGACCAAAAAACAACAGGGAGAAACCCCCGGTCTACCGTAGGAACGGTAACGGAAATTTACGATTATCTGCGGCTGCTGTATGCCAGAGTGGGGGCTCCTCACTGCCCCAAATGTGGCAGAGAAATTGCAAAGCAGTCGGTGGATCAGATTACCGATACGGTTATGGCACTGCCGGAAAAAACAAAATTTATGGTACTTGCGCCGGTGATTCGGGGCAAAAAGGGAGAGCATCAGAAAATTCTGGACAGCGCCAGAAGAAGCGGCTACGTTCGGGTTCGGGTAGACGGGAATTTGTATGAGCTGTCCGAAGAGATTTCTTTGGAAAAAAACAAAAAGCACACCATTGAATATGTGGTAGACCGTTTGGCAGTGACGGAGGAGAACCGAAAACGACTGGCAGATTCTATTGAGACCGCTTTGGATCTGGCAGACGGGCTGGTGGGAATCAGCGTGATCGGCGGGGAGGAGATGCTGTTCAGCCAAAATTATGCCTGCCCGGACTGCGGAATCAGCATGGAGGAGCTGGCACCCAGAATGTTTTCCTTCAACAGTCCCTTTGGTGCCTGTCCTACCTGCTCCGGCCTGGGCTATTTGCTGCGGGTGGATCCGGATCGGGTGTTTAAGGACAAGAGCAAAAGTCTTGCTAAGGGCGCCGTTCAGATTTCCGGCTGGAACAGCGCAGGGGAGGATACCATAGCGGCCTCTATTTTTGAGGCGCTGGCACGGCATTATGAATTTAGCCTGGACACGCCCATCAGCCGCCTTCCCCAAAAAATCATAGACGTTCTTCTGTATGGAACAGGAGACGAAAAAATCGATATTATTCAGCACCGCCCCAGCGGGAGAGCCACCCAGTATTCCGCCCCCTTTGAGGGAATCGCCAACAACATTGAGCGGCGATACCGGGAAACCAATTCTTTGTGGATGCGGGTGGAGCTGGAAGGATATATGAGCAATTTTGAATGTCCGGATTGCCATGGTGCACGGCTGAAGCCGGAAATGCTGGCGGTAACGGTAGGGGGAAAAAGCATTTATGATGTTTGCAACCTGTCCATCGGCAAAGCCCTGGAGTTTTTTCAGAACCTGGAGCTGTCACCGAAGGACGCGGCAATCGCCAAGCAGATTTTAAAGGAAATTTGCAGCCGCCTTGGGTTTTTAACCAATGTGGGCTTGGATTATCTGACTCTGTGGCGGGGAGCGGCTACCCTGTCCGGCGGAGAGGCTCAGAGAATTCGGCTGGCCACTCAGATCGGTTCCTCTCTGATGGGAGTGGTTTATATTCTGGACGAGCCCAGCATCGGGCTGCACCAGCGGGATAATGACAAGCTGCTGGATACTTTAAAGAAGCTGCGGGATATGGGCAATACCCTTTTGGTGGTGGAGCATGACGAGGATACCATGCTTGCGGCGGATCATATCATTGATATCGGCCCGGGAGCAGGCGTTCACGGCGGCTATTTGGTCGCCCAGGGAACGGCCCGGGAGCTGATGAAGGTGGAGGAATCCATTACCGGACAGTATCTCAGCGGCAAAAAGAAAATTGCAGTGCCATCGGAGCGCCGCAAGGGCAATGGAAATTGGATCACCATTCACGGAGCAAGGCAGAATAACCTGAAAAATCTGACGGTTTCTATTCCTTTGGGAACCTTCACCTGCGTGACAGGGGTATCCGGTTCAGGGAAATCCTCCTTGATCAATGAAATTTTATATAAAAGTCTGTCTGCAAAGCTGAACGGCTCCCGGCTAAAGGCAGGACTGCACGATTCGATTGAGGGAACTGAGTTTTTGGATAAAATTATTGATATTGATCAGTCCCCCATCGGCAGAACACCCCGATCCAACCCGGCCACCTATACCGGCGTTTTCGGAGACATCCGCAATCTGTTTGCCTCCCTGAACGAATCAAAAATCAGGGGCTATACCTCCAGCCGGTTCAGCTTTAATGTGAAGGGCGGCCGGTGTGAAGCATGCTCGGGAGACGGCATTATCAAAATCGAAATGCATTTTCTGCCTGACGTATACGTTCCCTGCGAGGTTTGCGGCGGAAAACGATATAACAGAGAAACGCTGGATGTGAAATATAAGGACAAAAATATTGATGAAGTGCTGAATATGACGGTGGAGGAAGGTCTGGAATTTTTTGAAAATATTCCAAGGATTGAACGCAAGCTGCAAACCCTGTATGACGTGGGACTGGGGTATGTGAAAATCGGTCAGCCTTCCACGACCCTGTCCGGGGGAGAGGCGCAGCGGGTGAAGCTTGCTACAGAACTGAGCCGCAAAAGCACGGGCAAGACCATCTATGTGCTGGATGAACCTACCACAGGCCTGCATTTTGCTGATGTGCACAGGCTGATCGGGGTGCTGCAAACGCTGGTGGATGCCGGCAACACGGTGGTGGTGATTGAGCATAATCTGGATATGATCAAAACGGCGGATTATATCATTGATTTAGGCCCCGAGGGGGGAGACGCAGGCGGAACGCTGGTAGCAAAGGGAACGCCGGAGGAAGTGGCCAAACATGAGGTCTCTTATACCGGTCAATATTTGAAAAAAATGCTGGAGCGGGGGTAAGGACTTTTTTTAGATCGCCCGGCAGAAAGCACCGGTTGGAATCAGCGGCGGGAAATCTTTGCGGTCAAAGAGAACCTTCTTGACAATCTCATAAAAAAAGCAGGATTGGGGATACTAATCCTGCTTTTTCATTTGGGTTGTTTTTGATAGGAGGGGAGCTCATGGAAGGAAAAATTCGATGGCTAAGGAACGGCTGCTTGCTGGGATTGGTTCTTTTGGCGGTCAGACTGGGCTATTTGCAGCTGGTACGGGGGGAGGCTTTGTCAGAGGAGGCGGCTCGTCAACGGTGGGTAGAGGTGATGGAGCAGGGCAATCGGGGGGATATTACAGACCGGCACTTTTGTTCCTTAACGCAGGCGGGAGAGCAGTGGACGGCAGTGGTCACGCCGAATCAGGTTGAGGACGGGGCGGCGCTTTACCGTCAGCTCAAGCCCTTTTGCTCCTGGTCGGCGGGAGAATTTTTGCAAAAGCTGTCCGGTGGCCGGATCTTTACCGTTCCCTTACTGGAGGAGCCGGATTTTTCTGAAACAAAGGGTCTGGAAACGGCAGTTACGGCCAAGCGGTATTGTAAGGACAGCGTGGCCGAGCATGTCCTGGGCTATTGCAGCGGGGCAGAGGGAGCAGCCGGCCTGGAATTGGCCTATGACGATGTGCTAGCAGACGGCGGCGGTCTTTCTGCGGGAGCGGAAGCAGATGCGACAGGAAAGAAAATTACCGAATTTTCCATACAGGAAGAACCGGAACAGGAACGGAATGTCCGATTGACTTTAGACGCTTCACTGCAAAATATTGTAGAGCAAACGGGAAAGGATATGATCCATTGCGGTGCGGCGGTGCTGCTGGAGGTTTCCACCTCGGATGTACTGGCTATGGCAAGCTTTCCTGCTTTTGATCCCTCTGATGTAACACAAGCCATTTCCTCTCCGGACGGGGCAATGGTGAACCGAGCCATGTGCGCCTATGACGCAGGCTCTGTTTTTAAAATTGTTGTGGCGGCGGCAGCGCTGGAGGAAGGGGTTGATTTAGGCTGGTACCGCTGTAACGGCTCGGTTGAGATTGGAGAAAGCGGCACCCGGGTCAGCTGCTATAACGGCATTGCCCATGGAGAGGTTTCTCTGCCGGAAGCCTTTTGCAAATCCTGCAATTGCTATTTTATTGAATTGGGGCAAAGACTGGGGGCGGACTGCATTCTGGACATGGCGGAAACATTCGGAATCGGCTCTGCCTATGACTTGTTTCACAGCAGCGGAGAGCAGCAGGACGGTGCCGGAGAAAGACGGGCTTATTATGATGGGGAAATTGCCAATATGTCCATCGGTCAGGGGCAGGTGATGCTGACGCCCCTGCGCGGGGCGGAGCTGTCAGCCATTGTGGCCGCAGGAGGTGTTCGGCATAAGGTGAATCTGGTAGACTGTATTACGGACGGCAACCAGAAGGTGATCCGCCAGATTGCAGAGTTTCAAAGGCAGCGGGTGATCAAAAAGGAGACAGCCCAGCTGCTGCAGTCGATGATGTATATGACCACTGTTTCGGGAACGGCAAAAAATATGGAGCTGGACAGTCTGGGCGGTGCAGGGTGCAAAACCGGAACAGCCCAGACCGGCTGGGGAGAAGGAGAGGATAACAAGGTTCATTCCTGGATTACCGGTTTTTTTCCCGCACAGAATCCTCGCTATGCTTTGTGCGTTTTTGTGGAAAACGGAGAAAATGAGGGGGTTTCCGCCTCTCGGGTGTTTGAACAAATCGTAAAGCAGATTTTGACAAAAGGGGATTGAAAAACGGGAAGAAAAGAGGTATAATATACCGTAGGATATCTATCCAAAAGAAAAAGCGGCAAAATTGATAAAGGGAGTGAAGGTATGTTTTGTACATTTTGCGGAAAAAAGCTGGAGCCGGGTGAGATTTGTCCCTGTCGTTCAGCGGAAAACCCGGATTCTGTGAAGGAAGAAGAACAGCAAGACAGACCGGAAGGGGCAGAGAACGAGACGGTATCAGCTGATTCCGGTGCGCAAAACGAAGAAGAAGCGGCTGTATCTCAAGCGCCCCTGCTTGAGGATCAGGGAAAGGAAGAGGCTGCGGAGGAACAGGAGGACAAGCCTTTTGATAATTTCGGCAGTGAGACTGCCTGTCACCAAGGCTTTGGCTCCCATCAGGCGGCTCCTTCCTTCCAATGGCAGGCGCCCGAAAAGAAGAGGTCTTCTGTGTTTTCCAGATTTCTTTCCGTTTTGGCTCATTATCTGTCGCAGCCGGTGCGGGCGATCCGGCAGGCGGGAGAGTTTGGAGATGTTGGCGTGGGGCTGCTTTGCTGCTTGCTGCAGGCGGTTTTGCTTAGCGGCGGGGTTTGCTTTTATCTGGTGAATCGGGTGCAGATCGGGTACCGTCTGGGCTTTTTTGAGCAGGCCATTCCCTTCGAACAATATCTGGCTCATGCAGGCTCCAGCCTGATCCTGCTGTTTTTCCAGCTGCTGGGGGCGGTACTGCTGGCGGATGCGCTGCTGCTGTTTCTCCTTTTGCTGTTTTTCGGCGGGATTGTCCGTCACGGAGGAATTTCCAAAATGCTTGGGGGAGCGGGAACCTCCCTTTTGATGAGCGGCCTTATGGGACTTTTGATCGCTGCGGTTTCTGTTTTGATTCCGGCTGCCGCAGGCGGGCTGGCCTTTGGGGGAATTGCTCTGAGTATCATTGCTTTGTGGATCGGCGTTCAGGCGGGCTCTGACCTGTCCCCTGCCAGACTGTTTTATCTGCTGCCTCTGGCCCTTTTGGTGTGGGGCGGGGTGATGATATGGCTGGTAGCCAGAATTCCTATGCTTTCTTGGATTTCGGGGCTGCTTTGGTAATGATTTTAAGGCTGAAATGATTGGAAAACGATAAACGCAGAAAAACCCGTCTGATGAATTCGGAGTTTATTATAATATTCGTATGTAGCGCTGTGGTTAGTATATAAGAGGGACTGTTTCGCGGAATCAGCTAAACAACATTTGATTCTAACGGACTTATCACTCGAGCAATGTTTTTAACGGTACTTTACCGTGCGAAGGGCGAGCCTGCTGTTAACAAGAGTATTCCGTTTAGTGATGTTGACACAACCGCATATTACGCAAATGCGGTTATATGGGCACAGCAGAACTGCATTGTAAACGGCGTTACGGAAAACGAGTTTGCTCCCAACAGCAATATCACCCGTGAGCAGATTGCGGCAATTATGTTCAGATATGCAAAATACAAGGGATATGACGTAAGTGTCGGTGAAAGCACAAACATTCTTTCCTACACCGACGCAGAAAGCATTTCCGAGTATGCAATTTCCGCAATGCAGTGGGCTTGCGGAAGCGGTTTGGTGAAAGGTAAAACAG
>JAXEOR010000008.1:0-8054 GCA_034117945.1 Clostridia bacterium | reverse complement strand
GTTTGACCTGTTTCCTCGTCGGTATAGGTTTTAAAGGTGGGATCCTCTTCTGCCAGCTTGGACAGTGCAATGCCCATTTTCTCCTGGCCTGCCTTTGTTTTGGGCTCAATGGCAACCCGGATAACCGGATCCGGGAATTCCATAGATTCCAAGATGATAGGAGCATTTTCAGCGCACAGGGTATCTCCTGTGGTGGTGCTCTTTAAGCCGATGGCAGCAGCAATATCGCCGGAATACACCGTATCGATATCCTTTCTGTCATTGGCATGCATCTGCACAATACGGCCAACCCGTTCCTTCACACCCTTGGTGGTGTTCAGCACGGAAGAGCCGGCATTCAGCGTTCCGGAATAAACCCGGAAAAAGCACAGCTTTCCAACAAAGGGGTCGGTAGCAATCTTAAAGGCAAGAGCGGAGAAAGGCTCGCTGTCCGACGCTTTTCTCTCATCTTCCTCCTCGGTATCAGGGTCTACACCCTTGATGGCCGGGATATCCAAAGGAGAGGGCATATAATCTACAATTGCATCCAGCAGCATCTGAACGCCCTTGTTCCGGTAAGAGGTACCGCACAAAACAGGAATTACCTGCACGGTAACCGTTCCCTGACGGAGAGCCGCTTTGATTTCCTCCTCCGTAATCTCCTCGCCTTCCAGATATTTCATCATAATGGTTTCGTCGACATCAGACAAGGCTTCCAGCATGGCAGCCCGATACTCCTCCGCCTGGTCCTTCATATCGTCGGGAATTTCTTCAATGCGGATATCTTTTCCCAAATCATCGTAGTACACCTCTGCCTTCATGGTAACCAAATCAATGATTCCCTTAAAGGTTTCCTCAGAGCCGATGGGCAGCTGAATGGGTACTGCGTTACATTTGAGGCGGGTTTTCATCATATCCACCACGTTATAAAAATCCGCACCTAAAATATCCATTTTATTGACGTAGGCAATGCGGGGTACCCCATAGGTATCCGCCTGGCGCCAAACAGTTTCCGACTGGGGCTCAACGCCGCCCTTTGCGCAGAACACCGTTACTGATCCATCCAACACACGCAGAGAACGCTCTACCTCAACGGTAAAGTCAACGTGTCCCGGGGTATCAATAATGTTGATTCTGTGCTTTCTCCATTCGCAGGTGGTAGCAGCGGAGGTAATGGTAATTCCCCGTTCCTGCTCCTGAACCATCCAGTCCATGGTTGCTGCACCGTCATGTGTTTCACCGATTTTATAATTTCTTCCGGTATAGAACAAAATACGCTCGGTGGTGGTGGTTTTACCGGCATCGATATGAGCCATGATGCCGATATTTCTGGTCATTTCTAATGTATGCGTTCTAGGCAACTGCCTGAAACCTCCTTTCGCATGATGAAGTGATTAGACAATTACCATCTGAAATGGGCAAATGCTTTGTTAGCCTCAGCCATACGATGCATCTCGTCTTTTCTCTTCACCGCACCGCCTGTGTTGTTGCAGGCGTCCATCAATTCATTGGCCAGACGCTCGCTCATGGTTCTTTCTCCGCGGGTTCTGGAGAAATTGGTTAACCACCGCAAGCCCAATGTCTGCCGTCTATCCGGTCTCACTTCAATGGGCACCTGGTAGGTTGCGCCGCCCACACGGCGGGCTTTTACTTCCAATACAGGCATGACGTTGCCCAAACCCTCTTCAAACACTTCCAGAGGATCCTTACCGGTCTTTTCCCTCAAAATCTCAAATGCATCGTATACGATCCGCTGAGCAACACCCTTTTTGCCATCCAGCATAATGTTATTGATCAGCTTGGTAACAACCACACTGTTGTAAAGGGGATCGGGCAGAACCTCTCTCTTGGGTACATGTCCTCTTCTTGGCACTTTACTTCCCTCCTTTTAAAAAATTAAAGTTCACAGGTACTCAACGGTTGCGGCGCCAAAAAATACCGCAGCCGCCGTCAGTGCAAAGTACTAAAATCTATTCAAAAAATTCCGTACGTCGCACTAAAATTACTTACGGCACAACATACGAAGGATTATTTCTTCGGTTTCTTTGCACCATACTTGGATCTGGCCTGATTTCTGTTGGCCACGCCGGAGGTATCCAGCGTACCGCGGATAATGTGATAACGCACACCAGGCAGGTCCTTTACTCTTCCGCCGCGGATCAGAACAACGCTGTGCTCCTGCAGATTATGGCCGATACCGGGAATGTATGATGTTACTTCCACCCCGTTGGTCAGTCTTACCCTGGCTACCTTACGCAAAGCAGAGTTAGGCTTTTTCGGCGTCATGGTCTTCACTGTGGTGCACACGCCTCTTTTTTGAGGAGAGGTCTGATCAATGGGTTTTTTATGCAAGCTGTTAAAACCCTTGAGCAAAGCGGGCGCAGTAGATTTTTTGACAGAAGTTTTTCTGCCCTTTCTGACTAACTGATTAAAGGTTGGCAATCGATTTCACCTCCTGAAAATAAAATTTATATGGTAAGCGCAGATGCGCCAATACCCCTTACCGGATCAGCACCGCAACAGCGGCACCAAGCTCAATGCCGCACACCCTTCCCAGGTGCGCCATGGTATCCACCCATTCAACGCAAACACCCTGCTGCTTGCACAAAGCAACAAAGGGCTCCTTTACCGCATCCTGAGCATCGCAGGCTACAAAGGCGGCAACAGCCTTCCCCTCACTGACCGCACGGGTAGACTGCTTTAACCCCACCAAGCGTTTCCCCGTCTTTAAGTCTTCCAGCATTTTCATTTCGTCTCCTGCAAGTGTTTTCAATCGGCATGGGTCTGCGGCAAACTCCCTGCCGCAGACTCATACATATTACATTTTATAGCCTTCTGCCGAAAATGTCAAGTTTTTTTTCAAAATTCGTGAAATTTGCCAAAGTTCGATCTATTCTTCCTGCGCGGCCGTTTCAATTTCCACATTGGAATATCTGGGAACGCCCGTTCCTGCGGGAATCAGCTTTCCAAGGATCACGTTTTCCTTCAGGCCGATCAGCGGATCCACCTTACCCTTGATGGCAGCTTCCGTCAGAACCCTGGTTGTCTCCTGGAAGGAGGCTGCGGACAGGAAGGAATCGGTTGCCAGAGAGGCCTTTGTGATTCCCAGCAGCACCCGGTGCCCCACGGCAGGCCGTTTGCCCTCTGCCTCCGCCTTTGCGTTGGCATCCTCAAATTCAAACAAATCCACCAGACTGCCGATCAGCAGATCGGTATCGTTGGCTTCCTCAATTTTCACCTTATTCATCATCTGCCGGGCAATGACCTCAACGTGCTTATCATTGATATCCACGCCCTGCATCCGGTACACCTTTTGTACCTCCTGAATCAAATATTCCTGAACAGCGCCCAGACCCTTGATTCTGAGAATATCGTGAGGATTCACCGGTCCTTCTGTGATCAGGTCGCCCGCCTCAATCGTGGCACCCTCCTCCACCTTCAGCCGTGAGCCAAAGGGAATGGTATAGGTTTTTGCCTCGGCAATATCGTCGTTTGTAATGGTTACCTCCCGGCGCTTTTTAGTTTCGCTGAAGCTGACTTTGCCGCCGATTTCGGAAATTACCGCCAAGCCCTTGGGCTTTCTCGCTTCAAACAATTCCTCTACGCGGGGCAAACCCTGAGTAATATCGTCTCCAGCAACACCGCCGGTATGGAAGGTTCTCATGGTCAGCTGGGTACCCGGCTCACCAATGGACTGAGCGGCGATAATACCAACCGCCTCTCCGATATTCACCTCTCGGCGGGTCGCCAGGTTTTCTCCGTAGCATCTTGCGCAGACGCCCACTCTTGCCCGGCAGTTCAGCACGGAACGAATTTTAAATTCCGGATTGGGAATGCCTGCCTCTTCATAGGCCTTCACAATCCCTGCTGCCTGCTCCTCAGTCATTTTATCGTCCCGGCCGGCAAGCACCTCACCGGTGACGGGATGCTTGATTTCCTCAGCAGGATAACGGCCGGTCAGCCGCTCTGCCAGGGACTCGATTCCTTTGATCTCCCGAACCATAATTCCGTTGTAGGTGCCGCAGTCTTCCTCCCGGATGATCACATCCTGGGATACGTCCACCAGACGGCGGGTCAGATAACCGGAGTCCGCTGTACGCAGAGCGGTATCCGCCAGACCCTTTCTGGCACCGTGAGAAGAGATGAAATATTCCAGCACCGTCAGACCCTCACGGAAGTTCGCCCGGATAGGCATTTCTACAGTCTTACCTGTGGTATCTGCCATCAGGCCGCGCATCGCCGCCAGCTGCCGGATCTGATTCACGCTACCACGGGCTCCGGAGTGAGCCATCATATAAATAGGATTCAGCGCATCCAGATTGTCCATCAGTGCTTCTGTTACTTTGTTACTGGTTGTGTTCCAGGTATCGATAACCAGGTTATGGCGCTCGTCATCTGAAATCAAGCCACGGCGGAACTGCTTGGTAATGACCTCTACCTTTTGCTCCGCCTCCTCCAACAGACCTTTTTTGGCCTCCGGAATTTCCATATCAGACACGCTGATAGTAATGGCGCCCTTGGTAGAGAACTTAAAGCCTAAAGCCTTAATATGATCCAGCACCTCGGCCGTTTCGGTGGTACCGTGAACCTTAATGCACTTATCCACAATTTTGCTCAGCTCGCCCTTGGTCACCAGCCGGGTAATTTCCAGATCAAAATACTGCTCTGTAGGATTGCCCTGCTCATCATACCGCTTCACATAGCCCAGATCCTGGGGAATATATTCGTTGAAAATCAGCCGGCCGACTGTTGCGTCAATCACCTTAGACTGCATCTCGCCCGCTTCCTGACCCTTTTGCTTCACTTCCTTGGTCATTCTGACTTTCACGGGAGCGTGCAGGGTTACCACGCCGTTTTCATAGGCCATCAGTGCCTCGTTCACATCTGCAAACACCTTACCGGAGCCTTTGTCTCCCTCTTTTAACAAGGTCAGATAGTAGCTGCCCAGTACCATATCCTGGGTAGGAACGGTCACCGGATGCCCATCCTGAGGCTTTAACAGGTTGTTGGCAGACAGCATCAAAAACCGTGCTTCCGCCTGAGCCTCTGCGGACAGCGGAACGTGAACCGCCATCTGGTCGCCGTCAAAGTCGGCATTATATGCGGTACACACCAGGGGATGCAGCTTTAAGGCCTTACCGCTGACCAGCACCGGCTCAAAGGCCTGAATGCCCAGCCTATGCAAAGTAGGAGCCCGGTTGAGTAGCACGGGATGCTCCTTGATCACATCCTCCAGCACGTCCCAAACCTCGTCTCTAACACGTTCCACCATGCGCTTTGCGCTCTTGATGTTGTGAGCCTTGCCTTCTTTCACCAGCCGCTTCATCACAAAGGGCTTAAACAGCTCCAGCGCCATTTCCTTAGGCAGACCGCACTGATACATTTTCAAATCGGGACCTACCACGATAACCGAACGGCCGGAGTAATCCACACGTTTTCCCAAAAGGTTCTGACGGAACCGCCCCTGCTTTCCCTTCAGCATATCAGAAAGAGATTTCAGTGCCCGATTGCCCGGTCCTGTTACAGGTCTGCCCCGGCGGCCGTTATCAATCAGTGCGTCCACCGCTTCCTGGAGCATTCTTTTTTCATTGCGCACGATAATGTCCGGTGCGCCCAATTCCAGCAGCTTTCTCAGCCGGTTGTTCCGATTGATAATTCTGCGGTATAAATCGTTCAAATCGCTGGTAGCGAACCGGCCGCCGTCCAGCTGCACCATGGGCCGCAGCTCAGGCGGAATCACGGGGATCACGTCCATAATCATCCAGGAGGGATCGTTATCGGACATCCGGAAGGCCTCAACTACCTCCAGCCGTTTGATAATTCTGATTTTCTTCTGGCCGGAGGCCTCCTCCAGCTCTGCCTTTAATTCACGGGACAGCTGTTCCAGATCGATCCGCTGCAGCAGCTCCTTCACCGCTTCCGCACCCATTCCGGCACGGAACCGATCGCCGTATTTATCCAGATAATCCCGGTATTCCTTTTCGGACAGCACCTGCCGTTCCATCAAGGGAGTTTTTCCCGGCTCAATCACCACATAGGACGCAAAATACAGCACCTTTTCCAGCAGTCTAGCCGACATATCGAGCAGCAAGCCCATTCTGCTGGGAACACCCTTAAAATACCAAATATGAGAAACGGGAGCCGCCAGCTCAATGTGACCCATCCGTTCCCGGCGCACCTTGGCTCTGGTTACTTCAACGCCGCACCGGTCGCACACAATTCCTTTATACCGAACCCGTTTATATTTTCCACAGTGACATTCCCAATCCTTCTGGGGCCCGAAAATCCGCTCGCAGAACAGACCGTCCCGCTCCGGCTTTAAGGTTCTGTAATTAATGGTTTCCGGTTTTTTTACCTCGCCGTGAGACCATGCTCTGATTTGTTCCGGTGAGGCAAGCCCGATTTTGATTGCATCGAAATTTTCATAATCACCCATTCTTATTTACCTCCCTTAAAAATCAAGATCATCGTCTTCGTCAAAGTCTTCGTCAAAATCCTCCGGCATGTCGATTTCATCTTCGCTGAACAAGTCGTCTTCCTCAGGTTCTTCCTCGTCGCCGTCCAAAGCGTCTAAAACGCTCAGCAGCGCGTCTGCATCATCCATTTCCTCTGAGGGGAAATGCTCTTCCCCGTAATGGTTCATCAGCTTTTCCTGCTCCTCCGGATCGATGGTAGGCAGATCGGCAAATTCGTCATCCATAGACTCCTTCAGCTCGATCACATTGCCGTCCTCATCCAGCACGTTCACATCCAGCGCCAAGCTTTGCAGCTCCTTAATCAGCACCTTAAAGGATTCCGGAATGCCCGGCCGAGGCACATTCTCGCCCTTTACGATAGATTCGTAGGTTTTCACACGACCCACCACGTCATCCGACTTGACTGTTAGAATTTCCTGCAGCGTATAAGCAGAGCCGTAGGCCTCCAGAGCCCAAACCTCCATTTCTCCGAACCGCTGGCCGCCGAACTGGGCTTTACCGCCCAGAGGCTGCTGGGTCACCAAAGAGTAAGGACCGGTAGAACGGGCATGAATCTTATCATCAACCAAGTGAACCAGCTTCAGCATATACATATACCCAACCGTAACGGGGTTATCAAAGGGTTCCCCTGTCCGCCCGTCATACAGCAGCGTTTTTCCGTTGGGATTGTATCCCGCCTTTTCCAGGGTTTCCATAATATCTTCCTCGGTAGCACCGTCAAATACAGGGGTTGCAATCTTCCAGCCCAAGGCCTTGGCCGCATAGCCCAAATGCACCTCCAGCACCTGCCCGATGTTCATACGGGAAGGCACGCCCAGGGGATTTAACACAATCTGAAGAGGTGTACCGTCCGGCAGGAAGGGCATATCCTCTTCCGGCAGGATTCTGGAAACAACACCCTTGTTTCCGTGCCGTCCCGCCATTTTATCACCCACAGAAATTTTTCTTTTCTGTGCGATATAGCATCTTACGATCTGATTGACTCCGGGAGGCAGGTCGTCGCAATTGTCCTTGGTGAAAATTTTCACATCAACAATGATACCATATTCCCCGTGAGGCACCCGCAGGGAGGTATCTCGTACCTCTCTCGCCTTTTCGCCGAAAATGGCTCGTAGCAGCCGCTCCTCAGCGGTCAGCTCCGTTTCCCCCTTGGGGGTAACCTTACCGACCAGAATATCTCCGGCTCGCACCTCTGCGCCGATCCGGATAATACCCCGCTCGTCCAGATCTCTTAAGGAATCGTCTCCCACGTTGGGGATATCCCTTGTAATTTCCTCCGGCCCCAGCTTGGTATCCCGGGATTCCGCTTCATATTCCTCAATGTGAATGGAGGTAAAGACATCCTCCTTCACCAGCTTTTCATTAATTAAAATAGCGTCCTCATAGTTATAGCCTTCCCAGGTCATAAAGCCTATGAGCATGTTTTTGCCGAGGGAAACCTCGCCTTCACAGGTGGCGGGGCCGTCGCAGATTACCTGACCCTTTTCAACATGCTCGCCCTTGCAGACTATGGGGCGCTGGTTTACGCAGGTTCCCTGGTTGGAACGAAGGAACTTGATGATTTTGTATTCGTCGCTTTCGCCGTTGTCGTCGCGCTTA
>JAXEOR010000007.1:0-2635 GCA_034117945.1 Clostridia bacterium | reverse complement strand
AAAATGTATGGAGGAATTAAAATCGTCCACCAGAGCATCCGTTTCCTTGGAAAAACGGCCGCCCCAAAGCTTTTGTTTTTGTTGCTCCATGGTTCTTTTCTCCTTATTTATCGCCCAGCAGCATAGCCCGAACCTTTAAGGGCAGGCCGAACAGATTGATAAAGCCTTCCGCATCCTTGTGATTATACACCTCGTCACTGTTAAAGGTTGCAAATTCCTCGCTGTATAAAGAATAGGGGGATTTGCTTCCCGCAACGATGCAATTACCCTTGTACAGCTTTAACCGAACGGTTCCGGTGACTGTTTTCTGGGTAGAGGTGACAAAGGCAGACAAAGCTTCCCGCAAGGGGGTATACCACAGACCGTCATAAATCAACTCTGCCATTTGGTTAGCTACCTGCTCCTTATAGTGCATGGTGCGACGGTCTAAGGTCAGGTATTCCAGCTCCCGGTGAGCGGCATACAGCACAGTTCCGCCCGGTGTTTCATAAACGCCCCGGGATTTCATTCCAACCAGACGGTTTTCCACCAGGTCGGCAATGCCAATCCCGTTTTCGCCGCCCAGACGGTTCAGCTCTTCAATCATTTCCACCGGGCCGTATTCTTTTCCGTTGATTTTGGTGGGAATTCCTTTTTCAAATTCAATTTCAATATAAGTAGGGGTGTCGGGTGCCTGCTCAGGGGTTACCATCATTTGCAGAATTTTATCCTTCGGCTCGTTCCAGGGATCCTCCAGATCCATTCCCTCGTGACTTAAATGCCAAAGGTTTTTATCCATGCTGTAGTTATCCTCTTTGGTGACCGGAACCTCGATGCCCCGTGCCTTTGCGTAATCAATTTCTTCCTCACGGGAGGAAATATCCCACATTCTCCAGGGGGCGATGATTTTGATATCAGGTGCCAAAGCCTTGATGGTCAGCTCAAAGCGAACCTGGTCGTTTCCTTTGCCGGTGCAGCCGTGGCAGATGGCAGTTGCCCCTTCCTTGCGGGCAATTTCAACCAATCTTTTAGCGATCAAAGGCCGTGCAAAGGAGGTTCCCAGCAGATATTTTCCTTCATAGACCGCCTGAGCCTGCACGGTGGGATAAATAAAATCTGTTACAAATTCTTCCTTCAGATCTTCTATGTAAATTTTGCTTGCGCCTGTTTTCAAAGCCTTTTCATGAAGTGGCTCCAGTTCCTTGCCCTGACCAACATCTGCCGCCACTGCAATAACCTCGTAATCAAAATTTTCCTGTAACCAGGGAATGATAATAGAAGTATCCAGCCCGCCGGAATAAGCTAAAATTACTTTTTCTTTTGCCATTTTAAAAAAACCTCCATAAAAATTTAATTTTTGTATTTATTATTATACTAAAATATGATACAATATACAATAGGTAAATCAAAAAAAATTAAAAAAATTCAGAAAAACGGAATTTTATACACAAAAACAAGAGAGGAATGAATGAATTTTGTATCATTATATCAAAGGAACGGTTGTTTTAAAGGGGACGAATTACCTTGTAATTGACAATAACGGCGTGGGTTACAGGATTTTTACCTCCGATTCTGTGCTGCAGCGAATCAGTGTAGACAAAAATGAAAAAATATACACATATTTGCATATTCGAGAGGATCTGATGGAGCTTTACGGCTTTTTGACCAGAGAAGAGCTGTCTACCTTTGAGATGCTGATTTCGGTCTCCGGGGTAGGACCCAAGGTGGGACTGTCCTTGCTTTCCACCGTTCCCCCTTCAGAATTTGCATTGGCCGTGGTTACCAACAATGTGAAAGCAATTACCCGGGCACCGGGAGTGGGACCGAAGGTGGCTCAACGAATTATTTTAGAATTAAAAGACAAGCTGAAAAACGATCAGCTGATTCAAGAGGCTGTGATGTATGAAGAACCGGCGGTGGATGCAAACGAGGCGGTCAGTGCCTTGATGGTGCTGGGCTATTCTCAGGGAGAGGCCAAAAAGGCGGTTGCCGCCGCAGGGGAAGGCGCCAGCACGGAGGAAACGGTTCGTCAGGCATTGAAGCAGCTGATGAAGTAAAAAATGAAGAAATTTTACGCAGGAAGGGTGGCGTTGCAGATGGAAGACAGACTGGTAAGCGGCGGAATGTACAGCGAAGAAACAGATTTTGAAACGGGGATCCGCCCCAAACGGCTGATTGACTATATCGGTCAAACGAAGGTAAAGGAAAATCTGAGCGTGTTTATGGAGGCGGCCAAGCAGCGGGGGGAAAGCCTGGATCATGTGCTGTTGTACGGCCCTCCGGGACTGGGAAAGACTACCTTGGCAGGCATTGTGGCCAATGAAATGGAGGTACATATTAAAATTACCACCGGCCCTGCCATTGAGCGTCCGGGGGATTTGGCGGCCATTTTAACCAATTTATCAGACGGGGATGTTTTGTTTATTGATGAAATTCATCGCCTGTCTAAAACAGTGGAGGAAATTTTATATCCGGCTATGGAGGATTACGCTCTGGATATTATGATCGGAAAAGGGCCTTCTGCCAAATCCATTCGCTTGGATCTGCCTAAATTTACTCTGGTGGGAGCAACCACCAGGGCGGGAGATCTTTCTGCGCCTCTGCGGGATCGGTTCGGCGTTTTGTTCCGGCTGGAAATGTATTCTCCCGAGCAATT
>JAXEOR010000006.1:0-9642 GCA_034117945.1 Clostridia bacterium | reverse complement strand
ATTCTTGGCTCCCCAAGTTGGACTCGAACCAACGACCTTTTCGGTCTGAAACATAGTCGTGCGGCGGCTCTGACGGTTGCCGCACTCCTTGTTTCATCCGAATTCGCATTCGCTTTTTCCGCCATCGGCGGCGCTCGTGCTCCTTCCAGTTAACAGCCGCGCGGCTATTAACCTTTTGTTGTTTTACCTTGCGTTAATTTGAAAATTAAAAAACAAGCAACCCACAAAAGTGAATTGCTTTTTTTTTGGCTCCCCAAGTTGGACTCGAACCAACGACCCTGCGGTTAACAGCCGCATGCTCTACCAACTGAGCTATTGAGGAATATATTGTTTTTAGTAAGACTGCATCAATCAGATGACTAATCCCTCACAACATAAACTATTATAGCATATCCTCTTTCGTTTGTCAAGAAAAAAATTAAAAATATTTAAAATATTTTGTTCAAAGATTTTTTGAGCCAGAAATAAGAGGTTTGCCGGTTTAATAAAAAGGCTATTTTAAATAGTCGTTTGGAAATCTATTGCTAAAATAATGCAGGGGCTGCAGCAAAAAAATTTATTTTTACTACAGCCCCTTGCTGGATGCTTATCGATCGCAGTCGCAGCGACGGTTGCATCCGCATCTGTTTCGGTCACAGTCACAACCGCAGTTACAGCCGGATTGGTTTTGTCCGCAGAAAATATCCATATCGGGTGTTCTTCTTCTGCTTCGTTTCCATTGCTCACAGCGATCCTCAAAGCGGTTTCTTCTATTCTTGCAGCAGCACATAGCGATTTCTCCTTCGTGAAAGAGGGGATGCGCCAAACAATGACGCTCAATTATATTCTATGCGCCTGCCTGTAAAAGGGTTCCTATTTTAAAAACAATTCTCCTGCCTGATATACCGTTCCGGCTCCCACGGTCAGAACCATATCTCCCGGCTTGGCGTTTTCCTGCAAATAGGAAACGATGCTTGAAAAATCCGGCAGGTAAAGGGCGCCGGGGATTGTCTTTGCCAGCTGTGCGGCATGCACAAGTCCGGTGTCTTTTTCGCGGGCGGCATAAATATCGGTGATGATTGCCCGGTCTGCCTTGGAAAGAGCCTGTGCAAATTGAGAAAACAGTGCTTTTGTCCGGGTGTAGGTATGGGGCTGAAAAACGCACCACATGGTTCCCGTTTTTTTCTCCTTTGCCGTATTCAGGGTTGCTGTAATTTCTGTAGGGTGATGGGCATAGTCATCATAGACGGTCACGCCGTTTTTGCTGCCCTTATATTCAAACCGCCGCTTGGCACCTGTAAAGTCCTGCAAAAATGAGGCTGCTTTTTCGAGAGGAATCCCTAATGCGTCTGCTCCGGCCAGCGCCGCCAGCGAGTTTTTCACATTATGCATACCGGGAACGGTCAGCAAAACAGGGCAGATCGGTTTCCCTTTACGATATAAAGTATAAACCGTTTGCTCTCCCATTTGAACATCCCTTGCTTCATAATCGCAGCCTGCACCAAAGGTGGTTACCGGAACGGAAATGTCCTTTAAGGCAGCTGTTACATTTTCATCCTCTCCGCAGGCAATGACCAAACGGGAGGTCTGCCCGGCATATTGCCGGAAGGACTGCTTGATTTGCTCAATACCGGAAAAATAGTCCAAATGATCCTCTTCAATATTTAAAATAAAGGAAATGGCAGGGTGAAAATTCAAAAAGCTGTCTACATATTCGCAGGCCTCGGTTACAAAATAATCGCTGTGGCCGATGCGAAGGTTGCCGTCAATGTCAGGGAGCTCCCCGCCGACCAGCAGCGTAGGGTCAAGACCCGCCTTTAAGGCAATGTGAGAAATCATGCTGGTGACGGTTGTTTTTCCGTGGGTTCCTGAGATGCCGAGAGAAATGGGGTAGTGGGCCATGATTTTCCCCAGCATCACCGGCCGTTCCCAGCAGGGAATGCCGTGCTCTCTGGCGTATACCAGTTCACAGTTATCCTTGGCGATTGCGGCGGTATAAACCACCAGCTCTGCCTGGCGGATATGGTTGATCTGATGGGGAATGTCTACCGGGATACCGTTTGCTCTTATTTTTTCTATCATGTGCGAATCAGAAATATCAGAGCCTGTCACCTGCACGCCCTTTGCTTTTAAGATGTTAGCCAGAGCACTCATGCTGATGCCGCCGATTCCGATAAAATGCACATGACAGTTCGGATTCATAAAGTTCATAGGATAACGTCCTTTCTATGTAATAATCAGTTTCACAAAGAGTAAATCAGGTTTTTTTTGATACTCCACCTATTATTTTATACAATATTAACAAAAATATCAACCTTTTTTCTCACATTTCAACTTAAAAAAAAACGAAAAAAAGCATTTACTTTTTTAAAATTTTGTGTATAATAATAGTAAAGGGTATTTTTAGACTGCATTGACGTGGCACTGAGACGAATTTTCGTCTGAAGAAAGAAAATCCTACAGAGGAGGAAGCGTTATGCAAATTACAGACATCAGGATTCGAAAGCTGAATACGGAAGGGAAAATGAAGGCGGTGGTTTCTGTTACCTTTGACGATGTATTTGTGGTACATGACATCAAGGTGATTGAAGGCCAGGACAAGCTGTTTATTGCTATGCCCAGCCGCAAAACCCCGGACGGGGAATTTAAGGATATTGCTCATCCCATTAATGCGCAGATGCGGGATATGCTGCAAAGCGTTATTTTGGAAAAGTATGAAGCAACCTTAGCGGAATCAGCTGACGCAGTAGCTGCTGAGTAAATAAATGTAATGTAAAAGGCACTGGGGTTTTCCCGTGTCTTTTCTCTTTGGTTAGTATCACCGATAGAAATCTTAAAAAAGACGGGATTGTTGGTGTTTTTTCATACTTGGCATTTTCCTCTTTTTTTGATATAATATACATGTATGTGAATGGAACGGAAAATGTTTTATAACCGAAGGGGGAAAAGTGATGAGCCAGTTAAGCGCAGTGGTTTTAGCCGCCGGCCAAGGAAAAAGAATGCATTCTAAGCATTCCAAGGTGCTCCATCAGGTGTGCGGTCGTCCTATGATCGATTGGGTGCTGCAAGCGGCGGAAGGAGCAGGTGCAGTGCGTAGTATTGTTGTTGTGGGGCATGCCAGAGAAGAATTGCAGGCTTATTTACAGGATCGGGTGCAGTATGCGGTACAGGAGCAGCAGCTGGGAACAGGTCATGCGGTGCTGCAGGCTGAGGAACTGCTGAAACATGAAAATGGCACCGTTATGGTGCTGGTGGGGGATACCCCTCTGCTGACAGCACAAACCCTGCAAAAGGCCTATGCATTTCATTGCAGCAGCCAAGCTTGTGCAACGGTGCTGGCGGCATCGGTGGATCAGCCTAAGGGCTACGGCCGGGTTGTTTGCCGGGACGGGCAGGTGGAAAAAATTGTGGAAGACAAGGATGCGTCCCCTGAGGAGCTGGAAATTCGGCTGATTAATGCGGGTATGTATTTCTTTGATTGTCAGGATCTGTTTTCCACCTTGGCTCAAGTGGGCAACGCCAACGCTCAAGGGGAATATTATTTGACGGATGTATGCGCCATTTTAAAGAAGATGGGCAAAGGAGTGGCTTGCTATCAGATGGAGGATGCGGATGAAATTCAGGGCGTGAATGATCGGACGCAGCTGTCTGAAATGGAAAAGCTGATGAATTTGCGCACCATCAGGGCTTTGCAAAAAAGCGGTGTTACCATAGCGGATCCCACCTGTACCTACATTGAGCCGGGAGTGAAAATCGGCATGGATACCGTGATCCTGCCGGGCTGTCACTTGAGCGGCACAACGGTCATTGGAGAGGACTGTGTGATCGGCCCTCAGACCAATCTGTCCAATATGACGGTTGGGGATCGGGTGACCATGAAATATACCGTTGGAATGGACAGCACGGTGGGCGAGGATACCACGGTGGGACCCTTTGCTTATATCAGGCCTAACAGCAAGATTGGCAAAAAGGTCAAGATCGGCGATTTTGTAGAGGTGAAAAATTCTACTATTGATACCGGAACTAAGGTGTCTCATCTGACCTATATCGGAGACAGTGACGTGGGTGCAGGCGTTAATTTCGGCTGCGGTACGGTAACGGTGAATTATGACGGAACGCACAAGTTCAGAACAACCATCGGCGACAAGGCATTTATCGGATGCAATACCAATTTGGTGGCACCTGTCACAGTGGCACCGGAGGCCTTTATCGCCGCAGGCTCTACCATTACAGAGGATATTCCGGACGATTGCCTGGCAATTGCCCGTGCAAGACAAACAAACATTAAAGGTTGGGTTTCCAAACGAAAGGAGAAAAATTCAAAATGATACCACACAGCAGAACAATCAAAATTTTCTCAGCAAATTCCAATCCCTCCCTGGCAAAATCCATTGCCAATATTGTGGGAGTTCCCCTGGGGAATGCAAAGGTAGGAAGATTCAGCGATGGGGAAATTTATGTCAACATCGGAGAAACAGTCCGTGGGGCGGACGTGTTTGTGATCCAGTCTACCTGCGAGCCGGTGAATGACAATTTGATGGAGCTTTTGATTATGATAGACGCCTTCCGGAGGGCTTCTGCCGGCAGAATTACTGCTGTTATTCCTTATTTCGGCTATGCCCGTCAGGACAGAAAGGCCAAGGCGAGAGATCCCATTTCCGCTAAGCTGGTTGCGGATCTGATTGCCACTGCCGGTGCGGATCGGGTGCTGACAATGGATTTGCACGCAAGCCAGATTCAGGGCTTTTTCAACGTGCCTGTGGATCATTTGCTGGGAATGCCCATTTTAGCACCTTATTACAACAAAAAATTCATTGATGAGAAGGACAAGTGCATTGTGGTGTCACCTGATCTGGGAAGCGTAACCCGGGCAAGAGGGTTTGCAGAACGGCTGGAGCTTCCTATGGCGATTATCGATAAGAGAAGAACCAAGATTAACGTCAGCGAGATTATGAACATCATTGGGGATGTGGACGGGAAAAAAGCCATTTTGGTGGACGATATGATTGATACTGCGGGAACCATTGTTAACGCAGCCAGTGCTTTGAAGGAGCGGGGCGCAGAAGCGGTTTATGCCTGCTGTACCCACGGAGTACTGTCCGGCCCTGCCATTGAGCGGATTCAAAATTCTCCCATTGAGGAGCTGGTGGCACTGGATACCATTTGCCTGCCCAAGGAAAAATGCATTGACAAGATCAAAACCTTGTCTGTTGCGCCGATTTTTGCGGAGGCAATCGAAAGAATTTGCGAGGATTTGTCTGTCAGTACCTTGTTTGTATAATCAAACAGAGAATGAGTATCAAAATTACATAGGATATTCATACCCCGTCTGCAGGTCAGGCGGGGTATGGTGTCGTGGATAGGTTTTGTCAAAAAAGGAGGCATTGGGATGAAATTGATTGTGGGACTGGGAAATCCGGGAAGTAAATATGAGGATACCCGGCATAATGTGGGCTTTTCCTATTTGGATTGTCTGGCCAAAAAGCATTTTATCAGAATGAAAAAGCTGGAGTGCAGAGCACTGACGGGGATTGGGAGAATTTCCGGCCAGGAGGTGCTGCTGGCAAAGCCCCAGACCTTTATGAATCTCAGCGGGGAAAGTGTTCTGTCTTTGTGTAAAAAATACGGCTGCGATCCGGGGGATGTGATCGTGCTGTTTGACGATATTTCGCTGGAGCTGGGAAAGCTGCGGATTCGCAAAAAAGGGAGTGCCGGCGGGCACAATGGGATTAAATCCATTATCTATCAGCTTCAGTCGGACGAGTTTCCCAGGCTGAAAATCGGCGTGGGAGCACCCCCTAACAAAGAAATGGACTTGGCAGATCACGTCCTTGGCACCTTTTCAAAGGAGGAGCTGGAAACAATGATTTCCTTGATTCCTACCGTGTGCGATGCAGTGGAAATGATGTTAAAAGACATAGATCAGGCTATGAATTTATATAATTAACGGAGAAGGGGGGGAGGAGCATGCCTCGTTTTTTCGGATTGCTGGAACAATTGGAGGGATACCGGGACATTCGCAGCTGCGTTGAGCAGGGGGAACGGGCTTGCGTCAGCGGCCTGTCAGGCGCCAATCGGGCTCATGTGCTGTTCTCCCTGCTGCATGATACGGGCAAAAAGAATTGCTTGGTGATTGCGCCCAATGATGAATCTGCGCGGATGTGGTACCGGGATTTAAGCTTTTTTCTGGATCAGAGAGTTTTTTTGTTTCCCGGTCGGGAGTTTGTGTTTTATGATATGGATACCGTCAGCCGGGAAACTGCCGCAGACAGAATTTCCATTCTTCAGCGGCTGGCCGGGGAGGGAGGTATTGTGGTTGCTTCAGCGGCAGCGGCCTGTGCTCCCGTTCTTTCACTGACCCACCTAAAGGACTATACCCTCTCCATTTCCGAAGGGGAGGAGCTTTCTGTTGACGAGCTCCTTACCGGACTGGCAGCAGCAGGCTACAGCCGCTGCGAAACAGTAGAGGGGAAGGGTCAGTTTGCTTTTCGGGGCGGCATTTTGGATGTGTTTCCCATCAATTCCGAGCAGCCGGTTCGGGTGGAGCTGTTTGGAGACGAGGTGGATACCATCCGCACCTTTGATGTGTTTACCCAGCTTTCTGTGGAGCGGATTTCAACTGTGACCATCCCTCCCGCCCGGGAATTGCTTTATTCCCGGGAACAGGCAGAGCGGGCAGCAAGTCAAATAGAAGCTTTCTGTCCACGGGATGCAGAGCGGTTGCGGGAAGAGGGATATTTTCCATCTGATGATAAATATCTTCCTCTCTTTTATGATCAGCTTCCCTTGCTGAGCGATTATTTTGGGGAGGACGCTCTTCTTTTGCTGGATGATCCGGCCGCATTGCGGGAAAAGACGGAAAACGCAGCTTGGGAGGTGCATCAGGCGGTTTCGGTAATGATAGAGCAGGGAAAGCTGGGGGGTGTGGATCAGGATTACTGTCTGGAATACGACGGGCTGCTGCACCGTCTCGGTCGGAAACCGCTGCTGAGCTTTTGTCCCTTGCTGCAAAGCGGAACAGGCATCAGCTATAAAAAGCTGGTCACGCTGGAGGTGAAAACCCAGAGCGCCTACAATGGGAACATGACGTTGCTTTTGGAGGATCTGAAGCTGTATCAGCGGCAGAATTATACGGTGATCATGCTGGCAGGCAGCAGAAGCAGAGGAATGATGCTGGCGGATCACTTGCGGGAAAGCGGTCAGCCGGCGGTGTTTGATGAATCTCCCCAGGGAGAACCGAAGGGAATGGTTGTTACCACAGGCAGCCTGAGTGAAGGGTTTGAATACCCTTCTTTGCGGCTTGCGGTGATCAGCGACCGGGATATTTTTAAGAAAAAACAAGAAAAAAAGCGGCGAAAGTCAAAGGATCAGCAGAAAATTTTGAACGTGGCCACTGATTTGAGCCCGGGAGATTATGTGGTTCATGTCAATCATGGCATCGGCCAGTATCTGGGGCAGGAGCTGGTGACTGCCGGCGGCATTACAAAGGATTATTTAAAAATTCGGTACGGCGGCACGGATATGCTGTATGTACCGGCTACTCAGCTGGATTTGATCCATAAGTATGTGGGTGCAAAATCTGAGCTGAAGCTGAATAAACTGGGAGGAAAGGAATGGAATAAGGTAAAAAGTCGGGTGCGGGCAGGTTGTGCAGATCTGGCCGATGGACTGATCAAGCTGTATGCCGCCCGGCAGAATATCCCCGGTCATGCCTTTTCTCCCGACACACCCTGGCAGCAGGAATTTGAGGAATCCTTTCCCTATTTGGAAACAGAGGATCAGCTGAAATGCATTGCCGAGGTAAAAAAGGATATGGAGCGCCCCGTACCCATGGATCGCCTTCTCTGCGGCGACGTTGGGTACGGGAAAACAGAGGTGGCCATTCGGGCAGCCTTCAAATGCGTTATGGATAACTGCCAGGTGGCTTATTTGGCTCCTACCACCATTTTAGCTCTCCAGCATTATCAAAATTTCAAAAAGAGAATGGAGCCCTTTGCAGTGCGGGTGGAAATGCTGTCCCGGTTTCGTACGGCGAAGGAACAGCGGGATATTCTGGAGCGCTTGGCTCAGGGACAGATTGACATTTTGATCGGGACCCACCGGATCTTGCAGAAGGATCTGAAATTTTCCTCCTTAGGGCTGTTGATTGTGGACGAGGAGCAGCGATTCGGCGTTGCCCACAAGGAACGATTAAAGGAGATCAAGCAGGATGTGGATGTGCTGACCATGACGGCCACGCCCATTCCAAGAACCCTTCATATGTCTATGATTGGGATTCGGGACATCAGCGTGATTTCCACGCCGCCTCGGGATCGGTATCCTGTGCGCACCTATGTGATGGAGCACAATGATTCGGTAGTGCAGGACGCAATCGTCAGAGAACTGGCTCGAGGCGGACAGGTGTACTATTTATATAATCGTGTGGAGGGAATTTCTTCTTTGGCTCATAAAATCAGCCAACTGGTACCTTCTGCGCGGGTGGAATTTGCCCACGGCCAGATGCGGGAGGGAGAGCTGGAAAAAATTATGCTTTCGGTAGCAGAAGGGGAAATTGACGTTTTGGTTTGCACCACCATTATCGAAACAGGCCTGGATATTCCCAATGTGAATACCATTTTGATTGAAAATGCAGACTGCCTGGGCTTGTCTCAGCTGTATCAGCTGCGGGGGAGAGTGGGCAGATCTGATCGGATGGCCTATGCCTATCTGATGTATCAAAAGGATAAGGTACTGGATGACGCAGCGCAGAAACGGCTGATTGCTCTGCGGGACTTTACCGAGTTTGGGTCTGGTTTTAAAATTGCCTTGCGGGATCTGGAAATCCGGGGAGCGGGCAATGTTTTGGGAGCGGAGCAGCACGGGCATATGGATCAGGTGGGCTACGAGCTGTACTGCGATATGCTGGAGCAGGAGGTGCGTCGCAGAAATGGGGAAGTGCCTGAGGAAACCAGGGAGGTACAGGTGGATCTTCAGATTGACGCCTATCTGCCCAAAAGCTATGTGCCTGGGGAGCAGACCAGAATGGATTTGTACCGCCGGATTGCCAAAATCGCCTCCCGGGAGGACTATAACGAAATGGCAGATGAGCTGTGCGACCGGTTTGGCGATTCCCCCGCCTGCGTGATGAATTTGTTGGAGGTTGCACTGGTAAAAAACACTGCCGGACGGGTGGGGATTACCGAAATCAGGCAGAACGGGGAGAATCTGAATTTTTACTGGGAGAAAATTTCTCCCCAATTAATGCAAAGCCTCAGTCAGGTGATTGCAGAGTATAAATTGCTGTTTTCTGCCGGGAACAAGCCGTGTCTGACCTTTCGGAAGGGGGCGGCGCAGGATGCCGATCGGCTGCTGTCTAATATTAAGATTATATTACAGAGAATTTGGGACTTGCAGTTTGATGAGAAATGATGTATAATAAGATTATGTTATTTTTTTAAGGAGGTACTAAAGGGCAATGAAAAGAAAGATCTTGGCTTTCGCAATGTGTCTGGCCGTTGCAATGATGTTTGGGGGTTGTGGCAAAGGCGGCACGGCATCTTCTTCTGATGTTGTTGCAACCGTGAACGGAGAAGACGTTACAATGGATGAATTTCGTTATTTCCTGATTCAGGAGGCATCTCAGCTGCAGGCGGAGCATCAGGATTCCGAAACCGGAGAAGTTTC
>JAXEOR010000005.1:0-36391 GCA_034117945.1 Clostridia bacterium | reverse complement strand
CCGGGGCAAAGTACGATTTTCTTAAAGTCAGCAAGTTCTTTAGCACGGCGAAAAACAGGCTGTTCACTTGCAGATATATACATACAAACCGTTTCTTTAATTGGTTTGTCACCGAGATTTTCTACATCAACACTAACTGTATAATATTTGCCGTTTGCAATATCCTCAGTGCTGTAATTGCCTTCAACACACAAATTTGAATAACGTTTTGGCATATAGCTTAGTCCGTAGCCAAACGGATAAATCACGCCTGACAAGTTGTCAACATAATTACGGGCAGTAGATTTGTATCTGTTATACGCAACAGGAAGATATTCAGAACCACGCGGTATAGAGATACACAATCTGCCCGAAGGCTGAATGTCGCCCAAAAGCATATCCGTAATAGCCTTTCCGCCAAGCTGTCCGGGATACCATGCAGCAAGAATGGCATCTGCCATTTCGCTTACTTCCGGAAGTGCATATGGTCTGCCTTGGATAAGAACAGCAACAACAGGCTTACCGACCACCTTAAGTTCTTCAAGAAGTTGAACCTGACTTCCGGGCAAATTAAGAGAAGCTACATCACAGCCTTCGCCGCAATCCATAAATACATCGCCACAGCCAATTGCAGTTCCTGCACCATTAAACTTTGTACTAAAATCACGCACGCTGCTGCCGCCCATAAGAAGTACTGTAACATCAGCCTCACGAGCGATGTCAAGAGCCTCGGCAAACCCTTCTTTTCCTCCTTCAAATTTGTAGCCCTCTGCTACTGTTACCTTTTCAAATCTTTTTGCCATTTCTTCGTGTATTGTGTTCATTTCGCCTACCTTACGAGGTGAAGTATAATCTCCAAGCAAATGATATACGCTGTCTGCCTGAGGACCGATAAGTGCGATTTTTTGTGAAGATTTCAGCGGCAAAATATTGCCATTGTTTTTGAGCAATACCATACTTGCTGCAGCAACATCATATGCAGTTTTTTGACATTCGCCGCTTTTTACAAATGGTACAACATGTCCCGGTTTTAAGAAAGGATCGTCAAACAATCCGCGTTTTACTTTAAGCAACAACACTCTGCGAACTGCCTCGTCAAGTTTTTCCTCGGTGATTTCACCTTTTTCCAGAGCCTCATCAAGATGCAAAAACACTCCGTTGCTATCGCCCAAACTTACATCATTTCCCGCATTAAGAGTCACTGCTGCAGCCAGATAGTCGGCGCCGCCGCGCACAACATCTCTTGCTCTAAGAATTCCGCCGCCGTCTGTCATTACTACGCCTTCAAAGCCCAATTCGTCACGCAAAAGATCAGTAAGAATATCCTTGCTTGTAACACATAGAACACCGTCAATTGCATTATATGCAGTCATCACAAGGTCTGCACCCGCTTCTATTGCAGCCTTTGCAGACGGTATATGTATTTCATGAATATTGCGTATTCCGGAGCATACCTCACCGCTCATATGTCCTGATGTGGCACCGCCGTGAGCTAAAAAATGCTTTGCACATATGCTGGTATTTTCGCGTTCAAAGCCCTTTACCGCACTATATGCCATACGAGATGCAAGCAATGGATCTTCGCCAATGCTTTCTTCTGTTCTTCCGAATCTCGGGTCGGTTGCCATATCAATAATGGTCATAAAACCGATGTGATTTCCCGAAAGTCTGAGTTCTTTTGCAATAAGCGCCATCATTTTTCCGTACAAATCCGTATCAAAACTGCATCCGCTGCAGATGTTTGTAGGATACACTACACTTCCCAAAGCCTGCATACCATGAGATGCTTCCAAATCTATCAAAACAGGAATACCCAATCTGGAATGCTCAATTGCATATTTTTGAAATTGATTTATAAATTCTTCACGCTCTTCAAGCTCTACCCCTGTTCCGTATGTTCTTTTTGACCAAGGGTCTGCTCTTAAAAGAGTGCTCATAATTCCGATTCCGTACTCTTCCAACTGCCTTTTAAAGTTCTGGCGGAAAGTAAATTTACCGTTGTTCTTGTCATATATATCCTTACCGCTGACTGCCATTGTTATCTGTCCGATTTTTTCCTTTACTGTCATTTGTGAAATCAGCGAATTCACAAACTCTAACTCCTTGTTCATTTGAATATCTTCCTCCATTATATCACCATAATTTTCAAAAGTCAATTCTTTTCCTCAAAAAGTAACGTCCTTTTGTTCAAGAGTCTTCACTTTTTCTTGCTCCGCTCCTTCTTTTTTTCCGAAAAGAGATGATAAAACGGAATGGCGTCCCGATACAGGTGCTTTAATTCTCTTTCCCAATATGCCTGCTCCCCTGTTCCATAGGAACGCTCCAGCTCCATGGTAATATAGCGCCGGGCGTTTTTCAGCGGAATCAAAACATTCATCAGAAAGATCGTGATCAGAATCACTACGACCAATGCCACTAACAAAACAGCCAGTAAAATTTTCGTCGCCCCCTCATGCAGTCCGCTTTTCTTTTGCAAAAAATGTAATAAAATGATAAAAACCCGCCGTGCCGTTTTATATACCGGAAAAATTTAACCTGCTCTCGCAGGTGGGTATCCTCCCGTCTGCATAATAAGTCCCCTGGCCAAATCAGATTTGGGGGGCATTTACGCCGCAGACGGAGCAAGATTCCCTATTCGTTTGTGTTGGTTAAATTTTACTCCGGCATTTTACGAACACAGCAGGTCTGCTATGTAGCCTTTATTCTTCCTCTTCTATTCTGCGGGTAAACTCTGCGAATACCTCATCCAGCTCGTCATCGTCATCCACAATCAGCAAAAGATCCTCATTTGGATTTTCCTCATCCCGAGTCAGCTTCATAAACACAACCTCCGTGTCCTCGCTGTCCTCCTCTTCCTCCTCTTCATAAACAGGAGTCAGCGCAAGGTAGCTTTCCCCGTTCATTTCAATGGTATCCAAATAAGCAAAGGATTGCTCGTTGCCCTCTTCATCGTACAGTACAATCAGTTCCTCATCCATAAAAAGCCCTTCGCCTTTCCGCCCACAATTATCAGAAACAAACTCCCTACCGTGGGCAGATAAGGAACGTGAGCAGGCGGCAGATCCTCCACAGCACATCTCGTTTCTGCCGTCTCTCTTATTATTGTACCCTAAATCTTCAAAATAGTCAATAGAAATATCATTTCCTCAGATTACAAATTTATGACAAAGACTGCAAATAATTTTCCAAAATCAGCACCGCAGACAGGGAATCGATCTGTTCCTTTCGTTTTTTCCCTCTCACATTGGTCTCATTCATAATCTTTGCGGCCGATACCGTAGTCAGCCGTTCGTCCCACAAAATTACAGGCAGGCCGGTGCGCTTTTTCAGCTTTTCCCCAAAGGCTCGTGTCAGCTCTCCTCTGGGACCTACCGTACCATTCATATTTTTCGGAAAGCCCAGAATAATTTTTTCCACTCCGTGCTCCCGGATCAAATCCTCCAGCCGCCTCAGCAGCTTCTCCTGGTTTCTTCCCGGTAAATGGGGCAGGGGGCGAGCCGTCCATCCCAAGGGATCGGACAGGGCAACCCCTACCCGTGCGTCTCCATAATCAATGCCCAGTAATCTCATGATTTTCTCGCAATGGTTTTCAAGGCCGCCGCAGCAATATCCGCAGCAGTCAGGTGATACCATTCCATCAGCTGGGCAGGCTTTCCGGAGCGGCCGAACTGATCCTGCACACCGATCCGGCACATGGGTGTGGGACATTCCTCCGCCAGCACCTCCGCCACTGCGCTTCCCAGACCGCCGTTGACCGAATGCTCCTCCGCCGTTACGATTCCGCCCGTTTCCCGAGCCGCCTTCACAATCAGCTCCCGATCCAAGGGCTTAATGGTATGAATATCCAGCACCCTGGCACTGATGCCCTGTTCTCCCAGCTGCCGTGCCGCTTCTATGGCCTCAAACACCATCAGCCCGGTGGCGGCAATGGTAATATCCGTTCCGTCCTGAATGCAAATTCCCTTCCCCAATTCAAAATGATAGGCCGGATCCCGGTCAAAAATCTGGGGAACTGCCAGCCGACCCAGCCGCAGATACACCGGCCCGTCGTACTCAATAGCCGCTTTGACTGCCGCTCTCGTTTCGGTAGCGTCCGCCGGATTGAGGATCACCATTCCCGGCAGGGTACGCATCAAGGCAATATCCTCCAGGCACTGATGGGTGGCCCCGTCCTCTCCCACGGTAACACCCGCATGGCTGGCACCGATTTTTACATTCAGCTTAGGATAAGCAATGGAATTTCGCACCTGCTCAAAGGCTCGCTCTGCCGCAAACATGGCAAAGGAGCTGGCAAACACCGTTTTTCCACAGGAGGCCAGCCCTGCGGCGGTAGACATCATATTCGCTTCCGCAATTCCCGTATTGATAAACCGCTGGGGATATTTTTTCTGAAAGGTAGCCGTATTGGTAGATTTGGAAAGATCCGCGTCCATCACCACCAGATTGGGGTTTTCGCCGAATTCCGCCAGCGCCAGGCCGTAGGCCTGTCTTGTTGCCATTTTTTCAGACATGATCCGATTCCTCCTCCATCAGCTTTTGATTCAGCTCCGCCATCGCCTGTTCATATTCCTCCTGCTTTGGCGCAACTCCGTGCCAGCCGGCCTGTCCTTCCATAAAGGAAACCCCTTTGCCCTTCACGCTTTTGGCAATGATCACGGTAGGCTTGCCCTTGACTGTCTTTGCCTCCGCCAAAGCGCTGCGGATCTGGCTGTAATCATGGGCGTCAATCACAATCACATGCCAGCCGAAGGCCTGAAACTTCTCATCCACCGGATAAGGAGACATAACCTCTTCCACTTTTCCGTCAATCTGGAGGCCGTTCAGATCCACGAAAGCACAAACATTGTCCAGCTTATAATGAGCGGCAAACATAGCCGCCTCCCAAACCTGTCCTTCCTCCAGCTCACCGTCTCCCAAAATGGTATATACCCGGTAATCCCGGCCGTCCAGCTTAGCCGCATAGGCCATTCCGTTGGCAGCGCACACGCCCTGCCCCAAAGAGCCGGTGGACATATCCACCCCCGGTACTCCCTTCATATCGGGGTGCCCTTGAAGATAGCTGTCAATTCTGCGGAGCGTTTTGATATCCTCTACCGGAAAAAAGCCCCGCTCTGCCAGCGCTCCGTACAAGGCGGGAGCACAGTGTCCCTTAGACAAAACAAAGCGATCCCGATCCGGATCCTTGGGATGGCTGGGATTCACCCTCATTTCCTCAAAATATAATACCGCAAGAATGTCCGCAATAGACAAAGAGCCTCCCGGGTGCCCCGAAGCCGCATGATACACGCCCTCGATCACATGCTTTCGTATCTTGGTTGCAATTTTGCTGCATTCCTCCATGACAGCGTTCCTCCTTTTATGTTTGAAACCCCTCCCCCAGCACCTCTTTTGCGTCACAAATAATCACAAAAGCGTTGGGATCGGTTTGTTGCACAAGCTTTTTCATCTGTACGACCTCCCGCCTGGAGATGACGCAAAGCAGAATCTGCTTTTGGCTGCCGGAAAACAGCCCCTGCCCCGAAAGGGCAGTCACCCCCCGCTGCAGACGGTACAGCAGGATACGGGAAATCTCCTCCTGCCGGTCGGAAATGATATAAACCGCCCGAGCAAACTTGGGTCCCTCTCCGATATAATCAATCACCTTTCCGCTGACTGCCAGCGCCGCAAAAGCGTACAGCCCCAGGGCAATATCCCCGAATGTCAGCATAGACAGAGCCACCACCGCCGCGTCCACCGCCAGCACCAGCGTTCCCATACTAAAGGACTGATTTTTCTGACGAACTCCCATAGCAATCAGATCCGTTCCGCCTGTGGAAGCCCCCCAGCGGAACACCAGTCCCATGCCCGCTCCCATCAGCAGCCCGCCGTATAAAGCGGCAAGCAGCCCATCCTCCGTTACGGCAGGGAGCTGAGCCGTCAGCTCCAGGAAAGCAGAAAACAGCACAGTCGCAACAGCCGTGCGAAGCATAAACCCCTTCCCCAGCCTCTTTAGGCCGTACCAAAACAACGGAAAGTTAATGAGCAGCACATAAAATCCCGTACCCAGGCCGGTAAGATAATACAATATGGTAGCCAATCCGCTGACCCCGCCGGTCACAATTTTGTTGGGGATCAAAAACAGATTCAGCCCCATTGCCATCAAAAAAACGCCCAAGGCAATTACAATATACATTATACCATACTTTCTCAGATTTTCAAAACACTTTTTTTCTTTTTTGTCGTTTTTTCTGTTTTTTTTCATCTTTTCCCCTCCTACCGCCGTTTTTTTGTTCAAATAGCAGTAAGAATAGGGTATGTAATGCAAAAAATTCTATTCCCCGGGAGGAAAATCCCTTTCGTTAGGCTGCTCCTCTGCCGTTTCATTGGGATCTGTCTGAACCGGAGCACGGAAATCCTTTTCCGGCTCCTGGGGTAACACAGGCTGGGGCGGCGTCTCCTCCCGGCTGTCCTCACGGGGCGGCTTTTGAGGGGGACAAAGCTGACCCTCCCCTGTCTGAACCCGCAGCAGCTCCTTATGAAGCTGTCTGATCGTCTGCTCCAAAGAGTCAATCCGCAGCTTCAGCTTGGTCAGCTGAATCCGGCAGTCGTCTGAAAAGCTCTGTCTCTTCCCCTCGGGCAGCTTGGTCGCAATAAACAAATTCACTTTTCCTCTGACCCGGCAGCCGTAAGCCCGGCGGGCAGTCTCCCGTTCCGCTCCGTTCAAAAAACGAAGATGAAACAGCTCCGGCTGGGTGCCCGTAATCATGGCCACCGGCGCCCGCTCTCCCTTTTTCCAATAAAAGATCCTGCCCCGCTCCTCATACAGCAGCCAAAGAGAATCCTCATAAAACAGCAGAGTAGGCTGATTCTGGCCGCTTCTGGTAATGGGAACAGTTTCCCTGACCGCCCCGTTTTCAAAGGAAAGATAAAACAGACTTCCTCCCCGGCTGGCGGCCAGATGCGCCGTCTGGGTTTGGGTATAGATGGCGTCCTCTACCCGGAATTCCCCCAAGGAAACAGGGCTGCCCCAGTTTCCGTACCGATAGCACAGAGAAACAGACGCCCCTTCCCGCTCATAAATCAAATAAAGGCACCCGGCCGGATCGGATCGCAACAAAAAGGAAGGCCGGGGCAGCTTTGCCAAAGGCTGAGGCCGCCCGCCCTCCAGAGGATGGCAGATCAGCAAATGCTCTCCCCCGTACTCCAGCACATAAAACAGCCGGTAGTCCCCTTCTCTTCCCCACAGTCTCAGACAGCGAACCGCAGGCTCTCCCTTTTTGCTGTTTAACAGCGTCCGCCTGTGCCATTGCCCCATCCGATAGCAAAAATAAAACAGCTCTCCCCCCTTGCTCTGACAAACAAGGTGCAAAGCGTCGTCTGCATAAACGTCAAACTCCCCTTGCGCATCCTCCGTCAAAAGATGGATCTTATCTCCGTCCAGCTCGCTCTGATAGCACAGCCCCCGCTTTTCCTCATAAAAAAACAGCAGGGTTTCGCTTTTGGTTTTTACCAAACATTTCATGTCAGTCCCCCCTTTTTTCTTATTTTATGAAAAGAAAGAGCAAAAAATGAGCCTCCGCCTTGACAAAACAACAAAATATCAGTATAATAAGGAGTGTTCCCCAAAACCTTACGGGAACGGAAAGGACGTTACCCATGAAAAAAACATTTTTCACTTCTGAATCAGTGACCGAAGGTCATCCGGATAAAGTGTGCGACCAAATTTCAGACGCGGTGCTGGACGCCATCCTGGCTCAGGATCCTTATGCCCGGGTCGCCTGTGAAACTGTGGCTACCACGGGAATGGTTACGGTGATGGGAGAAATCTCTACCTCCTGCTATGCCGACATTGCCCAGATCGCCCGGGACACCATCAATCAAATCGGCTATAACAACCCCGCCTATGGGTTTGACGGCAACACCTGTGCGGTGCTGACCACCATTGACGCTCAGTCTCCCGATATTGCCCAAGGGGTGAACCAATCCCTGGAGGCCAAGGAGGACGGAACAGAACAGCTGGGAGCGGGAGATCAGGGCATGATGTTTGGCTATGCCTGTGATGAAACCCCGGAGCTGATGCCTCTCCCCATTTCTATGGCTCACAAGCTGGCTCGTCAACTGACAAAGGTGCGTAAGGAGGGGGTTCTTCCCTACCTCCGCCCTGACGGAAAAACCCAGGTGACCATCGAATATCACGATGGTGTTCCCGCCCGGGTAGATACCATCGTTGTATCCTCCCAGCACGATCCGGGAGTCAGCCAAAGCACCATCCGCCAGGATATTCTGACCCATGTGATTACCCCCATTGTCTCTGCTGAGCTGATGGATCAGAACACCAAGCTGTATGTCAACCCCACCGGCAGCTTTGTGATCGGAGGACCCCAAGGGGATTCCGGCCTGACGGGAAGAAAAATTATTGTGGATACCTACGGGGGCTATGCACGTCACGGAGGCGGCGCCTTTTCCGGAAAGGATCCCACCAAGGTGGACCGTTCCGCCTGCTACGCCGCAAGATATGCGGCCAAAAATATTGTAGCGGCAGGCTTAGCCAAGCAGTGTGAAATTCAGCTGGCCTATGCCATCGGGGTGGCCAAGCCTGTTTCGGTGCTGGTCAACACCTTCGGCACCAACCGGGTACCGGAGGAGGTCATCTATCAGGCCATCGAGGATAATATCGATTTCAGACCCTCTGCCATTATCCAGCGCTTTGATCTGCGCCGGCCCATCTACAAGCAAACCGCCGCTTACGGCCACTTCGGCCGGGAGGATCTGGATCTGCCCTGGGAAAAAATTGACTGGAAAATTCAAAAATAATTTGACTTTCTATTGACTTTCTGAAACATTTGTGTCATAATAGGAATGAAAATGAACTGTTGTTTTTCAAATGAGATCAATGGTAGAGGTGCGTTTGGGATCAGTACTCCAGGCCGCTGACCGGCCGGCCGCCGGGCTTGGAGGAAAGGAACGGGCGCCGAAGCAAAGGGGCTTTCGCCGGAGACTTCTTTGCTGGGGTATTGCAGAAAATGCAATACACTGTCACAAATCTGTGGAGCGCTATCAGGATTGAACAGGAAGGTATTTTGTCCGTAAACGCTTCTGTTTACGGACTTTTCTTGTTTGAAGGGCACGGTCATAAATATTTTTTAGGAAAAGGTGGTTATCAAATGAAAAGAGTATTGGCAATGCTGCTGGCAGTCACAATGGTGTTTGCCCTGTGCGCGTGCGGCGCATCAAACCAGGAAAGCGGCACGGAAGAAACGGCAGAAAGCAATGTGATCCGGATCGGAATGGAATGTAATTACGCACCCTATAACTGGTCTCAGCCGGATGACAGCAACGGTGCGGTTCCCATCAAAAACGTTGCAAATATGTTCACCAACGGGTATGATGTTCAGGTTGCAATCCAAATTGCACAGTCCATGGGAAAAGAGCTGGAGATTTATTCCTATGAGTGGGACAGCCTGATTCCCGCCGTGCAGTCCGGCAAGCTGGATATGATCATCGCCGGTATGAGCCCCACAGAAGAAAGAAAAGAAAAAATTGACTTCTCGGATAATTACTATGTATCCAACCTGGTTGTGATCACCAAAAAAGGCAGCCTGGAGGATGTGACAACCATTGCGGACTTAGACGGTAAAAAAATTGCCGCCCAGTCGGGAACCTCTCATCTGGACGCACTTTCCAGCCAGACCAAGGCTGAGGTAAGCGAGCTGGCAGACTTTTCTACCATGCTGATCGCTCTTGACGCGGGCACCATCGAAGGGTATATCGCAGAGGAGCCTACCGCTATGGCCGTATGCACCGAAGGCGGAAAATACACCTATATTCCTTTGGTCAACAATGAAACCGGTTTTCAGGTTCCTGTGGAAGACACCAGCATTGCAGTGGGTGTGAAAAAAGGCTCCGAGCTGACAGCGGGCATCAACAGCTTTATCAGCACCTTTGATGAAGCGGCGCAAAAAGAACTGATGGCTGAAATGGTGAAAATTGCACCGGTGGAAGAATAATCTGAAAAAGGGTTACTATTATGATTCATTTTTTGAAAGAAGTTGCGGAAATTTTTGTCTCCTACCGAGGCTATTTTATCCAGGGAATCGGCTATACCATGCTGATCGCCCTGACGGGTACCGTCATCGGCCTGATCATCGGGCTGATTACCGGGGTGATCAGAACCATCCCAAAATCAAAGAAAGCCGTTGTCAGGGTAATTTTGAAAATTATTAACGGATTGATCAGCATTTATGTGGAAATCTTCCGGGGAACACCTATGATGGTGCAGTCCATGGTTATCTTTTGGGGCTATGCCTTTATGAACAACGGCAAAACCCTCCCCTTGATTCCGGCGGGTATCTTTATCGTATCCATCAACACCGGTGCCTATATGGCAGAAATCGTCAGAGGGGGAATTATCTCCATTGATAAGGGGCAGTTTGAAGGAGCCTACTCCATCGGAATGAACCACTGGCAGACCATGCTGCATGTTGTGATTCCTCAGGCCATGCGGAATATTCTGCCCGCCATCAGCAATGAATTTGTCATTAATATTAAGGACACCTCTGTACTGAACGTGATCGGCGTAACAGAGCTGTACTTCTTTACGGCGAAAATATCCAAAATGACCTGGGCAATTTTTGAAACCTATGTGGTGGCCTGCGTGATTTATTTCATCCTTACCTTCAGCATCACAAGACTGCTACGGCTGATCGAGCAAAAAATCGACGGCCCCGCTTCTTATGTGCTGCAGCCCGCCGCCCAGTCGGCAGCGGAGGAAGGAGGGATGGAAAATGGGTAAAATTATTGAAATCAAAGGCTTAAAAAAGCAGTTTGGAGAAAACGAGGTACTGCGGGATATTCATTTTTCTGTCAACACCGGCGATGTGACCTGCATCATCGGCGCCTCCGGTTCGGGAAAATCAACCCTGCTCCGATGCGTCAATCTGCTGGAAACTCCCACAGGAGGGCAGATTATTTATAAAGGACAGGACATTCTGGAAACCAAAAATATTCCTGCCTACCGGGCCAAGGTGGGCATGGTGTTTCAAAGCTTTAATTTGTTTGAAAACATGTCCGTTCTGAAAAACTGCATGATCGGCCAGCAAAAGGTGCTGAAAACCCCTAAGGAGGATGCCAAGCGGGAAGCCATTGCTTTTTTGGAAAAGGTGGGAATGGCTCCTTATATCCATGCCAAGCCCAAGCAGCTTTCCGGCGGGCAAAAGCAGCGGGTGGCCATTGCCCGGGCCCTGGCCATGAAGCCGGATCTGATTTTGTTTGACGAGCCTACCTCCGCTTTGGATCCTCAGATGGTGGGAGAGGTGTTAAATGTCATCCGCACCCTGGCACAGGAGGGGCTGACCATGATGATCGTTACCCATGAAATGGCCTTTGCCAGAGATGTGGCTAACCATGTGGTGTTTATGCACAACGGCGTCATCTGCGAGGAAGGCAGTCCCACGGATATTTTTGAGCATCCCAGCCAGCCGGAAACCAAGGAATTTTTGGCTCGGTTCAGAAATGCATAGGCTGCGTGCCTTCCGGCAAAATCAACAGAAATCAAAAAGGGTGATCTGTAACGCAAACCGTTACGGGTCACCCTATTTCTTTGCTATTTCCTTCGATATTGGTGCGGCGCCATGCCGCTGAAATCCTTAAACAGGCGGTTAAAGCTGCGCAAACTTTGAAACCCGCTTTCCATGGCAATCTCCGTTAAGCTCTTTTCCGTTTCGGACAGCAGCTCACAGGCCGCTTCAAAGCGGTATAAATTTAAAAAGGTCTTAAAATTCATTTGAAAACATCGGTGAAATTCCCGGGATAAGTAATGATATTCATAGCCCAGCTCCCCGGCAATCTCCGAAAGAGTCACATTTTCTTTGAAATGATCTGCAAAATACAAAAGCAGCTTGTTTTTCAAATCCGGATTATAGCAAATCTCCTGCTTTTCCCCATATTTTAAGCACTGATCGCAAACCAGATTCAGACAGGCAATCCTCATGTCCAAAGAAGGCGTTCCGTCAAACAGCAAATACCCCTTCAAAAACCGCTCCACCTCCGGCTCGCACCGAAAGGGAGAATAGCACTGCCCTTCCTCCGCCTTTGCAAACCGTCCGATAAAATCCCCCGAAAACACCCCTACCCAAAACCGGGAATCATCCACAGACTCCAGGCTGTGAACCGTATTGGGAAAAATCAGATAAAATTCTCCCTCTCCCAGCAAAAGCTCCTGGCCGTTGGCGCCGATTTTTGTTTGCCCCGCCATCCCATACACCAGCTCATAGCTTCTGTGAAAATGAGAGGCCCAGCGGTATGCCTGATACACAATCCCGTTATAATGATAATTCCCCATAGAGTTGTGGGGCTGATGAAACATTCTGCTCACCTTCTTTTGAAAAAGATAACTTTTGACTATTATTGTATAAAAAGTTTCTTGCTTTGTCAAGAGGCAAAATGATATAGTAACCATAGGGGGACATATTTCTGCAAAATCGGGGTGCGGCGGATTTTTTCTGTACCGCCGTGCTCTCCCCCGGAAAAGCAAAGTCAGCCCACGGCAAAAAGGGCTTATGATTTCTTTATTTTTGTGGGCAGAAAGGCTGTGAAACAAAGTATGTCACAGGGAACTGTATTCTCTATTGAGGAATTTTCTATCTACGACGGACCGGGGATCCGCACCACAGTGTTTTTCAAGGGCTGCCCTCTGCGGTGCAGCTGGTGCCACAGCCCGGAAGGGCAGCAAAGCAAGCCTGAAATTGTGAAAAGTCCCAACGGCTGTCTCCATTGCGGAAGCTGCCTTCAGGCGGGCATTGCCCAACCGGACGGCGTGATTTTGACCGAGGAAAGCATTGCCGTCTGTCCCAGAGGGCTGCTGCGTATGTGCGGCCAAGTCTATTCGGCTCAGGAGCTGACAAAAAAATTATGCAAAAATCAGGCCATTTTACAGCAGGAGGGGGGCGTTACCTTTTCCGGCGGAGAACCTCTGCTCCAGGGGGAATTTTTGCTGGAATGTCTTTCTCTGCTCAAGGGCAGACTGCACACCGCAGTGCAGACCTGCGGCTATTGCCAGGATCCCCTGTTTGAGGCGGTTCTTTCCGCTACGGACTATATCCTGTTTGATTTAAAACTCATAGACGATGCTATGCACAAAGCCTATACCGGGTGCAGCAATCAAAGCATTCTTCGTCATTTTCATCTGCTTGCCCGGAGCGATACTCCGTTTTGCATCCGTGTTCCGCTGATTCCGGGAGTGACGGATACCCAGCAAAACATTGCCGCCATCGCCTCTTTGCTGCAAGAAGAGGGCATCGCCTATGCCGAGCTGATGCCCTACCATAACATGGCAGGCAGTAAATATGCCATGACCGGCAGAAGCTATCAGCCGAATTTTGATGTCACCCTGTCCCCCAACCCCCGGCAGGAGCTTTTTGAAGCGCACGGCATCCAAACAAAGCTGCTATAAAACCATTTCCTTTTGAAGGATACGCCTTATCCGCCCACGGTAAGAGCAAGCGTGTCCGCCCTATTTTTCATTCTGTGGGCAGAAAGGCTATGAAAATCATTATGACAAAACGGGTACAGGAGCTTTTGGAAATATTGAGAAAACGAGAATACCGGAGCAATCGCCGGGACGCGCCCCGAGAATGGGAACAGCTGCAAAGCTGCTGCAAGGAAAACGGAGCCGGGTGGCTCTCTAAGGTTCTGGCAGAGGAACGCCCGGTTTTTTACGGTCAGGATCGGCTGGGCTTTCACCGCAGCATCCGCTTTGTCTCCCAGGACTGGGGAGGTAACGTAACCCCCAATTACAGCCGGGTCATCACCCAGGGCTTTGACAAAATCATAGAGGAAATCAAAAGGCAGCAGCCCCAAAATGAAGAACAGCGGCAGTTTGCCCATGAAATGATTTCCTCCCTGCAAGCGGGGATTGCCTTTGCCGAACGGTACCGGGTTCAGGCTTTGCAGGAAGGACATACAGAATTGGCAAAGGCCCTGGAAACCGTTCCCCGCCGGGGGGCTGAAACCTTCCATCAGGCCTGCGTTTTTCTCAAGCTTTGCATTTATCTGCTACGGTACGACCATGTGTGCCACGTTACCCTGGGCAGGTTCGATCAATATATGCTGCCCTTTTTTCTGGCGGATCAAAAGCGGGGCGTTCCGGATGAGGAGCTGTTTGAGCTGCTGGAGGAATTTTTCATCTCCCTGAATTTTGACACTGATCTTTACACCGGCATTCAGCAGGGCGATAATGGACAAAGCATGGTATTAGGCGGGTTTGACGAGCAGGGAAACAACATGTATCACCGACTGTCCCAATTCTGCATGGATGCCTCCCGAGAGCTGAAGCTCATTGATCCGAAAATCAACCTGCGGGTGGGGAAAAACACCCCTCCAAGCCTGTTCAAAGCCGCCACGATGCTTACCAAGGAAGGGCTGGGCTTTCCCCAATACTGCAACGACGACGTGGTCGTTCCCGGGCTGGTCAAGCTGGGCTATGATAAGAAGGACGCACTGGATTATACCGTAGCAGCCTGCTGGGAATATATCATTCCCGGTCTGGGAGCAGATGTTCCCAACCTGAAAACCATGGATTTCCCCCATGTGATCAGCGATACCCTTCACCGCTGTCTGATGGCCGCCCCCACCTTTTCCGACCTGATGGAGCAGGTACAAAAGGCAATCGGAGCAGAATGTCAGCGGCTGATCAAGGGGGCGGAAGGCGCAAGCTGGGGAATCCATCCCCTGCTGTCCGTTTTCTTTGACGGCTGCATCCAAAACCTGACCGGTCTGTTTCAAGGGGGAACCAAATATCTAAACTTTGGCTGTCACGGTGCGGGAATCTCTAACGGAGCGGATGCGCTGGCAGCCGTCAAGCAGGTCATTTATGATGATAAAGCAGTTTCCAAGGAGGAGCTTTTAGACGCTCTGGATCACAATTTTGAAGGAAATATCCCCCTGCGCAATTTGCTGCGCTCCTGTCCGAAAATGGGCAGCAATGAGGATGAGGTGGATCAGATTGCCTGCCAGCTGATGAAGGCCTTTTCTCATCACCTAAATGGCCAAAGCAACGGCAGAGGGGGCATTTGGCGGGCAGGCACCGGCAGTGCTATGGACTATATTTCCAAGGGAAAGGCCTGCCCTGCCACAGCGGACGGACGGCTGGCCGGAGAACCCTATGCCTCCAGCTTTTCTCCCTCTCTGGATGTGAAAACTGCCGGTCTACTTTCTGTGATTCAATCCTTTACCAAGTACGATCTGACGGAAATTATCAACGGCGGCCCCTTGACCATTGAAGTGCACGATACGGTATTCCGCACAGAAGACGGCATTACCAAAACAGCGGCACTGGTCAAAGAATTTATTTTGCTGGGAGGCCACCAGCTGCAAATCAACTCCATCAACCGGGATCAGCTGCTGGACGCCCAAAAGCACCCTGAGCAGCACCCCAATCTGATTGTTCGGGTGTGGGGCTGGAGCGGTTATTTCAACGAGCTGGATATTGAATATCAAAATCACATCATTGCACGAACCGAATATACCGTCTAACCACAGGCTTCGTCATTAAGGGTGCCTGTCCTGTCATAGAATGACCCGCTCAAAAACCTGATATTTGAGGGGGTCATTTTTTCTGAAACCATTTTTCCGATCATTAAAAATAAAGCATCCTATATTGCATTTGCCTTTCGATACTGTGTCGGGGACAATCCATAATAGGATTGAAACATTTTAGAAAAGGCGAGCTGATCATCATACCCGATCGAATAGGCTACAAGAGCCACACTATATTGCGTATTCAAAAGCAATTCAGAGGCCTTCTCCATTCTTACTTTTTGAAGATATTGCTTTGGGGACATGTTCAAATACTGATCAAATAGATTGCGTACATATTGGCGAGAAAGATAGAATTCCTTTGCAAGATCCTCGATCCTGATTTTTTTGTAGAAATTAAAATCTAAATACTCTTTGATATCATTGACATGCTTGTGTGCCAGAGAACTGTCCCTTTGTGCCGGGGTTTTGTGCAGAAAAAGGATCATACTTGCCACCGATGTCATAAATTCATTATTACATATATAATGCCGACTATATTCCTCATAGAAGCCATAAATTTTTTTCAGCTCCTCCATAAAATCAAATTGTCCGTAGGGGGCGTTAACATCAAGTCCCCATTTCAGAGGAGAGTCCATTTTACTTTTTTCGCTATAAAAATCAATATAAATATAGGTCCAAGGCTCCTCATAGCAGGGGAAATAGCACACCTTTGTATCCTTCACGGCGCAGAAAAACTGCCCTGCTCCAAGCTTTACCCGATTGAAATAGCCGGATCCCGATAGGATGTAATGAAGGGCGGTGTAGGGCATGATAATATCTGTTTTCTCTTTACTTTTGCTGCAACTTTCCTGCATAATGCGCATAACAGATAAATTGTTCATATTCATTTCAAAAGACCTCCTGCCCACAAAGCACATAAAAAACCATAAAATCACGCCTAAAGGATCATCACGCTATAGTGTAGTATCATTTTACCATATAACAGTATCATTTTGCAATACTAATTTTCATTTATTTGTGCTACAATCAAGGTATCAACACAAAAAAGAAGGTGGTAACGTGAAAGTTTTTTTCTTATTTCCTCCGCTAGAATGGAAGTCGCCGTGATTCTCACGTCATGACTCCGGCGGAATTCACTGCCCGTGCGAATTTTTCCGACCATTTGGTCGGAAACGCACTTGGGCAAAAAATCTCTTATCATTCCTTGCCCTGCGGATAAGAGAAAACTTTTTTATTACCTATGCCGGCGCAGGGCGGCGGAATGGAGATTTTTACATTATGGAATTACAAATGTATCAAGAGAAAATTAACAGCCCGGCTTATTTACAGGAGGGCTGCATGAAGCCAAGAGCCTCTTTAGTTCCGGCTTTGCATAAGGATGTATATTATAGGAATAAATCCGACTCTGAGCTGATCCGTCTGCTGAACGGAGATTTTAAATTTTTGTACAAAGAGGATGACTGCATAGAAAATTTCTATCTGCCTGATTTAGACGATGGCGATTGGGATGTGATAGATGTGCCTTCCATGTGGCAATACAGGGGCTATTCTCAGCCTGCTTATCCCAATGTAGTCTATCCTATTCCCTTTTATCCGCCCTTTGTCGCCTGTGATAACCCTGTGGGATACTACAGAAAAAAATTTTATTTACAAAAGACAGAAAGAACCATTCTTTATTTCGGGGGAGTAGACAATGCATTTTTTGTTTATCTAAACGGAAAATACGTCGGCTTTTCAAAGGGCAGCAGACTTCCGGCAGAATTTGATGTTTCGGATATGGCTGTGGACGGAGAGAATATTTTGTGCGTAAAGGTGTTTACCTACAGTGACGCAACCTATCTTGAAAATCAGGATATGCTTCTTGCAAACGGCATTTTCAGAGATGTTATGATTTTTCAGCTTTCAGATAATTATATTTTTGATTATCATATTCACACGCAGGGAAATAAAATTCTGATGGAGGTTGTTCTTGGCGGTGAAGATATGACTCATTGCATCGTAAGAGCAGAGGCGGACGGGCAAACCATTGAAAAACAAGCAGAAAAAAATATGCATTTTGAATTTGAGGTGGATCATGCGGTCAAATGGAATGCCGAAGAACCCTTTTTGTATCACACCTATCTGACCCTTGAAAGGAACGGAGTGCCCATAGAAATTCATTCAAAAAAAATCGGCTTGATTGAAAAACACATTGAGGGAAACAAGCTGTTTGTAAACGGCACACCCATTACTCTTAAGGGAGTCTGCCGTCATGAATATGATCCCAAAAACGGCAGAGCAATCACTGTTGAACTCATAGAAAATGAGTTGAAAAATTTAAAAAATCACAATATGAATGCCATCAGATGCTCTCATTATCCCAATCATCCGGCATTTTATGAAATTGCTTCCGAGCTGGGATTTTATGTTATGAATGAGGGAGATATTGAAACCCACGGATGCAATACAACAGGCGATCAGGGCTACCTTTCCAAACAGCCGGAATGGCTGGGAGCCTATTTAAACCGCACCGAAAGGATGGTAGAACGAGACAAAAATGAAACCTGCGTTATCATCTGGTCGATCGGAAACGAGCATGGCTGCGGTGAAAATATTGATGAATGCATCCGTTATATCAAGAGAAGGTTGGGGAATGTTCCTGTTTTTCACACAATGGATGATTCCAAAAATCCCATCATGAATGATTTTCGCACCGACGGATATTTTACAATGGAATCACTGCTGAGTTATCCGGAACAGGGAAAGCCTGTGATTCTGACAGAGTATGGTCATGCAATGGGGAACAGTCCCGGGCTGATGAAGGATACCTGGGATTATGTTTATCACAACCGTCATATTACAGGAGGATATGTTTGGGAATATAAAAGCCATGGATTTTACAGCTGCGATGCTGACGGTAATGCATTTTACAAATACGGCGGTGATTTCGGCGACTATAATCATTGGTCAAATTTCTCCATAGACGGATATTGTCTTTCGGACGGAACACCCAAGCCCTCGTTGAGGGAATGTAAAAATGTTTTATCTCCATGTTATGTAACCTACGAGAATAATACAATCAAGATCATGAATACAAACAATTTCCGCCCCCTTGATTATGTTTCTCTGAAATGGGAAATTTGCGAGGATTTTCAAGTATTAAAGAGCGGAGAAATGCAGCTGCCTGCAATCAAGCCATATTCAGAGCAGGCGCTTCCCATTGATACCGATATTCCCGGTAAAACACCGGGAGCAAACTATTTTGTTAATCTACGGTTTTATGACGACCGCAGATTTGAAATTGCCTATAAGCAGGTTTCGCTCGGGCGCAATGAAAAAACCATATATGCCGCCAAAAAACCATGTGTAACGCTCACCTCGGAAGGAAAAAATCTTACCTTGGATGGGGAACATTTTAAAGTATCCTTTCAAAAAGGGCTGATTTCCTATTATGAGTACAAGGGCAGCGTTCTGCTTTGCTCTCCCATGAAGCTGAATTTTTACCGTGCGCCTATTGATAACGACGGTATCATCGGCTTTGCGCCGAGATGGATTGATAAATGGGATGCTGTTTTTCTCAAACATTTTAAATTTTTTGCTCAGTCGGTCAATGCAGACGAAGAGGAGGACTGCATCAAGATTACAGTGAACGGAAAGGCATTCCCGGAAGCGCGGTTTGCCGGATTTAACATCAGCTTGATTTACCGGGTTTATGAGGACGGATTGATTCTTGTTGAATATGTAGGCGAACCCTTCGGTGCCCTTCCGGAGGTGTTGCCCAGAATCGGCGTATGCTTTGAAATACCGGAGAATTATAGCACTGTTCGGTGGTACGGAAGAGGTCCTGAGGAAAATTATATTGACAGAAAGGAGCATTGCAATTTCGGACTTTATGAGCTGCCTATCACAGAAATGAATTTCATGTATGATATTCCCCAGGAATGCGGAACAAGAACAGAAACATTTTTTGCAACACTCCTTGCCGAAAACAAATCCTTTTCCATTATCGGTGCAGATCGGCTTGACTTTTCCTGTCATGATTTTACGCTAAAGGATCTGGAAAACGCAAGGCACAGAAATGAGCTTAAAAAATCCAAAAACAAATACCTGTATATTGATTACAAAATGCGCGGACTAGGCAGTCATTCCTGCGGCCCCAATCCTGAGGAATGCTATGAATTAAGACCCCACAGCTTCAGATTTGTTTTTGGCATCTGCCCGGAGGAGGAAAACGCACTTGCGCTTTCAAGAATGCAGTTCTGCACGCAAACAGAGAAATTATCCGATACCCATCAGTTTAATATCAAAAAAGAGATTCAAAGCGTCATTGAATGTAACATCAACCGGGATTGAGCTTTGTAATCAAAGGGTTCGCCGATCAGAATTTATCAACTAAGGCTTTTGGGTACAATTTGCGTAAGCTCACCGTCTGGTTTTTTTCTCAAAAAAGATGTTGAAAATTGCCGAAGCACTCTTGCAAATGCAATACGAAAAGGGGCTGTAAGCAAGCCGATTGATCATATCGAACTGCCTACAGTCCCTTTTTATGTTATGGATCCTCTCGTTCCGATTGCCTCATTCTTTTTTTTAGTTCATCCATGGCGTCGCTGATCCCGCCTACATGGTCAATCAAACCGTATTTGACTGCGTCTGCACCAAACAAAACCGTTCCCACATCGTTGGCAATCTCTCCCGTCTCCAGCATCAGCGACCGAAAGGTTTGCTCCTGAATGTTAGAATTCCGGCAGACAAAGGCCACCACCCGCTCCTGCATTTTGTCAAAATACTCAAAGGTCTGAGTGACCCCGATGACCACACCGCTCATCCGGATGGGGTGCACCGCCATGGTGGCAGAGGGGGCAATAAAGGAACAATCCGCCGAAACCGCCAATGGCACACCGATGCTGTGCCCGCCGCCCAGCACCAGGGATACCGTAGGGGTTTTCATGCTGGCGATCATCTCCGCAATGGCCAGCCCGGCCTCCACATCTCCCCCTACCGTATTTAAAATCATCAACAGCCCCCGGCAGCCTTCGTCCTGCTCCAGCTCAACCAGCCGGGGGATCACCTGTTCATATTTTGTGGTTTTGTTCTGCGCCGGAAGGGTCATGTGCCCTTCAATCTGCCCGATAATATTCAGGCAATGAATCCCTCCCGCCTCCAGCGCCGAAGGCTTTTTCTGATCCTCCTGTCCTTCCATACCATCCCTCCTTTTTCTAAGGATAGTATGAAGGAAAAGAGCAGTAATTATACCCCCATCCGTTCTTTTTCCAGCCGGTTGACTTCACTTTGAATTTTGCGAAGCAAAAAGAAGAGCAAGTATTGAATCAAATAAATAGCCGTAATATAGCAGGCCACGGTGAAGGAATTCCAAACCCCGTGCACTTCCAGTATAATTAAAACCGAAACAGACACCACCCGCCCTGCATTCACAAAGCTTTCCCGAACGGCCAATGCCTCCTGGCGATAATCCGACACCTCGTCCCACTGGTTGATCGCCTCATATTCCAGAGCGGTGGAGGTATTCCCCGTCAAATTCACCGCTACCGTATTCAACAGGCTGAACAAAAACAAAATTACCGGCCCCTGGTTTGCAAACAGCAAACAGGATCCAACCAGTCCTCCCAAAGCTGCATAATGGTAATAGGTCAGGCGGTTATCCGCCATAATCCGCTTAAGAACAAAGCCAAACAGCAAAATGCTGGTCAGGGAACACATAGTGGAATTGACACTGATAAACAGCTCATTCCGCACGCTGATAAACAGCAAAATACTGATTAAAAAAGCCAGGCCGCCCTCTCTGGTGCCCCGCAGAAAATCCAAAGCCGCCATTCTCCGCCAGCATTTCTGATGACGGTACATCCGAAACACCGGCCCCAGCCGATAAGGCTGACTGTTACGGCCGCCGGGCAAGCGAAAGCTGAATGCAAAGGCACCCAGCATCAGCATCAGCGAGCCGGTAAATACCAGCAAATATCCCCGAATCCCCGGAATCTGATGGATCACCGTCCCCGCAACCATCGGCAGGGTAATCCCCTCCACAGCAGCAATTAGGCTGGTGGAATTCAAGCCTGCGTCCACGGTGTACCGGTCGTTTAACTGATTGATTAAGGAAATGTGCGCCAGATAATAAAAGCCCGCCGCAAAGCCGTTGAGCATTCCCAGCAAAGCGCTGAAAGCCACCGCCCGCTCCCCTAACAGAATCAGCAGCAAATAAATGCAGCTTAAGGAAATCATGCTGATTCTGATTTGCAGTGCCATATTGGTTTTTTTGCTCAGGATGCCGCTGATGAAAAACCCTATGGGCGTAAACAAAAAATTCAGTCCATTATAAAGGCAAACGCTGACCATGCTGTCGCCCTGACCGCTCATCAAAAACAAATTAATAAAAACACTGGACAAATGAAGGGCGCCTTGAAAGCAGGCAAACAAATACAAAAATCCCACAAAAGCAGGCTGAAATTTCACCTCTGGCAGCACCATTCTTTTGATTCGCTCCCATATCATCATCCATCGTCCTTCTTCCCACAAATAATCATCAGATCGCTCTGTTCATCAGCTGTCAAAGATCTTTTGATATCGCTTCATACCTCAAGCAGCAGCGTTACAATTTCAAAATTCTGAACCGGAATGCAGACAGATCTGTTTTTCACCTCTGCCTCAGTTTGCTTGTGCTCATTCAGATCGCACAGCCAGCACCGCTTCACATCAAACCCAAAGAAGATCACAGGCGCACTGGAGGTGTTGTACGCATCATACAGTCTGAGAATCAGCCCCGTGCCATCCTCGCTTCTTTTCAGTGTTTCTAAAATAATATTCTCCCGATCGCAGCTGACAAAGGAGGCTTGGGCGGGCAAAGCACCCTCCGACCCTTCCGTTTTCACTGCCGTCATTTTTTGATTTAAGTTATAAGCCTGCTGAACGGTGCCGCCCGCAACCCCATGTCCCTGATGAGGATACCAGGAATAGGTCAAATGATGAATCCCCTTATCCGCCTCAGGATTGGGATCGGTGGCTGATTTCAGAATGGTCAGTCCCAGCAGGGTTTCCTGTGCAGAGAACCCGTATTTGCAGTCATTGAGCATACTGACCCCATAAGCTTGATCAGAAAAATCCACCCACTTGTGCATGCACATCTCAAATCTGGCCTCATCCCAGCTGGTGTTAGAATGGGTCGCCCGCTCCACATGACCGAATTGAATTTCCGCCGTAACCTGATTGGTAAACACGTTGACCGGGAACAAGGTTTTCAGCACCAAATGCTCCTGCTTCCAGTCAATCTCCGTTTCAAAATCCACTCTGGGGATTTCGTCATACACCACAATATTTTGGGTCATGATAGAATCCATAAATTTCTTAACAACGGTAAGTCCTGCCTTTGCCCCGTCCCGATATTCCGAAATGCTGACCAACTCATCCACTTCATAGCATTTTTGCTTGTAATAATAGGTCAGCTCCCAAGCGTCATAAAACCGAGGCATATCCTCATAAGCGCAAAATTTGTTTGCCGGCCCCGACACAGTTTCCCGACCGTTTCTTTTATCAAACAAGGACACGATATTTCCCTGTTCGTCCAGACGAATATCAAAAAACCGGTTAGAAACAGACCGCTCCCCTATTTGGGCATGATTTTCAAAGCTCAGGCTGTCAAATGCCTTGTAGCCGAAGGAAGGAACAGCGGGAGCATAAGCAAAGCTGCCCTCTGCTGCCACAACATCCGAGCATTCATAGGAATGAGGATTAAACACCAGATACCCCTTGCCGCACTGAATCTTATTTGCAAAATGCTCTCTTGCCTGCCGGGCTGTTTTGTGACAAAATGCAGAAACGGATTCATACTGTTTGTCTGAAAGATCATACACCTCTTTGATGGAGCTGCCCGGAATGATGTCATGAAATTGATTGAGCAGCATCAGCTGCCACATATCGCAAAACTCCTGATAGGGATATGCCTGATGATTCACAGCCAAATCCAAGGCGCAAAGTCCCTCTGCTTCCATCAAAGCAAACTCGCATTGCCGGTTCAAACGCTTTGTTTTCGCCATGGAGGTAAAGGTGCCCCGGTGATATTCCAGATAAAGCTCTCCCGTCCATTTCGGTGTGCGCTGATAGGTTTTGCAGGAGGCCTTAAAGTTTTCCTCCGCCTGATCTAAAAAATTGCTCAAGGTATTCATTTTTGTTTTCGGAATTCCGGGAATTCCGTAAGCAAATCTCCGCTGGCGCTCCAGCATCTGATAGGTGGGGCCGCCGCCTCCGTCGCCAAATCCGAAGGTGTGAATGGTTTGGTCATTATACTCTTTGTTTCTGTAAATATCCCAGGTGCTTTTAATTTCTCTGGCGTCCATAGCGCCGTTGATCATCACAAACTCCCGGGATTTGTCCGGATTGACAAAATCCTTGGTGGTTAAAAATTGGGTGAAAATTTCCGTCCCGTCGATCCCCTTCCAATAAAAGGTGTCATTGGGAATCCGATTGGTATCGTTCCAGCTGATTTTACCGGTCACAAACCGATCCACTCCCGCTTTTTTCAGAATTTGAGGCAAAGCGGCGGAATAACCGAACACATCCGGAATCCACAATGTTTTGCTGTCCACTCCAAACTCCTGCTGAAAAAACCGCTTTCCGAACAACAGCTGGCGGACAAAGCTTTCCCCGGAGGGCAGATTTCCGTCTGCCTCCAGCCACATGGCACCCTCTGCCTCCCACCGTCCTTCCCGGATACGATCCTTCACCTGCTGATACAGCTGGGGTGCCTGTTCCTTTAAAAACAGATACATCTGAGGAGAGGTCATCATAAATAAATATTCCGGATACCGTTTCATCAAATGAATCACAGTGGAAAAGCTTCTTTGCACCTTTTCTACCGTTTGTCTCACCGGCCAGCGCCAGGCCACATCAATATGAGAATGTCCCAGACAGTTCACGGTAACGCCCGATTTTCCACATTCCTTTTCATAAAATTCCCGCTTTAAATAATCCTTTGCCCTTTGCACGCTTTCGTAATACTCCGCCCTATAGGGCTGTCTGAAATCAATCAGATTGGCCGCCAGCTCTAAATGGTGAAGGATGATCCGATAATCGTCAGAGTTCCTTTCCAGGCAGGTCATTGCGTCATAGGGCACAAAAAAGTCAAAATACAGCTCCTCCGTCCGTTCGCACACCGTCACAAGTTTGGGAGTTAAGGCAGAATAGGGAGAAATACGGTCAAAATAGCAATAAAAGGCCGCATCATATTCCGTATCCGGCTCCAAAAAGGTTCTGGTGTGATTCACATCCAGCCCCTGGGTCATTTCGCCGTTTAAATACAACAGCACCTGAATTCTGCAATTTTTATTTTCCTGGGCAAATTCCAAAGCGTAATATTCTCCCGGGCGAGCCGGCGGGGTTTGAAACCTGCCCCGGATCCAGCAATGCATATCCCGTCCCTCAAGGGGCAGAAAGGAGGAAAGAGGCTCCCAGCTTTCATCCACTTCGGGAATTTCATTGTCCTTTTTATAGTCACAAAATTTTATGTAAAACCCTTCTAAAGCAGTGCATTCCTTCACGGTTAATTTTTCTAACTGCCACACCGTTTTTTCCGCTTTTTCATCAAGATATCTCATGGTTTTCCCCCAAATAATCAGATTTAAAAGTAATATACATCAATTGCTATCATTTGTCAAGGGCTTTTTCCGAATTGAAATATTACATTTGTGTGAATAAAAAGGAGAGACCGAAATCATACTAACTACGAGGTGAACAAGATGGATCAAAAGGAAAATCCGATTCTGCCAACGGAGGAAATGCAGCGTTATTTTGCAACTTTGCCTCCCTTTGTACAGGAAACCATCATGCAGGAAAACGTTTCATTTCAAGGAATCGAGGATCTGCGCAGCTGCGCAGAACAGCTGGTAAAAAAACAGTCGTAAACAAAAAAGCCGCCACCTGCAGAAGCCTTAAGGATTCAGCATTTGACGGCTTTACATAGCTCCCCGACTCAAAAATGGGGGGCTTATTCTTCAAAAAAACCGTGCTTTTCCAAGCGATACTCTGCCAAGCCCGCAACACCCTCCTCCGTTACGGGCTTGATCCATTTCATGCTTTTAAAATACTTCAGACACAAAATGGATTTCACATAATCCTCGCAAACGTACATCAAAGCGTACACCACCGGAAAAGGGAGATGGAGGAAATAAGCGCTGATAAAGGTGACGGGCAGGGAAATCAGCCACAGGCAAAGCAGGTCATATTTCACGCCCTTGCCGGTATCTCCCCCGGAGCGGAAAATCCCCACAATCTGAACATAAGGAATGTTCCTGATCCCGATATGTAGCCCGTAGATCAGCAAAATCACCTTGGCAGAATCCACTGTTTTTTGGGTGATGTTGTGATTCATATTAAAAATACCAACCAGCTGACTGCGAAATATCACAACAACAATGCCCAGCACCAAAGCCAACAGCGGAAGAATCACGGTAAACCGCCTGGCGTCGGCCACACCCCGCCTGATTTTCCCCGCTCCAATGGATTTTCCCACCATCACCGAGCAAGCATTGCACAAACCTACAAAAAACACAAATGCAATGTTTTCAAAGGTTTTTAAAATGGTCACCGCCGCATAATATTCATACCCCATGTTAGAATAAATAATATTAAAGAGAAGAGTGCCCAAGCCCCACATGCCCTCATTAAAAATAATGGGAGCCGCCTTGACGAAAAATAAATTCACATCCCACAGCGTAAAGCCGAATAATTTTTTCAGAGGGGCAATCAGCATATTTTTGCGGAAAAAGGAAACGGCAATCAGTGCCAAGGGGCCGCTCCAGGCGGAAATACAAGTGGCCAGCGCAGCCCCCCGAATGCCAAGCTCAGGCAGCCCAAAGGCACCGAAAATTAAAGCATAATCCAGCAATGCGTTTAACAGGGTGGTAAACAAGGAAACATACATAGGCAGCTTGACCTCCTCCGTTGACCGGAGCAGGGTGCAAAAGAGGGTATTCACCGCCGCCGCCAAATAAGAAAAGGCTGCAATTTTTAAATAGCTGGTTCCTGTTTCCACAATCATGGGATCCCGGTTAAACAGCTTGATTACCCATTCCGGAAACAGCAGCCCTGTAAAAAAAAACAAAGAGCTGATCAGCAAAACAGTACTCAGGCTGATGCCATAGGTTCTCTGAATTCCTTCCCGGTCGCCAATCCCCCAATACTGGGCAAAAAAAACAGCCGCCCCGGAGCAAACCCCAAACACAATCATATTCATCAGCCAGTTCCACTGCCCTGCCATGCCCACCGCAGACAAAGACACATCTCCCAGCTGCCCCACCATCAGCGTATCTACCAAAACATAGGAGCTCACCAGCAGATTTTGAAGGGCGATAGGAAGAGCCAGCTGAAGAGTCACTCTCCAAAAGCCTTTTTCAAAAAAGAATTGTTTGATCATTTCTTTCTCCCCCTTGATCCTACTTTTTTTCCAAATAATCGGTAAGCAGCCTTGCAGCTTCCTCCCAGCCATAGCAAACAGCGGTCAAATACCCCTGCTCCTGCAAGTCTGCAAGCCATTTATTTTGCCGCTCTGTAGGCTTATTTTTCCCGGCCTTCATCTCGATAAAAAGCCCGTGATAGCCCCCCCGAGCCACCGGAAGACAAAGATCGGGCACCCCCGCCTTCACGCCCTCCGCCTTCATCCGTCCCGCCGTTGCCGCAGAACGAAATCCCCCATTAGGGACATGAAACAAAAGAGAAAGCTGGGGATACTTCCCCAGGCTGTATTCGCACCATTCAAACAGGCTGACCTGCTCGCTGCTTTCCGGACTGAACCGCTCCGCCATAATGCAACTCCACCTCGCACATCTTAGAACATTACCGTTCCCGTTGTCATTTATTGAATCATCCGTTCAAATTCTGCCTGATCAATCACCGCAATCCCAAGCTGCTCCGCTTTTTCCAGCTTGCTGCCTGCCTCGGCTCCCGCCAGCACATAATCCGTCTTTTTGGACACGCTGCCCGTCACCTTTCCCCCGAAGGAACGAATGATCCTGGCCGCATCCTCCCGGCGATAATCCGGCAGGGTGCCGGTCAACACAAAGGTTTTGCCTGCAAAACGGCCGTCTGTCTGCTCCCTTTTCCTGGCCGTCATCTCAACCCCCTGCTCCGCCAGCCGATCAACCAAACGGCAGTTGGCCTCAGTCTCAAAGAAATCCAGCACCGATTCCGCAATTTTTTCGCCTACATCCTCCACAGCCGCCAGTTCCTCCCGGCTTGCCTTCCGGATGGCCTCCATAGTTCCGAACCGAGCCGCCAGCTGGGCGGCCGTCCGCTCGCCCACAAAGGGAATTCCCAAAGCGCAAAGCACCCGCTCTAACCCCCTGCTCTTGGACTGCTCCAGGGCATCCAGCAGATTGGCAGCAGACTTTTCCCCGAATTTATCCAACGAAATCAGCTCCATGGGGGTTAGGTCATACAAATCCGCCGGGGTGGAGATCAGGTTTTGCTCCAGCAGCTTGCCGATCACCGCCGGCCCCAAGCCTTCGATATCCATGGCTCCCTTGGAAGCAAAATGAATCAGTCTCCTTGTTTTTTGCGCTGGACAGGCTGCGCCGCTGCACCGCACCGCCGCTTCTCCCTCTGCCCGCACCGTAGGACTGCCGCACTCCGGACAAACAGAGGGCATTTCCCAAACCGGCAGCTCCCTCGTTCTTTTTTCCGGCAAAGAGCGCACCACCTCCGGAATAATATCACCCGCTTTGCGCACCAGCACCCGGTCTCCGATTCGGATATCCTTTTGCCGGATATTATCAATATTATGAAGGGTGGCACGGCTCACCGTTGTTCCCGCCAGCCGGACAGGCGTCAGCTGAGCATTTGGCGTCAACACCCCCGTTCGCCCTACCTGCACCACAATATCCTCTAGCAAGGTTTCCTTTTCCTCAGCCGGAAACTTATAGGCCACCGCCCATCGGGGGGTTTTGGAGGTGCTCCCCAGCCTGTCCCGCAGGGCAAGATTGTCAAGCTTCACCACGGCTCCGTCAATTTCGTATGCCAGCTCTCCTCTGCTTTCTCCGATCGCAGAAATAAAATTGCAAATATCCTGAGGCCGGGAACAACGCTTGCGGTGAGGAATCACCGGAAAGCCCCAGACCTCCAGCTGCTCCAGCCCCTCCCAGTGAGACTGAAAGGAAAGAGAGCACTGCTGAATGTTAAATATAAAAATGCTCAGTCCCCGCTGAGCAGTAATCTGACTGTCCAGCTGCCGCAAGGATCCCGCCGCCGCATTGCGTGGATTAGCAAACAAGGGCAACTCCATATCCTCCCGCTGCTCGTTCAGCCGCACAAAGCTTTCCGTCGGCATATAAACCTCTCCCCGCACCTCCAAAAGAGCCGGTCCGTCAGGAATGGTTTTGGGAATAGCGGAAATCGCCCGCAGGTTCTCTGTAATATCCTCCCCCGTCACGCCATTTCCCCGGGTAGAGCCTCGCACCAGCGTTCCGTTCCGATACTCCAGAGAAACGGACAAGCCATCAATTTTCGGCTCCACCGAATAAAAAACCTCCTGCCCCAGCTCCTTGGAAACCCGATCCAAAAACTCCTTCAATTCCTCAAAGGAAAATACGTCCGCCAGACTTTGCATCGGCACACGGTGCTCCACAGGCGCAAAATTACTGTCCGGCGCACCCCCCACCCGTCTGGTAGGGGAATCCTCCGTTACCGCTTCGGGATGGGCCGCCTCCAAATTCTCCAGCTCCCGCATCATAGCATCGTATTCAAAATCAGAAATTTCCGGTGCATCCTGATTATAATATTTTTCATTATGGTAATTCAGCGTTTTCTGCAGGTAAGCAATCCGTTCCAAAGGCGTCATCCCAACCGCTCCTTTTTCTACATGATAATTGATATTATACCACAAGGGTGTGAAAAATACAAGGGTAATTTCAAAGCAAAAAAACAAAGGGGTGCTCCTGCCTCGGAAAGCAGAATACACCCTCGCAAATTGCTTTTGCACCCTTTCGTTTTTGACGGTTACAGCAAGGTTTTTCTAAGTTCCGCCCCGGATTTTGGGCTCAAATAAGCCGGCGCAACGTCAAAAACAGTTTTGCAGCCTGTCTGACCTTCCCGGCTCATCCGGTAAGCCGCCCGGGCATAGGCCGTCAGAACAGAGCCGGTAAATTCCGGATTAGAGGCAAGCTTTAGGCTATATTCAATCATATGATGATGTTCCCCGTCGGCTCCCGTGTTCCCGCTGCGAAGAACAAAGCCCCCGTGAGGAATGCCGCCGTGCTTTTCGTCCAGCTCCTGCTGAGAAATAAAGTACACCGTAGTATCATAATCCGCAAAATAATTGGGCATGGTTTTGATCTCGTGCTCAATCTGCGCCAAATCGGCTCCCTCTTCCGCTACCACATAGCATTCCCTGGTATGCTTTTGGCGGGTGGTCAATTCCGGATTTTGTCCGCTGCGAACCGCCTCCAGGGCTTCGGGAACCGGAACGGTATACTGCTTGCCATCCTTCACGCCCTTGACCCGCCGAATGGCGTCAGAATGACCCTGGCTGACTCCTCTGCCCCAAAAGGTGTAATCCTGTCCGTCCGGCAATATGGCATTGCCAAGCAATCTGTTCAAGGAAAACATGCCGGGATCCCATCCCACAGAAATAATCCCAAGGGTGCCCGCCGCTTTTGCAGCAGCGTCTACCGCTTCAAAATGCTGCGGGATATTGGCATGGGTATCAAAGCTGTCCACCACGCAAAACAGCTTGGCCAGAGCCGGAGTTTGCTTGGGAAGATCCGAAGCACTGCCGCCGCATAAAATCATCACGTCAACCGCATCCCGCATGCTCTCGGCCTGCTCCGCCCCATAAACCCGAACGCCCTTTGTCAGGGGCTTGATCGTTTCCGGCGGACGGCGGGTAAAGATCCCCGCCAGCTCCATATCCTCGTTTTTGCGGACAGCGCATTCCACGCCCCGCCCTAAATTTCCGTATCCGTAAATACCAATCCGTATTTTCATTTGATTGTTCTCCTTTCCTTCTTACAGGGAAAAATCCTGAGGGGTAAATTCCCTTTTTCGTTTGTTCACAGGCCGTTTTAGCCGCAGCTTCAGATAATTCATCTCAAATTTTTTACAGCAAAATCCCGGCTCTGTCACCCCCTCCAGGGAGCAAAGCACATGCCCTGTCAGCCGGATCTCCCGCCCGAAATTACACAAAATGCACCTTGGCTCATAATTGTTCATTCTCATTCCTCCGTCACATTAATCCATCATACTGCATAAGATAAGAGCAGAACATTCCGCTGAAAGAGAGGTGAACCCAATGCTGTCCCCTTTTGTTGTTTCATTATGCCTGCTGGCAGTCATGGCAGGGATTATTTTACTGTTTCACATGCGTCCCTCTCCCCCCAAGCACCTGTACGCTGTGTTTGACACCAACGAGGATCCGGAGACCTTCGAGCAGGAGGTGCGCCGGGGCATCGCCTGCGCTGCTGAAATGAACGCTGTTCCGGTTATTTTACTGAGTGCCGATCATCCGACCGAGCTGGATCAAATGCTCCGCCTGCTGGCAAAGGAATTCCCCCTGCCCGTCCTGAATGCAGAGCGGTTTACCGTTCCTTATCATTTTTAAAGGGAAGGCCCCTTTTTTCTTTTTAGTATAGCACAATTTCCGCAAAAAGTCAAATTCCCTTCTGCAAAAAACCGAGGCCGCCATATGCCAAGTGTTCTTAAGGACAGTTTAAACCCCGAAACAAAATTTGTTTCGGGGTTTATTGTATAAGGTATTAGGAGTATCCTAAAATCGTGGAAGATGGTACACATCTTCCCTGCTCGTTACAGTAATGAACATAATTGCTTCATTGTCCGCTCCATATGAGATAAATCGTAAAATCCACAATGATATGCAATTTCTGTTTTTGAAAAGCATGTGTTATCTATCATTTCCAGGGCTTTTTTACAGCGGTATCTGTTTACATATTCCATTGGTGTACATTCACATACATCGCGAAAGCGACGGAGAAATGTCGAACGTGAAAGAAACGATTTTTGACTTAACAAATCAATAGTTATTTTACTATCGTAGTTTTGATGTATATATTCAAGAGTTCTGATGATTTCAATATCATGTTTATTCAAAGTCTTTTTGTTTTTATCATATATTTGATCAAAAAGCAAGGCAGAAAGCCAATATAAGATTTTCCATGTTGTATGGTTTTTTATAGGCAACATTTCTTTTGTATCATAAACACTATTGTCCTCAATAAAGGCTAAGTCGGTTTTTAACTGCAATATTTGTCCGTGAGAAAGATGTAGAAACATTTTCTTTGAAAAATTCTGACGTAAAAATGGTTCAATCTCAGTAAATTGAACAAAACCCGGAATACTTGAGTTTTCCTTTTGATTATTGCTGATAAAATCCTTATGCAATAAAATATGATATACATTTAAATCTTCGGTGTCGTAATATGAATGTATCCTCATTGGAGGTATCATAAATACGTCTCCGGTTTCCGCGCTGAAGCATGCATTCTCAATTTGATGCGTTCCTTTTCCCTTCATAATAATATTCATCTCATAAAAATCGTGATTATGGGGTTCAATTGAATAATCAGTATATAAAAATGCGCGAACTTGTTGATGTTCATTTTTGAAATTTTGTTTTGAATCACAATGAAATTTAATATCCATTTCTCCGCCTCGTTTGATACGATAATACATAATTTTGAATCTTTTTCACTATTATTGTATCATAAATCATGTTATAATGCAAGAAAAAAAGAAAGGATATTTCGTTATGAAAAGAATAAAGAAATTACGCATGATGGCTTTGGAGAATGTAATTTGCTATGATGAATTTTTTTATAAATTCTTCAAGTGTTATAGTGACAGTCAAAAGACATCAAAAGAAGACCGCTATGCAGAAGCCTTTTGTTTTGCATTTTCTAACTTGACGCCATCTATATCGGAAGATGAGCTTATCGTGGGAAAATGCAATAATAAGCTATCGCATGAGGAAGAAAATGAATGGCTGAATAAGTATTTGCACATAGCAAAAGCGGAATCTGCAAAAGCAGGAAGCGGTCAGGATTCACATATGGCTGTTGATTATGAACTCATATTAAATTACGGATTAAATGGTATCATTGATAAAATCAATATCTATCTCTTAAATTGCGATGATAGCAAAAAGAAATTTTATCTTACATGTAAAAAATGCCTTGAAGCAGTTATAAGTTTTTCAGAACGTTACGCTGACGAAGCAGCAAGACTGTCAGAAAATTCAACGGATGCAAACAGATGTAAAGAGCTTAATCTAATATCAGAAATATGCAGAAAAGTACCTGCCAATCCTGCTGAAAGTTTTTACGAAGCAATACAATCTGTTCATTTTATTACTTTTTGTCTTTCTCTTAACCCCTTCCGGTATTGTCCACAGCAGTTTCAGTTGGGGCATCCGGACCGGTATTTATTGCCATATTATCTTAAAGATATAGGAACTGGTGTTATCACAAAAGAATATGCACAGTTGCTTTTAAATTGCCTTGGAATACAAATCAACAACCGTGTGCCGAACGGTTTGTCGAGCGGTTATATGGTCGGAGGCCGTGACGAAAACAATAACATTGTTGCAAATGAGCTCACCGATATGTGTATGCAGGTAGTAGACGACATAAGACTGGTTTATCCCTCCGTTGGGCTATGCTATACTGAGGAGATGGACGACATGTATCTGGAAAAAGCCTGCGAAATTATATCACACGGTTGTTCACACCCGGCAATATTTAACGATGATATTATAACAAAAGGATTAAAATGCTATGGTGTACCCGAAAAAGAAGCTCACAGCTATATTCATAGCACCTGTGTGGAGATAACGCCGGTAGCTTCCTCAAATGTCTGGGTGGCAAGTCCGTATACGAATATGCCTCAGCTTCTGCTTGATATTCTTGACAGAGAATACACTGACATGGGTGAGCTATTAGTAACTTTGTTTGCAAACCTTGATGCTAAAATCAAAAGTAACTTTGAGAACGAAAATGCAGACAGAAAATATCGCAGTGAAAACTCAATGAATCCTTTTCTTTCCTGTTTTGTGGATGATTGTCTTGAGCGCGGAACAGATATTGAACAGGGTGGTGCACGATATAACTGGATTATGCCAAGCTTCGTAGGAATGGCAAACTTGGTAGATTCTTTGTATGCGTTAAAGCAAATTGTATTTGACTTGAAAGAACTCAGCATCAAAGAGTTTAAGAAGATACTCGACAGTAACTTTGAGAATAATGAAATTTTCAGTCAGCGTTTATTAAATTCTATTTCGAAATATGGTAACGACATTGATGAAGTTGACTGCTTGTTTGGGAAAATAACGGAACATATTATATCGGAATGTAAGAAATACAAAGGAATGCATACAAACGGAAATCTTATACCAAGCGTTTTTTGTTGGGTTATGCATGAGCGTTTCGGAAGACAAACAGGAGCAACTCCTGACGGCAGAAAAGCCGGTTTCCCCCTCGGTGACGGCTCAGGTCCGTGTCAGGGCAGAGAAATGAAAGGCCCTACCGCTTCTATTTTATCTTCTACAAAATGGGCACATCATGAACTCCTCGGCGGTATTGCAGTAAATATGAAGTTTTCAAAGAGGTCACTGGGCAGGCATTCTCTTGATACCATGAAAAGCCTGATTAAAACATATCTCAAAAGAGGCGGATTTGAAATGCAAATCAATGTAATTGATAAAGAAACACTGGAAAAGGCAGTGATAAATCCAGAGAAATATAAAGACCTTGTTGTAAGAATAGGCGGTTACAGTGATTACTTTGTAAAGTTATCTCCTGAAATGCAGGAAGAGTTGATTTTAAGAACGGAGCATATAATATAAATGACGGGAAATATATTTAATATTCAGCGCTTTTCAACAAGTGATGGTCCGGGTATACGTACAGTTGTCTTTTTTAAGGGGTGTCCTCTTTCTTGTATATGGTGTCACAACCCGGAATCAAAATCCATTTGTCCTGAAATTTTTTATGATTCAGAAAAATGCATAAATTGCAGAAAGTGTGAAAAAGCGTGCAATCTCAAGCAACATATGTTTGATACCGATAAACATATTTTTTTGCACAATAACTGCAAAAAATGTATGAAATGTGTCTTGGAATGTCCTGCCAACGCACTTGAAGTCTGCGGAAAAGAGATAACAGTTGGTGAGGTTATGGATGAAATTTTAAGAGATGCAGAATTTTATAAACAATCGTGCGGTGGTATTACACTTTCAGGCGGAGAACCTTTGATGCAATATGATTTTTCTTTGGAAATTCTGAAAAAAACAAAAGCAGCCGGAGTTCATACTGCAGTTGAAACAAGCGGTTATTGCTATAAACAATTAAATGAAATAATTCAATATGTTGATCTGTGGCTTTATGACATAAAGTTGCTTTCTGAAAAAGAACATATTAGGTATACAGGTGTTTCCAATGAAAAAATATTAATAAACCTCTTTTATCTTGATAGTATAGGGGCAAAAATCATCTTGCGTTGCCCGATAATCCCTGGTGTCAATTTTACGGAAAATCATTTTAACAAGATTGCAAATCTCGCAAATGAACTCAGGAATGTTGTCGCCATACATATCGAACCGTACCATCCTTTGGGAATTCATAAGTCAATTAAACTTGGAAAAACACAGGGATATCAGAATAGAGAATTTTTATCCGCCGACAGCATAGCACCATTTATTAATTATATGAGAGATAAAACAAATATAACTATTGAAATTTTGTAATGAAATAATAATTAAAGGGACTGTAAAAATGTTTTAGGGGATTTTTTTCAGCCCCTTTTACTGTCCTTAAGAACACTCGGCTTACAGCAGCTTCGGTTTTTTCTTCTAAGGCCAGCCTTGATTTTCGATCAAAGGCCTTACATATTTTCCCCAAAACCATCCGGTTCCTTCAGCCCGCTTCCTATTCCTCCTGCCCGTAAGTCATTGTGGCGGAATGCTCCTCAAAGGTTTCGGTAAAAATATGACTGCCGTCCTGCTTTTCCTCATCCGTGTGATAATAGTAGTAGGAATGTCGCTCCGGCAACAGAGCCGCCTTGATAGACGCAATCCCCGGGTTGCAAATGGGTCCTGCGGGCATACCGGGATATTTGTAGGTATTATAGGGAGAATCAATCTCCAGATCCTCATATAACACCTGATCCATATCATACATTCCCTCCGAGCAAGCATACACCACAGAAGCGTCAATCTGCAGGGGCATATTCTCCTGAATCCGATTATAAATCACACCGGCAATGGTTGCCCGCTCCTCGTCCAGCTTGGATTCCCGCTCCACCAAGGAGGCTACCGTTACGATATCAAAAAAGGAATAATCCGAGGGGATATTTTTTAGATTTTGATAGTGCTTTTCAAACTCCGCCAGCATGGTGTCAATCAGCACATAAGCGTCCGTATCCGAATCAAACAAATAAGTATCCGGGAATAAAAACCCTTGCAGCCGGTAGGTAACCTCCCTGTCCTGAGGAATTTCATTTAAAAACTCATAAGGAAAAGAGCCGTTTTCCAGCACGTCATAAAATTCCTCCTGGGTGCAGATCTCATTGGCCACCGCCTTGGCGCAGATCTGCTCTACCGAATACCCTTCCGGCACCACAAAGGAAAAGCTTTCCTTCTGAGCTCCCTGGGTTGCCATTACTTTGATAATATCATCCAGGCACCATCCGGTATCCAAGGTGAAGGTTCCATACTGCAGGGGGCCGTATTCAGAGGCGGCCGCCTTCCGCTTAAACACAAATTTAGATCTGATCACGCCGGCATCCTTCAAAATGTCAGCCATCTGACCAACTGTAGCACCCTCTAAAACGGTCACCGTCACCTGGTGCTTGTCCTCCGAGGTATGATCGTTATATTCCCAAATCATCATACCCGCTTTTCCCAGTAAAACAA
>JAXEOR010000004.1:0-4838 GCA_034117945.1 Clostridia bacterium | reverse complement strand
GATCAGTCTTTGCTCAAGGAGGAGGGGCTGGCTCAGGTGGACGCCTTTGCTTCTTTGACGGGGATTGACGAGGAAAATATCATTATGGCAATGTTTGCCTCCAGCTGTCAGGTGCCTAAGGTGGTGGCGAAAATCAACCGGGATTCCTATGCCGGAATGGCGGATATGCTGGGGCTGGAAACGGTGATTTCTCCTAAAAACATTACTGCAAACCATATTGTCAGCTATGTTCGAGCCATGCAGAATTCCTTTGGCAGCAATATTGAAACGCTGTATCGGCTGGTGGATAACCAAATTGAAGCCCTGGAGTTTATTGCCCGGGAGGACGGCCCCTACATTGGTGTGCCCTTGAAAAAGCTGAAGCTGAAAAAGAATTTGCTGATTGCCAGCATTGTGCGTAAGCGCAGCAGCATCATCCCTGGGGGAAACGATCGTATTGAAATCGGAGACAGCGTGATCGTGGTTTGCAGGAATCAGCGTTTGAAGGATTTGAAGGAAATTATGCAGCCGTAAGAAGAAAGAGTGGGGTTTGATGAACAGACGGTTAGTGATACAGATTGTAGGAAAAATGCTGTTTGCCGAGGCTGTGCTGATGGTTTTACCCTTGCTGGTGTCTGTGTGGTACGGAGAGAGGAAGGGGATTCTGGTTTTTTCGGCTGTGGCGGCGGGACTGATTGTAGTCAGTTTGCCGGCGGTGATGATGAAGGTGCAGGATCGATCCATCTATGCCAAGGAAGGGCTTGTGATTGTGATCATGACCTGGGTGGTATGGTCTTTCGCAGGGGCGCTGCCCTTTTATGTGGGAGGCTGGATTCCCCATTTTATCGACGCTTTTTTTGAAACTGTTTCCGGCTTTACCACAACGGGGGCTTCTGTGTTATCCGATGTGGAAAGTTTGCCACACGGAGTTTTATTTTGGCGCTGCTTTACTCACTGGATCGGCGGAATGGGCGTTTTGCTGTTTGTGATGGCGGTGGTGCAGGTTAGCGAAAATCATGCCATTCACATTATGCGGGCGGAGCTGACGGGGCCTTCTGTGGGAAAAATTGTGCCCCGGGGAATGCACACGGCCAAGATTTTATACGGCATTTATTTGTTTTTAACGGTGCTGGAGATCATTTTTTTGCTGGGGGGAGGAATGTCTCCCTTCGACAGCGTTACCCATGCCTTTTCCACTGCCGGAACAGGAGGGTTTTCTACCAAAAATGCCAGCCTGGCTTATTACGACAGCGCCTACCTGGATGGGGTAGTAACCGTGTTTATGCTGCTGTTCAGCATCAATTTTAATATTTTTTATTTTTGCCTTGCCCGGAAATTTCTTTCCGGCTGGCGCAATAGTGAGTGGAAGGTGTTTTTGGGGATTGTCGCCGTGGCGACGCTGCTGGTGACCGGCTTTATCTATCCGGATTATCATTCCCTGGGGGAAAGCTTTCGGTATGCCAGCTTTCAGGTTGCCTCCTGTATCAGCACAACCGGGTTTGTCACAGCAAATTTTGACGCCTGGAGCGAGGCGGCAAAATATGTACTTTTGCTGACAATGATCATCGGCGGCTGCGCAGGCGCTACCTGCGGTGGTCTGAAGGTGATTCGGGTTCAGATTTTGTGGAAGGCAATGGTGAATGAGGCCAAAAAAATGATTCATCCCCAAACGGTGAATCGGCTGAAAATGGACGGAAAATCCTTAGAGGATAGCGTGATTTACGGTGCGCTGGTATATTTGGTGCTGATGCTTTTCCTGTTCGGTGTTTCTGTTTTCTTCTTGGCCTTAGAGAATAAGGGACTGGAAACCAGCCTGACGGCGGTGATTGCCTGCCTGAACAATGTGGGTCCCGGCTTCGGCGAGGTGGGTCCGGTTCAGAATTACGGCGGCTTGACCGCTCTTTCCAAGCTGGTGCTGTGCGGAGATATGCTGCTTGGTCGTTTGGAGATTTATCCCGTTTTGATGCTGTTCACGCCACGGATCTGGAGAAAAAAATATATGTAAACTGCGAATAAACGAAACGACAGGGTTTTCCTGTCGTTTATTTTTTTGAATTTATTTCCTGATTGCGACAATTTTTTTCCCCTTTCTGCGTTATAATGAAGAGGAAGAAGGGGCGAGAACATGATCGTATATGCGGATGTATTATTTCTGATTAATTTTTGTATGGATTATCTCATATTAAAGTCTGTTTCCGGCATTATGCATCAGGGAAGGTGGCTGGCGGTCGGTGCGGCGGCAGGGGGGATGTACGGCGTTTTGGCTGTTCGGTTTCCTGCCTTGGGAGAGCATTGGTGCCAGATGCTGGCGGCGGCGGGAATTGTGTGGTTTTCCTTTCGGCCGAAATCCCTTTTTTCCTTCTGCAAGGGGCTTTGCCTGTTCTGGACAGCCGCCTTTTTGCTGGGGGGAATGCTGCACGGAATTTTGTTCCGGATGGGTCGGGGAATGGTGATCAATGGCATGCTTTATTTTGATTTTTCCCTGCTGGAATTTTCGGTTTTAACAGCCGGCTGCTGGCTGCTTTTATGGATCCTGTCCCGGCTGAATACCTTTCGGAACCAGTCTGCCTTCAGACAGGTGGAAATTTGCAGCCGAGGCAGAACAGTGGTTCTTCCGGCACTGGTGGATACAGGCTGCAGCCTTCGGGATCCTCTGACGGGATTTCCGGTGATGGTGGCGGAATATGATCAAATCTGCTGCATTTTGTCTGATGAATTGAAGGGAATGCTGACGGAGAGCAGGGCAGGTCCTGTGCCGGAACGGATTTATCAGGTTCCTTTTTCCACCGTAGAGCAAAGGGAGGGAGAGCTGATGACAGCCTTCCGCCCGGATTCGGTGACGGTGATTCAAGGAAAAAAACAGAAGACCCTTACCAAGGTGCTGGTGGGAGTGGTGCAAACATCGCTGGCGAGAGATCAAAGCTATACTGCGCTGCTTCATCCGGCGATGGAGTAACGAATAAAACTTGTCTTTGGGGGGCAGCCTCCTTCTGATCAGCTGACAGAAGCTTGCATTTGTAAAAACTTTGTGCCGTTTTTGCGGCCGGAACGGAGAATGAAGAATGAAGAATATGAAAAAAACGGGAAGATGGATGGAATTGTATGCCGCCTTTTTGCGGCGGCTGTGGCAGGACGGCAAATTGTTTTATATCGGAGGAAGCGACGTGCTGCCGCCCCCTCTTTCGCCGGAGGAAGAGGAGGACTGCATTTCACGGCTCGGTCTGGGGGAGGGGACTGCTCGGGATATGCTGATAGAGCATAATCTGAGGCTGGTGGTGTATATTGCGAAAAAATTTGAAAATACCGGGGTGGGAATTGAGGATTTAATTTCCATCGGCACCATCGGCCTGATGAAGGCGGTCAACACTTTTGACGCCGCAAAAAAAATCAAGCTTGCCACCTATGCTTCCCGATGCATTGAGAATGAGATTCTCATGTATCTGCGGAAAAACAGCGCTCAGAAAACAGAGGTTTCCCTTGACTCGCCCCTGAAGGTAGACTGGGACGGCAACGAGCTGCTGCTTTCGGATATTTTAGGAACCGAAAGCGACTGTGTTGATAAGCAGCTGGACGATGAGGTGGATCGGCAGCTGCTGTATTTGGCGCTGCACAAGCTTTCTCCCAGAGAGCAGCGGATCATGGAGCTAAGGTTCGGCCTGCAAAACGGCCACGAGCTAACCCAAAAGGAGGTTGCCGACATGATGGGAATTTCTCAGTCCTATATTTCCCGGCTGGAAAAACGAATCATCAAAAGAATGAAAAAAGAAATTACCAGAATGATTTCATAATCCTTGCGCCGCCCTGCTTTGCCTGCACTGTCGTCTGGTTTTTTGTGCAAAGAGATTTGCCGGCGAAAATGCCCGAGCCTTTTGGGATTAGGCGAAAAACCGCGGGGAAGTGGTATAGTCCATGCCGCCCCTGCGGTTTTTTTGTTGCAAAAGGGCGTAAAAATTTCCTGCGGCAATGTCGATATCTAATGCCTTTGAGGGGATTTTTTGCTTGGATAAGTTGGTAATCACAGGGAGAGCCCCTCTTTTTTTGATCAGGCGCAAAAGCTCCGCTCCCCGGCGGTTGGCCGCCAGCACCCGAAAATACTCCGGATGAAACACCTCCTTGGTGATGCCTAAATAAGAATTCAGGATCACTCGGCAGATCCGGGTTCGGGTATAGCGCTTTGTTTTGGCAAGAGAAATCATTTCCTCCAGGGTTTCTCCCTCCAGGGCGGCGGCCTTCAGCCGATACTCCAGTCCCTCCGAACAATCCGCCGTCTGAGCCAGTTCTTCAGGGGAAATCCGCCGAAGATGAGCGGAGAGAATAAGCTCTGCCTGTGCGGAAAAAACAGGGAATCCCCCTGCCCGAAGGAGACCGGCCGCAGGGGAAAACTGCTCCAGCCGGCTTGGGTTGCGGCGCAGATATTGGGCGGAGCAAACGTTGTCCTTTGTTGTTTTGCTGTGGTGACCGCATCCCTTGCGAAGGATAGGCAGGGGCGCAATCCGGGCGCCGGTTTGCACAATGGCCTTGCAGTATTCAATCCCCAGCAGATCGTTAGGAGATTGAAGCAAATGAGAAAAGGGTTCCTGTGCAGCGGCTGCTGCCCGGGCGGCGGGAAAGGAACGACCCTGTTCCAGCTGGACAGCCAGCCTTGTTTGAAACTCCGGGCTTTCCTGTGCGAAAAAAGAGGCGGCGGCTTGGATGGCGTGAAGGTCGCCGGATTCACTGCCGAAGGACAGCAGGGAGACAATCCCGGTATCAGCCAGCAATTCTACCGCTCCACGGGCAAAGGTTTCCGCCGAGCGACAGGCAAATACAGCGGGCAGCTCCAGCACCAGGTCAGCGCCGTTCATGACTGCCGCCTCCGC
>JAXEOR010000003.1:0-9500 GCA_034117945.1 Clostridia bacterium | reverse complement strand
TTTTGACTGCGGGCAAGGGAAATACTGCGATAGACAAAATCTGAGGCTTGACGCACGCTTTTTTCCCTGCTCTCTCCCTTTAACAGGCAGGACAGCAAAACAGAGGCGAAGGCGTCTCCCGCGCCCGGGTATTCTCCATATACCTCCCAACTCCCATAAAAACAGCTTTTTCCGGTGCTCCTTTCATGCAGCACCGAAAACACCTGCCCCTCTTTTCCCTTTAAATGCACCCCGGTCAGCACACAGCACTCCGGCCCAAGGTCGCAAAGAGCTTTTGCCCACCGACCGGCCTGCTCCTCCGACAGCACCTCAGAGGCCGGTTCCTCCAGTAAATAGGCGCCCTCTGTCACATTAGGCGTAATCAAATCCGCCCGGGAAACCAGCCGTCTCATCTGGGTAACCAGCGACTGGGTTACGGTAGAATACAACGTACCGTTATCCCCCAAAACAGGATCCACCAGCACCAGCCCGTCTCCAAATGCCGCAATATATTCCTCCACCAGACCGCATTGCTCTGCACTTCCCAAAAAGCCACTGTAAAGGCCTTCAAACCTTAATTGCAGCTTTTGATAATGAACCAGGGTTTCTCTCATAAATTCTGTCATATCCAAAAAGGAAAAGTCTTGAAATCCGCCTGTATGGGTGGAAAGGGCAGCCGTAGGAACCGGACAGACCTGAATACCCAAAGAGGACATCACAGGAATCACCACCGTCAGCGCACACCTTCCAAACCCAGACAAATCATGCAGCGCCAGCGCTCTTGGAATTTCCCTACTCATTGGCACCCCTCCTATAAGGCGGCTTAGGGCCAAAATACTGATAACAGTCGCACTTGATCATCCCATTATACAGCTTTCGTTTTTTATCCGCTTTTTTCCCGTAAAATTGCTCAAATTCCTCATCTGAGGTTAAAATATAGCAAGACCAGGTATCGCACAGAGAAAACCGCTTTCCCATAATCCGATATAGCCGCCGGGCGTCCTTCAAATCTCCCAGCCGCTCGCCGTAAGGGGGATTGCACACAATCACGCCGTATTCCTCCTGCTGCTCAAAGCCGCACACATCCCGAAGACGAACAGAAATCAAATCCTCCATTCCTGCCCGCAGCGCATTTTCCTTGGATAAGGCAACACAGGCCGGATCCACATCATACCCGTAAATCACCGGCCGGACATCGCGCCGAACCAAATCCTCTCCCTCTTCCCGCACCTGCTGCCACAGGTGCTTGTCAATCTGAGAAAATTTTTCTCCGGAAAAGGTTCTTTTCAGCCCCGGCGCCCGATTCGACGCTATCATTGCCGCCTCAATAGGAAAGGTACCGGATCCGCAGAAGGGATCTGCAAAGGGACGGTTCTCGTGCCAAACGCTGAGCTCCAGCAAGGCCGCCGCCACCGTTTCCCGCAGGGGTGCCTGGTTGGACTTCAAACGGTAGCCCCGTTTGTGCAGCCCCGAACCGCTGGTATCCAGCATCAGCGTCACCTGATCCCGGATAATGCTGAACTGAATTTGATAAACCGCTCCCTGCTCGTCAAACCAGCTTACATGATATTTTTGCTTCAGCCGCTCCACAATGCTTTTTTTCAAAATAGACTGACAGTCTGAAACGCTGAACAGAGCAGATTTCACACTGGAGCCCTTGACCGGAAAGGCCACATGCTTGGTAATCCACTTTTCCCAGGGCAGAGCCTTGCTCTTCTCAAACAATTCATCAAAGGTCACCGCCCGGAATTCACCGATTTTGATCAAAACTCGCTCCCCGGTTCTCAGCCACAGATTGGCTCGGCAAACCGCCCTTGCGTCTCCTAAAAAGGTGACCCGGCCGTCCTCCGTCCGAACCACCTCATAGCCCAGATTTTTGATTTCTCTGGCCGTAACCGCTTCAATGCCAAACAAGGTAGGCACCACAATTTCAAACTGCTCCATATTCTTTCCTTTCTTCGTTTGGCCTATTCCTTCAGCTTCGCCAAAGCCTGGGCAAAAGCGTTATTAAAGGGCTCCTCCTGCTTTTTCTGCTTGTTCAGATAGGCAGAAACCTCCCGCTTGGAAAGCTTGCTGCTGTTTTCCGCCAGCCGCTTATTAAAGGTCTCAAAGCCTTCCCGAAACCCGCATTTGCAGGCATAAATCTGCTTTCCGGCAGCACCCCGCACCTCCAGCTTTTTATGGCACTGAGGGCAGCGGGCATTGGACTGACGGCTGACGGTTTGCCGGTAGCCGCACTCTCTGTTTTTACAAACATACTGCTTACCGTGCTTCCCGTTTACCTCCAGCAAAAACTCGCCGCATTCCGGGCAGCGGTTTCTGGTCAGATTATCATGCCGATACACTGCGTCACTTGCCGCCACATCCCGCACCAGCTGCTTCGCATACTGGCGCATTTGGGCAATAAATTCTCCCGGTTTTTCCTGACCCTTACTGATAGCGGTCAGCCGCTGCTCCCATTTTCCTGTCAGCTCCGCCGACCGAAGCTCCTCCGGCACAATCGAAATCAGCTGGATTCCCTTTGAGGTAGGGTAAATTTCTTTTCCGTGCAGCTCAATATAATTCACAGCAAACAGCTTTTCTATAATGTCCGCCCGAGTGGCGGGCGTGCCCAGCCCCCCGGTGGTATTAATCGCCTCCCGCATGGCCTGATCCGTTACGGTTTTTCCGGCAAACTCCATGGCGGTCAGCAGGGTTCCTTCCGTATATCTGGAGGGGGGCGGGGTTTTTCCCTTTTTAATTTCCAGCTTGGAAACCTTCAGCAGATCCCCCACTGCCAGCCGGGGAAGGGATTGGGACCGTTCCTCTTCCTCCGATTCCTCTTCCTCCAAATCCATTCCCTCGTAGGCAGCCCGCCAGCCCTTACTGACAATGGTTTTTCCCCGGGCGGTGAACAGCTCTCCTCCCAAATCGGCTTCTACCACCGTCTGTTCATAGACAAAGGGAGCGCTCAATGCCGCTAAAAACCGTTTGACCACCAGCACATAAATGTGCTTTTCCTCTGCCGAAAGAGCGCTTAAATCCAGATACTGCTCTGTAGGAATGATGGCATGATGGTCGGACACCTTTGTGTCATCTACCACCCGCTTTCCCGGCTTTAAAGGGGTTTTTAACAGCTCCTTGGCCATAGGGAAGGCGCCGCTGATCGCCTTCAGACGCTGTCCCAGAGTTGGAACAATATCCTGACTCAAATATCTGGAATCGGTTCTGGGATAGGTCAGCAGCTTGTGGGTCTCATAAAGTCGCTGCATCACATTCAGCGTCTGCTTGGCAGAATAGCCGTACTGCTTGTTCGCATCCCGCTGCAGCTCCGTCAAATCGTACAGCAAGGGAGCGGGCTGCTGCTTGGCCTGTTTTTTTAGAGCGGTAATTTTCAATGCCTTGCCGCTGATTTTTTGACGGATTTCCTCCAGCCTGCCTAGAGCAAATACCCGGCCGGTGCCGCTGGCTTTATCCTTCCAGGAAAAATTGACCCCCTCCCCTTTGGCGGACATGGTTTCAAATTCCTTGGGTACAAACCGCTTGATCTCTTCCTCCCTGGCCACAATCATAGCCAGCGTAGGGGTTTGCACCCGGCCGGCAGACAATTGGGCATTGTGCTTGCAGGTTAATGCCCGGGTGATGTTCAGTCCCACCAGCCAGTCCGCCTCGGCACGGCTTTTGGCAGACTGATACAAATTCTCATACTCCCTGCCCGGCTTCAGATGGGCAAATCCCTCCCGGATGGCCTGATCGGTCTGAGAAGAAATCCAAAGCCGTTTGATCGGCTTTTTGCAGCCCGCCTTTTCAATAATCCACCGAGCCACCAGCTCTCCTTCCCGACCGGCATCCGTGGCAATTACCACCTCGTCCACCTCGTTGGAATGAAGCAGCTCCTTTACAATACGAAACTGCTTGGCGGTGCTCTTAATCACCACCAGCTTCATTTTTTCCGGCAGCATGGGCAGGGTATCCATGCTCCATTTTTTATACTGATCTCCGTAGGCTTCCGGATCGGCCAAGGTAACCAGATGGCCGAAGGACCAAGTCACAATATACTGTCCCCCGGCTAAATAACCCTCTCTCCCCTGCCGACACCCCAGCACACGAGCCAGTTCCTTGCCTACGGAGGGTTTTTCCGCAATGACTAATTTCTTTCCCATAATCACACTAAATACTTTCTAAAGGTTTCATAGGCGCTGTCCCAATCCAGCTGGGTATCGGCGGTATATACCGTTGTTTCAAAGGAATCCCGCACCAGCTGGCGAGCCTCGTTTAAGTCTTTTAACTCACCCAGGGCCATCAGCTGCACCAGATTGTTCCCAATGGCAGTTGCCTCTACCGGCCCGGTAATAACCTCCCGCTTGGTGGCGCTTGCAGTAAAGCTGCAGATCAGCTTATCCTTAATGCCGCCGCCTACCATATGAATCCGATTGATCTTTTTCCCCTGGATGTCCTCCAGACATTCAATGGTATAACGGTATTTCAGTGCCAAGCTTTGGGCGATGCAGCGGATCACCTCTCCTTTTGTCTGAGGCACAGGCTGGCCTGTTTTTTCACAAAAAGCCGCCACCTTACCCGGCATATTGTTCGGTCCGGCAAAGCTCATATCATCCGGATCAATAAAGGAAACAAAGGGCGCCGCCTCTCTTGCCGCCTGCTCCAAATCGTTAAAGGACAGCTTTTCTCCGTCAATTTCCCATTGCCGTTTGCACTCCTGAATCAGCCACAGACCCATAATATTCTTCATCAGCAGAACCTTATCCCCTGTGCCGCCCTCATTGGTAAAGTTCAGCTTCATGGTTCGGTCGTTGATCAAGGGCTTGTCAATTTCAGCCCCCATAATGGACCAGGTGCCGCAGCTGATAAAGGCATAGTCCTCTCCCTGCGTGACGGGAACACTGACTGCGGCGGAGGCAGTGTCATGGGACGCTACCGATACAACCGGAATTTCAGGAACCCCCAGCTCCTTTGCAATCTCAGGCAGCAGGGTGCCGATTTTCGTTCCCGGTTTCACCACATCCAGACACAGGTTTGTAGGAATCCCCAGCTTTTTCATCAAATCCACCGCCCATTCCCCTCGGGTTGCGTTATACATCTGAGAGGTGGTAGAGTTGGTATACTCGCTGGATTTTACACCGGTGAGAAAATAATTAAACAAATCAGGCATCATCAGCAGAGTATCCGCTTTTTCCAGGATCGGAGACCCCTGCTGAGCCATGGCCATTAACTGATACAGGGTGTTAAACCAGATGATTTCAATGCCGGTCTGGCCGAAAATTTCATCCCGTCCGGCGATTTGGCAAGCCTTCTCCATCATGCCCTCCGTGCGGGTATCCCGGTAATGGTAGGGGTTCCCCAGCAAATTCCCCTGCTTGTCCAAAAGGCCGAAATCCACTCCCCAGGTGTCAATCCCGATGGAGGCAATGTCACGGTAGCCTTTGTGCACCGTTTGCACAATTCCCTGCTTAATTTCGTAAAATAACCGCAGCACATCCCAATGCAGGCTGTTTCCAATCTGCACCGGATCGTTGGAAAACCGATGAGTTTCCTCCAGGTTTAATTTTTTGCCGTCGTACAGTCCCATAATAGCCCGGCCGCTGCTGGCGCCAAAGTCAAATGCCAATGTTTGAATCATAACTTCCATCCTTTCTGTTTGCCGCATGGGCACTTTTTATTATTTATGAAGAGTCTCTAATTCCTGACTCAACTGTTCCCATTGCTCCATCATACCGTCCAGCTGCTCCTTCAACTCCTTGCTGTGAGAAAACAGCTCCATGCTTTTGGTATAATCCGCCGCAGAAAGCTCCATCTGTTCCTCCGTTTCCTTCAGCTCCTGCTCCAGCCGAGCAATTTCCTCCTCGCACCGGGACAATCTCCCTGCCGCCCGATTGATGGCAGATTTCCGCTCCTTTTCCGCCTTATAGTCCAGGCTGCTTTTTTTCTCCTGCCGAAAAGAGGGAGCCTCCTGCTTTCTTTTTCCCAAATAATAATCGTAATCCCCTTGGTAGCAAGCCGCTCCGCCGGGCGTTAATTCATAAATTTTTGTTGCCAGCCGATTGATAAAATACCGGTCGTGGGAGATCATCAAAAGGGTTCCCTCGTAGCTGCTCAGGGCTTCCTCCAGTGCCTCCCGAGAGGCAATATCCAGATGGTTGGTGGGCTCGTCCAGCAGCAAGAAATTGGCGCCGGACAACATCAGCCGACAAAGCAACACCCTCGCCTTTTCTCCGCCGCTCAGGATCTCCAGCGGCTTATCCACACTGTCTCCGTAAAACAAAAAGGCTGCCAGCGCATTGCATAGCTCTGTTTTCGTTTTTCCGGGGTACGCATCCCACATAAATTCCAGAATTGTTTTCCCTGCCGGCAAATCTGCCTGCATCTGGTCATAATACCCCGTTTTCACACCCGGCCCCAGCCGGATCTCTCCTTCTCCCGGGCATTTCCCCAAAATCATTTTCATCAACGTGGTCTTGCCACAACCGTTGGCTCCCAGCAAAAACACTCTGTCCTGCTGGCGAACGTCCATCTGCACCTTTTGAAACACTCTGTGGGCTCCGAATTGCTTGCCGCAGTCCCGCACTGTCAAAAATTCCTGAGGCCCCGGGGAAGAAATCCCAAAGGTCAGCCGGATCGACCGCATTTTTGCCTCGGGCACCTGCAGATTTTTCCGCAGCCGGTCAATGGATTTTTGCTTATGCTCCGCTGTGCGGATGTTCCGCTCCCGGTTCCACTGGCGCTGCTGTGCAATGATGCCCTCAATCCGCCGAATTTCCTTTTGGGTATTTTCGTAATTTCTTTCTATCGTCTTTTCCTCTTCCTCCTTCAAATGGAGGTAGGTGGTATAATTCCCCGGATATGCTTTTAAGCATCCGTGAGACATGGCAAAGGTACTTTGGGTAACCTGATCTAAAAAATACCGGTCGTGAGAGATTAAAATCATTGCGCCGGAATATTCCTTCAAAAACCGCTCCAGCCACTCCACTGAGGCAATGTCCAAATGATTCGTAGGCTCGTCCAGCAGCAAAAGATCCGCCCGGCTCAGCAAAATTTTAGCCAGCATCAGCCTGGTTTTCTGCCCGCCGCTCAGGGTTGCCGCAGACACCTCCGGCCGGGAAAATCCCAGCCCGGAAAGCACTCCCTTGATTCTGCTTCTGAATTCTGCGCCGCCTTCCCGAAAAAACTGCTCCTGCAGCCAATGCTGCCCCTCGATCAATTCTCGATCGGAACGATGCTCCAGCTGCCGATTGATGTCCTCCAGTCGCTGCTCCAGCTCCAAAAGGTCGGAAAAGCAGGAAAGACATTCCTCATAAACAGAGCGGGAAAAGGAACCCGTCTGCTGCATATAGGCAAGCTTCAACCCCTTGGCAAAGGTAATCTGCCCTCCGTCCGCCGTCTCTTCCCCGGTCAGAAGCCGCAGCAGAGTTGTTTTCCCACAGCCGTTGGCCCCTACCAAGCCTATTTTTTCTCCGGACTCCACCGAAAAATCCACGCCGGAAAACAAGGTATTCGCTCCAAAGGATTTTTCCAAGCCGCTTGCTCCAAGTAAAATCATTGTCTTCTTCCTTTACTGCGTTACTGCCCCAGCGCCATGGCCTGCATGGCCTCAAACCGCACCAGCTCGTAATCCTCCTGACTTAAGGCAACCCGGCGAATCACATGATACCCCAAGGAGGTTTTCACCGGCTCCTCCGTCACCTCGCCCACCTTCAAAGAAAAGGCGGCAGCTTCAAAGGCCTGCTCTGTTTCCCCTGTGGTAAACACATACCCCTCCGGATACTCCGCAACGCCTCCGTCCAGATTGTGCTCATACATTAAGGCCTCAAAGTTCGTTCCCGCTTTAATCTGGTTGATGATAATTTCTCCCTTTCTTTTTCCCGCATCGGTTCCTTCCAACAAAATATGCTGAGCCTTGATGTAATGCTCGCTGATATATTGATTTTGCTGCTCTAATCCGTAAATTTTGTCCTTATCATAAAAAATATTGACCGAGGAGGTAATACCATTCCAGATCACCTCCGCATCCAGCGCCTCGCTCACAGCCCGCAGGGGCACCATAATTCGGTTGTTGATGTTTTGGGCAGGCACGTCCAGCGCAATCTGAGACTGCACCGTTTTGTGCTGGCCGTTCTCCACCGTAAAATCCCGAACCACAATTTCCTGCTTTCCTTCCACAATTTGAAGCACCCGCACTCTTCCCGGCATGGCGCAGGCCGCATAAGCAGCATTATCGCTCCATTCCACCATACAGCCGTAGGCCTCAAAAATAGCACGCAGGGGAACCAGCGTCCGGTCAGACACCAGCGCCGGCTGTTGATCCGGAAACTCCACTCTCTGGGCATTCAAAAACACGCTGATCTGCGGCTCCTCCGCCGCCTGCACCGCCATACAATTCATCAAAACCAAAAGGCTTAACAGCAACAATCCTTTTTTCATCTGTTTTCGTCTCCCTTCTTCTACTATTATATAAAAAAATCAGCAAAATAGCAAGTTTTTTCTAAAACAGCAAAAACGGGGGGATGGCTTCACATCTCCCCGCTTGTAAAATTCTTTTCATGCAGCTTAAGCAGCTGGTCAACATCACCCAAATCCATCAGGCAGCAGCACTCGTTTTCCGTTACCAGCACATGATCGTCTATCTTCACATCAATGGTATCCAATGCCTTTTTTAAATAGATGGTATACTCATAGTCCTCTGTGGAAAACACCGCTACACCGTTAGGATGATTGTGAGCCAGAATGACAGCGTCAGCATGCTGAGCCGCAACCTGACTGATCACCTTAATGGCCGGAACGGTAACGCTGTTGAAAGAGCCCTCCCCCAGCAGCAGGGTTCGCAGCACCTTTTTGGCGGGAGACAGGCAAATACAATACAGCCTCTCGTGAACGCAGCCCTGGAACAGCACTTCCGCATAGGCCTTCCGCCTCCGAGGGGTATCCAGCACGGTTGCATTCAGCTTAGCCCGCTCAATTTCGTAATACCGGAACACCGGCAGAAGCAGCTTGATCAGGCAGGCTGAATTACTGCTGATTCCCTTAACCTCCATCAATTCCTCATAGCTGGCTTCCATCACCGCAGGAAAGGAGCAATGGAAATGATTCAACAATCTGTGAGCCAGCTCATTTGTATCCTTTCTCGGAATTGTGTAAAATAAAAGCAGCTCCAGGATTTCATGCGGCTTAAAAGCATCCAACCCTTCTTCTAAAAAACGCTTTCGCAACCGATCCCTGTGACCTGCGTGTACATTATCTTCTGATTGAGGCATTCCGAGCACCACCCGGCTTGAAATAAAAAATGGTGACCCTAAGGGGATTCGAACCCCTATTACCGCCGTGAGAGGGCGGCGTACTAACCATTATACGATAGGGCCACAACAGAACAATAACATTATACCACAGCTTCCTCAAAAATGCAAGACTTTTTTGCATTTTTCCCAAATTAATATCAAAAACGCCGGCAGACCGCCGAAAATTTCTCCCCGCGGGCTGCCTTTTTTCTTCGTTCGGCCATAGGTGGCGGTGCCGTTTGCGGTGGGCCATAT
>JAXEOR010000002.1:0-5313 GCA_034117945.1 Clostridia bacterium | reverse complement strand
TATTTTGATCCAGGATGTGGCGCAGCAGCTGTTTGTGACAGAAAAATATCTGTGCAGCACCTTCAAAAAGCAAACGGGCTTCACTCTCAAGCAATATATCAGTCATTGCAGAATTCAAAAGGCCAGAAATGTGCTGCACAGCGAAACTGCCACGCCAAAGGAAGCCTTTTTGCAGTCCGGCTATAACGATTATCCCACCTTTTTGCGTATGTTTAAAAAAATTGTGGGCAAAACGCCCACAGAATTCAAGAAATGTTATGCACAGGAAAGGTCAGCCTACCCGAAGGAAATCCTGGAAAAAATGACAGACGATCTCCCGGAGGAGGAAATGCCCTAACCGGGCACCCGTCCTTTGATTTGCTTCAACAAAAAGCCCGGCAGAATTTCTGCCGGGTATCTGTTTTCCATCTTTAAAGCTCAAAGGTGATCTGATGGGAATAGACCGCCTCGTCGGTCAGGCGGATGATTCCCTTTTTCCGGGTAAAATCATAGCTTGAGCCCACCTCATCCGGCAGGCCGCACCATGGCTCCAGACAGATATAGCGTCCGCCCGGCTTGTGCCAGACCATAAAATAATCGTGCCCCGGAAAGGAAAGAGTGATTTTTTTGCTGCTGTTTTGATGCGCAAGCGTCACTTTTCTGGATTTCAGCTGCTGAAACACCAGGGTGTCCTCCTTAAAATAGCTTTCCTTTAAGGGCAACAGGCGGGAAGGCTCCGAAACCCGGATGGTGTCCTCTCGGATCAAACTTCCCTCCAGACGAGTGGAATCAAAGGTTTCCTCCTGATCGAACAAAAGGGCATATTCCTCAATCCCCTCCGGGCAGGCATAGGCCTCATGAGCACCCAGGGAAAAATACAGCTCCCTGCCGCAGTTTTTCACCCCATATTCCACCGAAAGGGTGCTGCCCGAAAGGCGGAAGGCAACCCGGAATTCAAAATCAAAGGGATAGCTTTCCCTGGTTTTTTCGTTGGATCTTGTCACAAAAACCACCTGCTCCTGGGACTGAGACTCCACCTCAAAAAGGGTATATTTGACAAATCCGTGCTTGGACAGGGTATACTCCCGCCCCTCGTACTGATATTTGTCCTCCTTCAAGCTGCCGCAAATGGGGAACAAAATGGGTGCCACTCCATCCCACACAGCCGGATCTCCGCTCCACATCATCTGCACACCGTCTTTTTTCACACTTTTGATTTCAGCCCCCAGGGAGCTGATTTCCACTGTAAGCTCCTTATTTTGAATGGTCACTCTCTGCTCCATAGCAATCCTCCCTTTCTGTGGTTTTCTTCTCCTTCCTAGGATACCACATCCGCTCTGATTTGTCAAGCAATGACGGGCATTTGAGGTGCAAAAAAACTGCCGTCCGCAGTTTCTCGGAACAGCAGTTTTTGTTGCAGTCAGCCCTGTTTAAAGAGACAGGGGGAACCAATTTGTTTTTGCCATTTCCTCCGGAAGCAAGGAGGAGGGAACCAGACCCAGCAGACGGGTTTGCAGGGTAAGCCGGTCTGTTTGGGGCTGGGGCTGAGAACAATCCTCCACCTGCAAGGTCTTTTGGGATACCCTTACGGTAAAGGGGCTTTCCCCCTCAGGGGCAAAGGAAACCGCTCCGTCCCACAAATCCTTTCTCTGCTCCAGACATTGGGTAATCAAATCCCGGAACCGGAACACCCGGTACTGCATGGACTGCTCCAGGGAAATCTCCTCGCAAAAGGAGGTGAGAATACGCAGCCGCTCCTTGTGATAAGGAGATAGGGTGCACTGATACTCCTGCTGCCCGGAAACATCAAAATAAAGGGAAAGCACGGCGGGCAGATCCGCCTCGTCTCCCAGAATAATCTGATTGGGAGAAATCAAGCCGGCTGTGGCTCCGTTTTTCTGCACCGTATAGGAGCCCTTCTCTGCCGGAAGTAGAGACAAATCTGAGCCCGAGACTGCCGGCTTATGCCGCAGATTGGTGGGGGTGACGGTGCATCTGTACCGAACGCCGCCCTGGGAAAAGCCGAAATACTCATACCGCTGGCGAAGGCCGTTCAGCTCGGCAAACACAAAGCCCTCCCGCTCCATATCCTCAATGGCCATGTTCATCAGCACCTTCATAAAGCCCCGACCCCGATGATAGGGATGCACGCACACCTGACCCACATGCCCGCAGCTCATGCCGTGCCAGTCCCGTTTTGTGACAGACAGGGTAGCCAGCAGCTTGCCCTCCTCCTCTGCCACATAATGCTCCTCCCAAAAGGGATAGTCGCTGCCGTAACGCTTTGGATCCCGCTTTTTAAAATCATGAGGGCAATGATCAAAGCTGAACACATAATTAATCAAATCCAAAATCTCGTCCCGATCCGAGGCAACGGCCTTTCTATACTGAACCATGGGAATTCCTCCTTTTTGTTGTTTCGTTGGTATTGTAATCATTGTATTATAGATTTTCTCCCTTGTCAAGAGATTTCCCAAAACATTTACTCCAACTAACCCGGGCTCCGGTCTTAGAATCCAAAAAAGGTGGAGCATTTTATTGACTTTTCGGCAAAACTGTGATATCATGTAAGAAATTGTATTGTATCCTCTTAAGAGGAATAATAACAAGGAGGTATTTTTACGATGAAAACGAAACTGAACACCAAGCAGCTGGTGCTGCTGAGCCTGCTGATCGCCATTCTTTTGCTGATGGCGTACACCCCGCTGGGGTACCTGAATATAGGCCCCCTAGCCATAACGCTCAACATCATTCCGGTTGCCATAGCGGCTATTGTGCTTGGCCCTGTGGGCGGAGCGGTGGCTGGTGCGGTCTTTGGGCTGACAAGCTTTTTGCAGTGCATCGGCGTGGGAGGAACCAGCGCCATGGGGGCGGCTCTTTTTTCCATCAACCCTCTGTTAGCGTTTTTGCAGCGCTTTTTGCCCCGTGTGCTTGATGGCTTTTTGCTGGGATTTATCTATCAATGGTTTAAGAAAATCACCGGCCGGTATGCCTCATGCTTTCTCACAGGCTTTTGTTCCGCCCTGCTCAACACCGTGTTTTTCATGGCTGCATTGATTTTGCTGTTCGGGAACACGGAATATATGCAGGAATTGATCGGCGGGCGAAACGTGATCGCCTTTATCTGCACCTTTGTGGGAATTAACGCAGTGTTTGAAATGGCTGCCTCTACCCTGATCACCGGAGCGGTGGGAACCGCCCTGCATAAGGCAAAGCTGATTTAACAAGGCCTTCCATGAAAATTTTTTTGGAGGAGTTTTATGGTTTTAGCTGTGAATATCGGAAATTCTCATATTTTACTCGGCTGCTTTCAGGAGGAGAAAATATGGTTTTTGGACCGGATCTCTACCACGCGGGATGCAACGGCTCTAGACTATATTGTGCTGATCAAAACAGTGCTGGAGCTGAACCGCTTTTCCCCCTCCCAGTTCCGGGGCGGCATTATTTCTTCGGTGGTGCCCTCTGTAACGCCTACGGTGAAGGAGGCCATGACCCGGCTGCTGAACAAGCCGGTGATGGTGGTTGGCCCGGGGATCAAAAACGGGCTGAAAATCATGCTGGACAATCCGGCGCAGCTGGGCAGCGACCGAGTGGTCAACGCTGTTGCGGCAGTCAATCATTATCCCTGTCCCGGCATAGTGATTGATCTGGGAACGGCCACCGCCCTTTCTGTGATTGATCAGGGAAAATGCCTGATCGGGGGGATGATTCTGCCGGGGGTGAAATTATCCTTGGATGCTCTGACAAGTCAGGCCTCCCAGCTGCCGCAGATCAGCCTAACACCGCCTAAAAAGCTGATTGCCTCCAACACGGCAGACTGCTTAAAAAGCGGTATGATTTACGGCACCGCCGCCGCTATTGACGGCGTTGTGTGCAAAATAGAGGAGGAGCTTGGCCGACCCTGCACCCTGATTGCCACCGGGGAATTTGCCGGAGACGTGATCCCCTTCTGCTCAAGAACCGATATTATAATAGACGACCGGCTTCTTTTAAAAGGACTTATGATCATTTACGATAAGAATCAGATACAATACAATTAAGGGGGGAGACCCTCTCTCCTAAAAAAGCCGGGGTCAAAGGGAACCACCCTTTGACCCCGGCTTTTTTGTTTTCTCTTCTCGGCCGGTTAGGATTCTTTTTTGTGGTACCAGTACAGCGTTACCCCGGAAATCAAGGAAAAGCAGGCCAGCAGACTCACCCCGATCCAAAACCCCGGGGAGCCGGGCTGCCGAAGGGTAAGCCCTAAAAAGGTGCCCAGCAGCACATGAGGCACCAGCCCCAGCAAGCTGCCCCAAAAACAGGGCAAAAAGGACAGTCGGAGCATCCCCAGATAAGCCCCCGTCACATCCATGGGAAAGCACCCCGGCAGGCGCAGCAGAAGGCTTAAGCCAAACACATGATGCTTTTGCTTTTCCGTCAGGCTTTTCAGCTTGGGGTAACGCTGCAGCTTTCGCTCCAGCCATCCTCCTCCCCAGAAAAGGCCTGCATAATAGGACACACCGATAGACAGCACCGTTCCCGCCATGTTCACCGCCAGCGCCTGCCATGGGGGAAACAGCAGTCCCGCTCCGGCCTGCAGCACCAAAACGGGAAAAAACAGGGTAAGACTTTTCAAACAGTAAAGAAGCAGCAGCAAGGCGGCCGCAGCAACCGGCCGGCGGGGCAAATGAGAAACCAGCCCCTGAGGCGTCAGCAGCTGCTGATCGGTCAGCAAAAGGGCGCCGCAGATCAGCATCAGCAGCAGTAAAATGATCCAGGTAAAACCCCTGCCCTTCACCCTCCATTCCCCTTTCTCCAAGCGGAGTGATTTCTGATACACAAAAAGCCCGGATATTATTGATTGATCCAGGCTTTTCTTACTTTATTCCTCGTGATGTACTTCGCAGCTATTGCAGCAGCCGCTGCAGGCAGGCTTTTTCGCCTCAAAGGGAATGCCCTGTCTGTTATAATAATCCGCAATGGCCGCATGCACCGCCTCCTCTGCCAGCATGGAGCAATGCATTTTCACAGGGGGCAGCCCGTCCAGCGCCTCTGCCACAGCCTTGTTGGTCAGCTGCAAGGCCTCCTCCACGGTTTTTCCTTTGATCATTTCGGTGGCCATGCTGCTGGTGGCAATTGCCGCACCGCAGCCAAAGGTTTTAAACTTCACATCCTGAATGATGTTATCCTCAATTTTCAGATAAATCTTCATAATATCGCCGCATTTTGCATTGCCAACCTCTCCGATGGCGTTCGCGTCCTCCAGCTCGCCGGTATTTCTGGGATTGGCAAAGTGATCCATCACTTTTTCACTGTATAACATAGTATTCTCCTTTCGCCGCCCTGCGCCGGCAC
>JAXEOR010000001.1:0-2812 GCA_034117945.1 Clostridia bacterium | reverse complement strand
ATTATTATCGGGTCTTTGATTATGAAACAACCCTTGAGATCGACCGCCTGTTTCAAAAAATTCACAATGCAGAAACACATCCCGATTTTTATACAGACGCATTGCTGACCGCTCACGTGACAGAGCTTCTGGTTTTGCTGTATACCCGTGAGTTTCAAAGTTCCTATAACTACCCCCGGCATATTTCAGATATTATGAAATATATTAACGAGCATCTGAAAGAGGATGTTACAATCGATTCCCTGTGCCATGGGGTTCATTTAAGCAAAAGCTATGCCTGCAGTTCCTTCAAAAGCTACACCAATATGACCATTACGCAATACCTGATCCAGTGCCGTTTGACCCAGGCAAAAAAACAGCTGCTGGAAACAGAAACCTCCATCTCCGATATTGCCATGCAGACGGGCTTCAGCAGCTTCTCCTTTTTTTGTCAGACCTTCCGAAAATACGAATCCTGCACCCCTCTGCAATTCCGAAAAAAATATCAGATTTCGCCGTGACACATTCCCAAAGTCGGCATCTGCTTCTTAGCACACAAAAAACCGTGCAGAACTGATCAAAAGTTCTGCACGGCTTTTTGCTAAACAAGCTTATTCTCTTCCAAAGGCCTGGCGATACACCTCAAACACAAATTCCATGGCAGGAACCGCTTCCGTTATGGGAATCATTTGTCCGCCGGAGCCCTCCAGAAAACGGTAAAAATCGTCAATCACTCTTGCGTGACCGTTCCCCCAGCAGGATTTTCCGCGAAATTGCAGATCATCCCGGCATACAATGGAAATATCCTGTCCCTCAATCCGGTACAAAGCCTGATCCGCATAGCGGAACCGCGCCTTCTCAAATTCCAGCTCCAGCATGGCAGGTACAGTAGTGCCGTACCCGTTGGTTGCGGTGAACACACCTCTTGCGCCGTTTTCAAACAGCACAAGAGCGTCCGCCGTATCCTCCACCTCAATGTTAGTCACCGCCCGCCTGGAGGCCGCAGCTCGAATTTCCTTCACTGCTCCCCCCAGCCACAGCATCAAATCAATGGTATGCACCGCCTGGTTGATCAGCAGGCCGCCTCCCTCGTAGGTCCAGGTGCCCCGCCAGGCAGCGGAATCGTAATAGGCCTCATCCCGGCACCAGGTCACATGGGCGGCAATGCCCTTGAGGGCACCCAGCTCCTGTTCCGACTTCATCAGCTTTTTCAAGGCCTGCACACAGGAATTTCTCCGATTTTGCAGCATGATCATCACCCGATCCCGGTACCCGTTTTCCTCCACAAAGGAAACCAGCTCCCGCAGCTCGCAACTGGATATTGCCGCCGGCTTTTCCAGCACAACCGCCTTTCCCGCTGAAAGTGCCTCCCGGGTCATGGATGCATGCAAATAATGAGGCGTGCAGATATGAACCACGTCAATCTCAGGGTCGCACAGCACCTGATCAAAGGAGGAAAATCCCTTCACTCCATACTGCTCACAGTATTTATTTCTCTTCCCCGCATCAATGTCACAGATCCCGCCCAGCCGGCCGAATTCCGCTAACCGGATGCCTTCCGCATGAACCGGACCGATGGCACCGCAGCCAACCACACATCCCGTTTTCATTTTATTCAAATCCTTTTTTCGTTAAAAAGTCATAGCTGATTTTCAGAGAATCAAAGGGATCCCCCTTGCAGGTGTCCTGTTCCACCAAAGCATATTCGCAATCCTTGCTGGCAGCAATGATTTTATCCCAATCCAGATTGCCCTGGCCAATCTCTGCAATTTCCACCTTGCCGGTCATATCCACAGACAGATCCTTATAATGAATCATGCTGGCCCGTTTTCCCAGTCTCTGAATCAGGCCGCTGGGATCCATCCCTGCATAGGATGCCCAGTGGGTATCCAGAATAAAGTCAAATTTACCGTATTCAATCAGATAATCCATCACCATTTTGCCTTCAATTTTCGAAAACTCAAAGGCGTGATTGTGATAGCCAAACCGCAGGCCGTGCTCACCCAGCTGCTCTGAAAAACGGTTGAACATTGCAATGGTGTTCATCAGCGCTTCCTTATCGCAGCGCAGCTCCTGAGCCATCCAGCCCAAGCCTGCCACCTTCGCCCCCACGGTTTTGTGATAGTGAATCATTTCGTCCATCCGGTCGGTATAGTCCTGCAGACTTCTGTGGGTGCAGGCAACGGTCATGCCGTAGCGGTCGCACAGCTCCCGAATGGTCTCCGCAGGAATATCTCCGATGGCAGACAGCTGAATCACCTTATAACCAATGGCAGACAGCTTTTTCAAGGTCTCCTCAAAGTCCTGAGCATTCTGACAAAATTCTCTTACCGTGTACAATTGTGCTCCAATTTTCCGATCCATTTTATCTCCCTTCCGCCGCCCTGCATCGGCTCAAAAATCACACTTACTCTCTTATCGGCAGGGTTAGAAATGACAAGAGAGAACCCGCCCGTATGCCTTTTTGGCCGAAGGTCAAAAAAGACATACAGTCAAGAAATTTCTTTTAAAATGTGTTGGACATATCCGCCTCAACGGCACTCTTTCCTTCCGACTTTTTGAATGTGGAGGAAGCAATTTTTTGCTGCAGCAGCTGATAAAATTCATCATGAGGGAAGTTGGTCAAATCCGCCCAGCCGCCGGTCCATGCAGAATAGTGAATGGCGTTTGAAATGGTCAATCCGAAAATACCGTCCTCGCCCGGTGCCAGCAGCTCGGTACCCTCCAGAATATGAGAAGCGAAATTCTTCAAAATGCCCACATGCTGCTCTCCGCCCGGCTTAACGGGAATCTCACACTTCCAGTTTTCCGGCCGGCCGAAAGAGGTTTTATT